>JBARKH010000209.1:0-3315 GCA_049801295.1 Allostellaceae bacterium | reverse complement strand
CCTCGAAACGCTCCTCGGCGAACTCTCCGGCCTCGCGCCGACGATGCCGCAGGAACGGGTGGCGCAGGAACTGGCGATGCTGGTGACCCGCGCCGACGTTCGCGAGGAGCTCGACCGGCTGCGCGCCCATATCGCCCAGGCGGGCGACCTTTTGGAGCGGGGCGAATCGGTCGGGCGGCAGCTCGATTTCCTCTGCCAGGAGCTCAACCGCGAAGCCAACACGCTGTGCTCGAAATCGGCCGATATCGAATTGACCCGCATCGGCCTCGCGCTGAAGGCGGCGATCGAGCAGTTCCGCGAGCAGGTGCAGAACCTCGAATGAGCCCGCCACCCGCCACCGAAGCCATTCGCCGCCGCGGCTTTCTCCTGGTCCTCTCCTCGCCCTCGGGGGCCGGCAAGACGACGATCACCCACCGGCTCCTCGAGCGCGATTCCACCTTCGCCCTCTCGGTCTCGGTGACGACGCGGCCGCCGCGGCCGGGCGAGATCGACGGCCGGGATTACACCTTCATCGACGAGGCGCGCTTCGCCGCGATGGTCAAGGAGGGCGAGCTCCTCGAACACGCCACCGTCTTCGGCCACAATTACGGCACTCCGCGCCAGCCGATCGAGGGGGCGCTCGCCGCCGGGCGCGACATCGTCAGCGATATCGACTGGCAGGGCACCCAGCAGCTCGCCGAAACGGTCGCCCACGACCTCGTCACCGTGTTCGTCCTGCCGCCGAGCATGGCGGCGCTCGAATCCCGGCTGCGCCGGCGCGCCCAGGACAGCGCCGCCGTCGTCGCCGGCCGCATGGCCAAATCGTCCGAGGAAATGAGCCACTGGTCGGAATACGACTACGTGATCGTCAACCGCGAGATCGAGGACAGCGTCGCCGAAGTCCAGTCGATCGTCACCGCCGAGCGCCTGCGCCGCACCCGCCAGCTCGGCCTCGCCGATTTCGTTAATCGCCTGCGCGCGGGGTGATTGCTTCGGCCGCGAACGCGCAACCCGCATCGGCAGCCGCCATCGACCTGCTACGGACCCTCGGCCTTCGCCCTGGACATGGGTCTTCATGCCCCCAGGGCGACGTGATGTGCTCGTGGCAAGATCGGCCGCTCGCAAGCGGGAACCGGCCCTTCAACCGGCGACACGATCTCGCCGCCATGATGCCACGGCTCGGCTACGTCCCCGTCCGCACCCCGCCCATGCCATACCGCCGTCTCAACTTGGCCGAGACTATGCGTAATCAGGAAGGCTTATGTCGCTCCCGCCAGCCCGTCGGCGCCGCCTTGGCTCGCAGCGAGGGCAATCGGCGGATGCGATGCGGCCACCCGTTCGCTCAATCGCTCGTAATTTTCGGCGATAGCAAGGAGGGCATCGCGTTCGGTCGGGTTGCTAAGCATCAACACCTGCGAGCGCAGGTATTTTGCTTCCAATAGGTAGCGCTCAGCGCGTTTTTGCGCCGCCATCTGGCTCGCCGAGCGCGTCCCGAAATCCCGCTGCGCCGCCGTTGCCGCGGTGTTTGCCTCGAGCGCATTGGCGAGCGCCGGCAACGCCGCGGTGTAGGGCGCTCTGCGGCCACCGCCGCCGAATGCATGCGCCAGCTCGGTCATGAAGGCCAAGGTGGCGCCGTAGAAGACGAGCTGGATGCCAGCGGGGCGCTCGACATAACCCACCAAGATGTGCAGGACCCGGCCGAGCTCGCTGCGCTCGCTGAGCAGCCCCGAGCTGTCCCAGACGAACTCGCCGAGCGGCGGCAAGATGTTCGCCTGGACGAGAAAGCCGGCGCCCTGAGCCGCCATGCCGGCCGCCAGCAGGACGACCATTGCATTGGTCGTGGCGGATAATCGCCGCATCGGGACGCGCAGCAGCCCGAAATACAGCACGAGGCCTAGCGCTACGCCCGCGACGAGGCCGATCAGGCTGCCGAGCCCGCATTCGAGCAGCCCGTTGCCGCCGCCGGCGACGATCCCGTAGATGAACAGGACGATCTCGGAGCCTTCGCGCAGGATCGCTGCCCCGACGGCGATCGCCAGCGCGTAGAGCGGCTGGGTTCCCGCCGCGACGGCGCGGCCGAGTGATTGGGCCTGCCCGGCCAACCCGCGACCACGCCGCGCCATCCAGACTGTGTGGCACGCCAGCATCGCGACGGCGAGGAACAGGATCGCCGCGTTGAGCAGCTCAAGTCCCATGCCAGCCGCGGCCGCGGCGATGTCCGCGGCAAAGGCGGCAACGAGTCCGGCGCCGAGGACGCCGCCGCCGATACCGACCGAAAGCCAGAGATTGCGGCCGGCGACACCCCAGGACGCCGCCATGATGATGCCGACGACCAGGGCCGCTTCGAGGACCTCGCGAAAAACGACGATGGCGATGCCGATCATTGCTGCCGACGCCATTCGACAAGTTGTCTTTGTATAAATCGAGAATGATTGCCAAATGGTAATCACGCATTGACTTGGATCAAGGTGCCGCCTTGCCGACCCGCCGCGCGCGCGCCGGCTCAGTTTGCGCCCTGCGCGGGGTGGTCCATGGCCCGCGCCAGCGCACAGAAATCGGCGACCGAGAGCTCTTCGGCGCGGGCGCTCGGGGGAATGTCGGCGCGGGCGAGGAGCGGCTCTACCGGGACCCCCAGCGTCTTGAGGCTCGAGCGCAGCATCTTGCGGCGCTGGCCGAAGGCGGCGGCGGTGACCCGTTCGAGGACGGGTTTGGAGGCCGGCGCCATGGGGCTGGCGCGCGGCGTCAAGAGAACGACGCTGGAAGTGACTTTGGGCGGCGGCACAAAGGCGCGCGGCGGCAGATCGAAGAGGATTTTCGGCTCGCAGAGCCACTGCACGAGGATCGAGAGCCTTCCATAGGCCGGGCTGCGCGGCGCCGCCACCAGGCGCTCGGCGACCTCGCGCTGGAACATCAGGGTGAGGCTCTGATAGTCGCCAATCCGCTCAAGCCAGCGCAACAGGAGCGCGGTGGCGATGTTGTAGGGCAGGTTGGCGACGATCTTGCGCGGCGGGTTCGAGAGCGTGGCCGGGTCGAGCGCCAGCGCGTCTCCGGCCACCAATTGGAGGCGTCCGGGATAGCGCGCGGCGAGCTCCTCGAGCGCGGCCAGGCAGCGTGGATCGCGCTCGATCGCGATGACAAGGCGCGCTCCTTCGGCGAGGAGCGCCCGGGTCAGCCCGCCTGGGCCGGGGCCGATCTCGATGATGGTGGCGTCGTTGAGCGGCCCGGCGGCGCGCGCGATGCGCCCGGTCAAGTTGAGATCGAGGATGAAGTTCTGCCCGAGGCTCCTCTTCGCGGCGATGCCGTGGCGGGCGATGATTTCGCGCAGCGGCGGCAATC
>JBARKH010000208.1:0-11739 GCA_049801295.1 Allostellaceae bacterium | reverse complement strand
GAAGAGGATCGCCGAGGGCACGATCGGCACTAGCACTTCGCGGACGGCAAAGCCGCGCCCGGTAGCGAGGAGCCCCTCGGTCACCCCGCCGGCCGCATCGAGCCCGAAAGCCGAGCCGCCCGAGAGGACGATGGCGTCGACCCGCTGGACGAGCGCGGCCGGATCGAGGAGCGCCGTTTCGCGGCTGCCGGGCGCACCGCCCCGGACATCGACCGCGGCGACCGCCGGCGTCTCGCACAGGAGGACGGTCGTCCCGGTGATGCCGGCCGGGTCTTCCGCCTGGCCGACGAGCAGGCCCGGCACATCAGTGATCAGATTGCGCGGGCCGGGCTCGGCCATGATGTATGTCTCCGATACAAAATCCAACGACGGGAGATTGCTTCGTCGCTTCGCTCCTCGCAATGAAAGCCGGTTTCATTGTCATTGCGAGCGACCCCCGGACGGCCGGCGCTTGCGCGCCGTTCCGGGGGGAAGCAATCTCGTCGAGCCCACCGCTCGGGAGCGAAGCAATGACGACGACCGCGATCAAGAACGCTGCCTGGGTGATCGCCTGGGACGAGAGGCTGGGGCGTCACGTTTACCGCCGCGGGGTCGACCTCGCGTTCAGGGACGACCGCATCCTCTTTCTCGGAACGGATTTCGACAAGACCGCCCTGGGACCGGCCGACCGGGTGATCGACGGCCGAGCGCGCCTCGTGCTGCCCGGCCTCATCGACATCCATTCCCACCCCGAGCACGAGCCGCTCTATCGCGGGATCCGCGAAGAACACGGGTTGCCGAGCATGCACATGACCGGGCTCTACGAGCGCTCGCAGGCCCTCTCCGCACCCGATGACGAGGCGCGCGCGGCGAGCGCCGAATTCGCCTATTGCGAGCTCTTGCTCTCCGGCGTCACCAGCCTCGTCGACATTTCGCCCCCTTGGGAGGGCTGGGTCGATCTCTTCGCCAGGAGCGGGCTGCGCGGCTTTCTCGCGCCCGGCTATAATTCGGCGCGGTGGTATCTCGAAGACGATCACGAGCTGCGCTACGCCTGGGACGAGGCGCGCGGCCGCGCCGGGTTTAGTGCGGCGCTCGCAACCATCGACGCCGCGCTCAGTCATCCCTGCGGCAGGCTCTCGGGCGTCGTCTCGCCGATGCAGATCGACACCTGCACCGCCGAACTCTTGCGCGACAGCCGCGCCGCGGCGAGGGAGCGCGGCCTCCCCTTCACCGTGCATGTCGCGCAGAGCGTCAGCGAGGTGCGCGAGATGATCCGCCGACACGGCCAGACCCCGGTGCAGTGGGCCCATTCATTGGGCATCCTCGGGCCCGGCACGATCCTCGGGCACGCGCTCTACCTCGACCACCACTCCTGGATCCGCTCATGGACCAACACCGACCTCAAGATCCTCGGCGACAGCGGGACGGCGGTGGCGCATTGCCCGACGCCGTTCGCCCGCTACGGCCACATCATGGAGAATTTCGGCGACTATCTGCGCGCCGGAATCGTGATGGGGCTCGGCACCGATTGCGCGCCGCACAATTTGGTTGAGGAGATGCGCAAGGCGGCGGTCTTGGCCCGCATCGCGGCGCGCGACATCACCAGCGTCACGACCGCCGATCTCTTCCATGCCGCGACGGCCGGCGGCGCGAGCGCGCTTCTCCGCGACGATCTCGGCCGGCTGGCGCCAGGCAAAAAGGCCGACATCGTGATGGTCGATCTCGAATGTCCGCAGATGCAGCCGGTGCGCGATCCCTTACGCTCGTTTGTCTATCACGCGGCCGACCGGGCGGTGCGCGACGTGTTTGTCGACGGCCAGCAGGTTGTCGCCGACAGACGGGTGCTGACCCTCGACCAACGGGCGGCGGGCGGCCGGCTGCGCGCCGCCCAGGAGCGCATGGAGGCGCTGGCGCCGACGCGCGATTACCGCCGCCGCAGCGCCGAGGAGATCACCCCGCTGAGCCTCCCGGTGGCGGAGTGACGCCCGTTAGAACACAGCAGTTCGAATTGAATCGCTCCCATCCTTCGATTGTGGGGTGATCGCACTTGATCGGATACGGCTCTAATACCGCCCGCCGAGCTTCGCATGGTCCCAGGTGGTGGTCTTGGCCGGGGTGATCTTGAGGGCGACGCGCTTGGGGGCGCTGCGGACGGCTCCCGCCGGGCGGTCGGTGGCGCGCCCGACACCGAGCCAGGCGAGAACCTCTGCGACCCTGTCGGCCTCCTCGATCAGCTCGCAATGCCCACGCACCATGACCCCCTTCAGCTCGGCATAGGCACTGCCGGTCTCGACCATCACGCCGACCTTGGGGTTGCGGCGGATATTGAGGACCTTCTGCGCCTTGCCGTAAGAGGTCATGTAGTAGGCGCCGTCGCGCACGACAAAATTCATCGCCACGACATGCGGAAACCCGTGCTGGTCGAGCGTGGCGAGCGCCGCCTTGCGGTTCGCGCGGAGGAAGGCCGCCTCTTCGTCGGGAGTGAGGCGGATATCCGGGCGCTGCGCCACGACCCGCGGCCTAGCTAATGCCGGCCGCCGGCGACCGGTGCGGCCGCCATTGCCGCGAGCACCTTATCGGGGCGGGTGAAGGCAAGGTATTCGGCGGCGAATTCCGGGGGCAGGATCTCGACCATCGTCTCGTTCTCGACCCACACCTCGATGACGTGAAACGGGCCGCGGTTGCAAACAAAGCATTTCCAGCCGGCGCGTTCCGCGATCGCCGCGACCTTCTTCGCATCGGTTGCAACGCTGAGCGCAAAATGAGTCGACCCGAAACCGCGTTGGCGCGGCTGCTTGACGAAGCTGCCGCCGACCTCGCCGTTCGGCTCGAGTTCGGTGCCCGAGGGATAAACCTCGACGCCCGAACCGTGATCGTCGAGCTGCAGGGCGAAAAAGCTTCCCGGGTTGGGCGGAAACGGCACCGCCTTGCCGCCCATCAGTTCGGCCAAAACCCCGGCGGCTTGCTTGGGATCGCGCGCGGCAATCGAGAGATGATGGATCATCAAAAGGCCTCCATAGTGTCTGGGCAAGGAATAGCACGGCCGATACCCCGGCGCGATGCGCTTCCCGCGCCGCCATCGGGTGGGGGTCTTCGAACGCATCTTGACGCAGGTATAAACCCGAGATCCCGTCAAAAGCCCGGACCCACCATTCAGCGCTTGAAGCGGTTCATCAATGGGTCCCGGCCTTCGCCGGGAACTCGGGCCAGGCGCATTATTGCAACCGGGCGACGCCGAGCGCTGCGCCGAAGCGGTTGGCGCAATCCTGCGGGTTGCCGTATTTGCGATGGACGGCGGTGTGGTGGGCGCAGACGAGCAGCAGCCGGTCGCGGTCCCAGCCGCGGTTCTTCCCCCAATCCTCGAGGAGGACCTGGCCGATCTCCTGGTTGTGCGGGTCGTTGCCCATGCGGCAGGCGAGAAGCGCCAGGTGCTGCACCAGCGGCTTTTTGTCGGCGCCGCTCGCGATATAGGCCTGGGTCCAGGCGGTGCTGTCCGGCCCATTGAGCGCGAGGACCGCGGCGTCGACGCGGTCGAGGATCTGGGCCGGTGTCAGCTTGTCGGCCCCGCTCGCGGCGCGGATCGCGTTGGGCTCGGCGTCGCCGATCCCCTTCTGGTGCCACGCCGCGCGGTTGACGTACGAGGCCGCGAGGTAGAGCAACTTCACCTGGTGCTTGTGCTCGAAATTGTCGAAGAACCAGGTCAGCGAGTTCAAATATTCGAAGCTGTGCTGCGGCAGCGAGAAGTTGTTGACGCCCTGGGTTTCCAGGATCACCTGGGCGGAAGCCATCTGAAACACGTCGAGGATGTGACGCGGGCTCTTGCCGGCTTCGAGAAATTTGGAGAGAAGTTCGAGAAAGCCGGGCTCCGGTTCGCGAATGAGGGCGCGTTCGAGGCTTTGGGCTTCCTCGCGGCTCAACGGTTCCTTGTTGTTGGCGAGGATCGCCAGCTCCTCTGGCGAGGCGCCGCCATAGGGGATGGCCGACACGGTCTGCTTTTCGAGGAAGATCTTGATGACGTTGCAGGCCATCTCATAGGTCGAGTACCAGCGCGGGCCGACCGCGACATCGAGCGCGCCGGCGTATATGACGTTATGCGCGTTGTCCCAGCCGAGGGTGTTGCCGAGGTCGACCGTGGCGCGGGCGCGGAACGCCTTGTGGCCGGTCGTGTAGGAGCGGTTGTAGAGGGCGCGGTCCTGCACGTCCATGAGGCCGGCGTGGGCCAGCTGGGCGAGGACCGCCGGGCGCTCGGCGGGGTTCGCCATGAGGCCGAGAAAGACGCGGTAGGCCTCGATGACGTTGCCGCGATGAACGAGCGTCATCCAGTGGTCGAGGCGCTCCTGCAGCGGACCGTCGAGATGTTCGGGTTCCTGGTCGGGCCAGACGATTTCCGGCATTGGCGGCGGCCCCGGCGGCATCGACCAGCCGGGCGCGCGGGCGTAATGGCCGGGCGCCTTCAGGATCTTCTGGTTCCAGATGTCGAGCCCGGTGGGGATGTACCAGATCGTCTGCGCCAAGGGGAGCGCGGCGCAATCTTCGGGCACCATCCGGGTCAATTGGGTCGCGGCGCGCGCTGAGAGGAGGCAATGGTCGTTGTTGACGAAGTTGACGTAGCCGTCGTCGATCCGCTCGTGATAGGGGACGTGCGTATAGGGCGCATGAATGCGCACCGCCTCGCCGAGCATCTCGGTCATCGGCCGGCGCTGGCGCACCAGATCGTAATAAACTTCGCTCGCCCCCACTTGGTCGCGCACCAGGATGCGATCCTCGAGCTTCTCGTAGAGCGCCTGCGGCTTCGGCGCGTTCGTGATCGCACCCTGCACATCGTTGGGCATTCGTCACACTCCTGTCTTATGTCGCCCGGCCGCGCGCAGCCGGAGCGCCGTTCACAATAGCCCCAGCAATCCGGGCGCGGCAACGCCGGCGGGCCAAACCGCCGGGATTATCCTGGCTGTCATGCGCGGTTCGTATGGCCGCGCCAATCCCCGTCACCCCCGCGGAAGCGGGGGCCCAGGGCGAACGATGGATCTTTTGCCCCTGGATTCCCGCGTGCGCGGGAACGACGATTGAGGGTGATCGAATAACGGGCTACCCGCGCACGTAGCTCCGGCAGACTAGCCGCAGCCGGTTGGTGATCTGGTCGCGCACGTGCTGGGGCATCGGGGTCGATTCGCTCGTCCGCTTCCATTCCGGCGAGTCGACGACGCCCGGCCCGGTAAGGTGATAGAGCGCGAGGTATTTCGGGTTGCCGCCGTTCGTCCGGTAGCGGCGCGCGGTGAGGACCCCGGGGACGCGCGCGAGAGCGGGGACGTGCTCGGTGTCGTACCAGGCGTTGAACGCGGTCTCGTGGGCCGGGGCCGGGGTCATGCCGACGAGAAGGAGCCCGCCGGCGTTGGCGGGGGCGGTCGCGTCGCCCGGGAGGATCTGCTCGCCCTCGAAGCGCAACAGACGCTCGACCTTGGCGGTCACCCGCTTCGACCACGGCGACAAATTCTCGCCGCCGATCGCGCGATAGGCTGGGCTTTGCAGGACGGCGACGTTGTCGAGGTCATAGGTGGCGACGGACTGCTTCGGGTTGTCGGCGCCGATCCAGCGCTGCAGGGTGAGAAAGCCGGGCACGCGCGCCCGCTCGGGGATGTGCTCCAAATCGTACCAGTCGTTGAATTCGTCGGCAGCGACATTGGTGAAATCCATCGCCGCGATCAGCGCACCCTTCGCCATGGCCGTTCCTCCTTCTCAGGCAGTCGCCAGATTTCTACGCCAACGGGCCCCAGTTGTGCACCCGGATCGCATGGCCTCGGCAACTTATCGCGCCGGACGGCCCGTCAAAGGCGGGCGTCACGTCGGCGCGCGTGCCGGACAGCAAAGATCTCGGCACCGCGCCGGCGATAGGAAAGGATATAGTCGCCGACGATCAGCCGGCGGGTACCGGGGCTGAGGCCCGCAGCGCCGGAGTTCGGAAATTCGGACAAAAGCTGGTGAGCGCGTTCGAGCGCCTCGAGAAAGCGCCGCGCGGCCGGTAGGCTGCGCTCGGCGAGGTAGGCTGCGATTTCATCGATCTCGATACCCGCGCGGGGAGAGCGGAAGACGCGAGACATCATTTTTTGACAGCGCTGCCGGCCTCGGCCCGCGCAATGATCTCCTCAACCCGGCGTATCGTTTCCTCGAACGGAACGGTTTCGCCGCGGTCGAGTTCGGCCAGGCTTTCCGTGTCCTCGGCAATTTCCGCGCCCTCCCCCTCATCGAGGTACTGGCGCAAGGCGCGCAGCATGACCCACGACCGCGGCCGGTCCAAGGCGGCGGCAAGCCGGTCGAATGCCTCGATCAGATCGCTCGGGACCCGCAGCGAAACGTGGCTCAATAGCCGATGATCGTCGGGCAAGGATGCCTCCTGCGGCACATTGCACCACATCATAGCACAGAGAGCGTGGGCGCGCTACGGCGCCTGGGCGTAGAGCTTCAAATCGCCGACCAGGCCCTCGTCGCGCTCGATCGCGTAGTCCTCGTGGAACGGGCCCTTTTTTTCCTTAACCAACAGCAGGTTGGGATCGGCAGTCTCGAAGATGCGCAGGTGGCGGCCCTCGACGGCGATCTCGGCGAGCTTGACCGTCAGCGGCGCCAGATCGAAGCGGTCGCTGGCATCGACCAGCTCAATGAGGCCCTCCGGGGTGATCCCGGCATCCTTCAGCCGCTGCTGGAAGGCGGCCGCGACGGCGGCCTTCTGTTGCACCTCGGCGGCGCGCACCTTGGCCGTCTCGGTGGCCGCTTTGCGATACTCGTCGAATTGCGGGCGCAGCCGCTGGACCAAGATTGCGGCTGGCACGTCGCGAGTATCGACCCACACCTTGGCGCGGGTCCAGGTGCGCGCGAGCCAGGCGCGGAACGGTTCGCTCGCGATCTCGCGCATTCGGTCCTCGCGGATCGTCGCGGCCCAGCGCTTCTGCTCCGGGGTGCCGGAGAGCTCGGGCCACTCACGCCCGGCGGCGGAGGGTGCGGCGGGCGCGCGGGGCGGCGCCGAGGATGGAGCCTCGGTGGCGAAGCGCCGTTTCAGAAGCGCGAATTGCCGGCGGTATTCCTCTTCCCACTCGTCAGTCTCGTCGCTCGGCACAAACCCGTGCTTGTCGTGGAGGGCGCGCGAGGTCGCCTCGATCGCCGCTTCGCGGAGCGCGTGCAGATCCATCTTTCCTCCCTCGCCATAATCCGCCTTCCTTACGACGAGCCGGGGATATTACCGGGACTGGCTCGCGAAGGAAAAGGCGCAGCGGTGTGGCTCACCCGCACCCGCTAGGCCCCGGCGGCGCGGCGGCGGCGGACGAAGAGGACGAGGAGCACCGCTCCGGCCGATGCAGCGGTATACATCGCGAAGGCGTCGAGATAGCCGATCATCGCCGCCTGCCGGCCGATCTCCTTGGAGAGGCGCGCGAGGCCCGAGAGCGTGTCGATGCTCCAGCCGCCCATCACCCAGGGCAAGGTCAGCCGCTCGTTGAACGGCGAAATCATCTCGGAGAGGCGGCTGTAGTTCTGCGCCGTCACCCGCACGATGTCGGCAACGCAGAGCGAAATGAAAAAGCTCGACCCGATGTTGCGCATCAGGTGAAAGACCGCCATCGCCTCGGGCCAGAACCGGCTCTCCAGCGTCGCAAAACTGGCGATCGTCAGCGGCACCCAGATGACCCCGATCGCGATGCCCTGGAGGATGCTGTTGGCGACCAGGATCTCCATCGATACATCGAGGTTGATGCTCATCAGCCACAGGCCGGAGATCACCTGCAACCCGAAGCCGATGCTCATCCCGATGCGCGGATCGAGCCGGCCGATAAACATCGCGACGAAAAACCCGAACGTCGCCCCGAGGCCGCGCGCCGCCAGAACTTCGCCGATCAACGTGTCGGGAAACCCGGCATGCTGCTGCAAGAGCGGCGGCAACAGCACCATTGGCGTCACGTTGAGCATGCCGAAGACGCCGACCAGCGCCAGGCCCAGCCCGTAATTGCGGTCGAGCAGCAGGCGCAGGTTGAGGAATGGGTGCTGCGCTGTGAGGCTGTGCGCGACGAAGATGTAAAAGGCGAAGATCGCGGCGATCGTCTCGAGCCAGATTTCCGGCGATTCGTACCAGTCGAGCCGCTGGCCGCGCGACAGGACCAGCTGCAGGCAGGAGATCGCCGCGGAAAGCGAGAGAAAGCCGATCCAGTCGAGCCGCACGCGCTGGCGCACCGGGTCGGGCAACATGCTGAGCTGAAGCCCGATGCAGGAAACCAACCCGACCGGCACCAGCCCGTAGAACGCCCAGCGCCAGCTGTACATGTCGGACATGTAACCGCCCAGCGCCGGGCCGATCACCGGGCCGACCACCACCGTCATCCCATAGATCGACATGATTGCCCGGTGCTGGCGGCGCGGGAATACATCGAACAGGATCGTCTGCGACAAGGGCGT
The DNA here is from genome assembly GCA_049801295.1 of Allostellaceae bacterium. Lineage (GTDB taxonomy): Bacteria > Pseudomonadota > Alphaproteobacteria > ATCC43930 > CGMCC-115725 > DATARH01. The sequence continues at coordinate 3,327 of JBARKH010000208.1, read as the reverse complement.
CACCGGCGCGCCGGTCGCGCCCTGCAAAATCCGCCACAGCACCAGGCTCTCAAGCGAATCGGCGGCGCCGCACAGGTAGGTGAACAGCGAAAACAGCGCCATCGACCCGACCATCACCCCGCGTCGGCCGAATCGGGCAACCAGCCAGCCGGTCATCGGCGTCACCACCGCCGTCGCCAGAATGTTGAAAGTCATCACCCAGGCGATTTCGTCCTGGGTCGCCGACATCGCGCCCTGCATCTGCGGCAAGAGGGTGGAGGCGATCAAGAGGGTCGTCGAATAGAGCGTCGAACCAAGGATGATCGAGAGCATGATCATGATCCGGCGCACGAGCGTCGTTGGGGTTTCGGCAGCGTCGTCGGTCATGGTCATGAGGTGATGGTTCCGGATGGACGGTTCTGGTTTGCCGCCGAACAAAAGGTATGCTATGCAACCATAACCTAGACATCTAGACGCGGGGAACCCCCTTGTCTTCCGAAGACGAGCGCCATATCGGGTTTCTGATCTCCGATGTCGCGCGCCTGTTGCGCACCGCCTTCGATCGTCGCGTGCGCCGGTTGGGCCTCACCCGGTCGCAATGGCTGGTGATCAACCGCCTCTATCGCCGGCCCGGCGCCACCCAGTCGGAACTCGCCGAGATGCTGGAGGTCGAGAAGGCGACCGCCGGGCGCATGGTCGATCGCATGGAAAAGAAGGGCTGGGTCGCCCGCCGCCCCGACGCCAGCGACCGCAGGGTCAATCGCCTGTTCCTCACCGCCGAATCGGATCTGATCCAGATGCAATTGGCACAGATCGCCGACCGTACCGTCGACGATGCGCTGGCGCTGTTGTCGGCGTACGAGCGGGAACAGTTTTCCGAGTGGATGCGGCGGGTGAAGCGCCAGCTCCAGGCGATGCTCGAGCCCGAATTCGCCGGAGCAGCCGCGCCGGAGAAGGAACTCGTCCAGTGATCCGGCCGCACCCGAAAATCGTTCGCCTTGTCCTCCTCGTCGCGGTGCCGTTCGTGCTGGCATTGATCGGAGGCGCGGTGTGGCTGCATGGCGGGCGAACGGTCGGCACCGACGACGCCTACGTCAAGGCCGACATCGCCCAGATCGCGCCGGAAGTTTCGGGGCGGGTGGTTGAGGTGCTGGTGCACGATCACGAGGCGGTCGAGGAGGGAGCGCCGCTGGTCAAGATCGATCCGGTACCGTTCCGCCTCGCACTCGACAAGGCCGAGGCCGACCTCGACAACGCCCGCACCACGGTCGAGACGGCGCGCGCCCAATGGTCCGAGACGCAGAGCGAGCTCGCGGAGGTCAACAGCCAGGCCGATTACCTGGCGCGGCAGGCGGCGCGCCAGCAGGCGCTGGCGGCGACCGGCGCAGCCTCGGTCACCAAGCTCGAAGAGGCGCAGAACGCGGCGATCGTCGCGCGCGATCGCGTCGGGGTCGTCAAAAAGCGCCTGTCACGCATGCTGGCGGCGCTGATGGGTAACCCCGACATCGCGACCGACGACCACCCGCTGGTGCGCGAGAAGAAGGCTGAGCGCGACCGCGCCGCGCTCGACCTCGCGCGCACGACAATCGCTGCACCGGTCGGCGGCACCGCGGTCAATGTCAAGCTGCAGCCGGGCGAGCAGGTCAGGGCGATGACGCCGCTCTTTGTCGTGGTGGCGAAGACGCGGCCCTGGGTCGAGGCCAATATGAAGGAAACCGACCTCACCTATGTGACGCCCGGACAGAAGGCGAGCGTCGTGCTCGACGTCTACCCGGATGTGACGTGGGCGGCGGAAATCGACAGCATCAGCCCGGCGACCGGGGCGGAATTCGCGATCCTGCCGCCGCAGAACGCCTCAGGGAATTGGGTCAAGGTCGTGCAGCGCCTGCCGGTCCGGGTGCGCCTCCTGCCGCACCAGGGCGAGCCGCCGCTGCGCGCCGGCATGACGGCGACGGTGACGATCGAGATCGGCCGCGAGCGCAGCATCGCGGATCTCCTGCACGGCAGCGCCAGCGCCGCCACCCGGCCCTAAGAGCCGCGATCAAGGAACGACGAAATACCATCCGTCACCCCCGCGTAGGCGGGGGTCCAGGGTAACCGCACGTCAGTCGCCCTGGATTCCCGCTTGCGCGGGAATGACGGTTCGACCTGAAACGATCCAGCGCTAGCGTCGACGGCCCGAACCAGGCGTGCGTCAGCGGCTGCTCAAGCCGGGTGGCATGGTTCCGGTGCCCCATCCGGTCTTCTTGCCATGACCGGTCCAGCCGGGTGGCGTGGTGCCGCCGTTCCAGCCGTGCTTTTGTCCGTGGCTGAAGCCGGCAGGGAGGCCAGTGCTGCTGAAACCGCCGTGGGCAGAGGCGTGTGCCGAGGCCCCGCCCCCAGGCCCGCCACGGGCGAAGGCCGGAGCCGTCATCCCGGCCGCCGCAACGACCGCGGCGGCCACCGCGATCGCAACAAAAGTTTTACGTATGTGCTGTCTCCTTCGGGGTCAGCGTGCGGCAGCGAACGTTTCAAAGCGGTTTACGTTCCGTGCGGAGGCTAACCGGGCGCGCGGCTCGGGCCGACGAGGCTCGCCCCGCCATCGACGACGAGAGTTTGCCCGGTGATGTAGCGCGCCTCTTGCGACAAGAGGAAGCGAACCGCATGACCGATATCCCAGCCGAGCCCCTCGATGCCCAAAACCGAGGCCTTGCGTCGCGCCTCGCGGCCGGCGGGGCTCATCTGCCCGGTATACATGCGCGGGGTGTAGATGGGCCCGGGCGCGACGCAATTGACGCGGATCCCCTGGGGCCCGTGATCGACCGCCATCGCCCGGGTCAGCGCGATGACCGCGCCTTTCGAGGTCGAGTACGCGGTCAGCCCGCGCGGCCGCAATGCCGAGATCGAGGAGACGTTGACGATGGCGCCGCCCTTGGCGGTTTCGATCATCGCCGGGATCGCAAAGCGCGAGACGAGAAACATGCTGTCGACATTGACCTGCATGATCCGCCGCCAATCGGCGACCGCGGTATCGACGACGCTGCCGCGCCCGCCGATCCCGACATTGTTGTCGAGGAGATCGAGCCGGCCGAACCGGGCGAGCGCTTCATCGACGATCGCGCGGCACTGCGCCTCGTCGACGACGTCGGCGACAAAGGGCGCGGCGTTGCCGCCCTCCGCTTGGATCATCGCCACGGTCTGCTCGGCGGCCTCGCGCACGATATCGACGACCAGCACCCGCGCGCCGGCGCGCGCCAACAGCATCGCCGCGGCGCGGCCATTGCCGATGCCGTCATCGGGCGCCCCGCCGCCGGTGACGATCGCCGCCTTGCCGGCCAGACCCAGATCATCGACGGGGGATTGCGGATC
>JBARKH010000207.1:0-5835 GCA_049801295.1 Allostellaceae bacterium | reverse complement strand
GGCGGGAGCCGCGCCCGCGGACCCGGCTCTCCCCGACGAGCCGCTCCGGCGCCAGCACATACTCCAGCACCTCGGCATTTGGTTCGGCGGGCATGATGCGGCCGATGCGGTCGGGCAGCATAACGCGCCGCCCGGCCGAATCGACGAACGCAGCCGCGCGCGCCGACGCGGTGGAGATCAACACCGCGGCGGTAAGCAACACGAGGGAAGCGACGAGCGCGGCGGGCGAGCGAAGCGGCATCCTGTGCCCTCAATCAGGCCGGGAAATCCGGCGCCGGACTATAGCCGCCGCGAGTTTGCGTTCAAGCCCCCGGCGGCACAAGCACCGCACTAGCCGCAGCCCCGGAAAAGCACGGAGGGTGGGTTGCGCGGAATGAAACCCCTGCTACGAATCGGCGCGCGCTCTCTAACGGGCGGGACCGGCCGATCCCGGGAAAATGGCGGGCATCGCGCCCGGTTCAATGCTCGCCCGGACAGGCCTGCACCTCGATCGTGACGTGGCTGAGGCCGGCGATGTCGGCGAGGCGGGCCTTGTAGGCGGCTGGCGGTTCGGGGTGGTCGCAGACGATCGAAACGACCGCGGCGTGATGTCCCGGCCCGACCCGCCACAAATGGAGATCGGCGATGCGGTCGCTGCCAGCCCCTTCGATCCGCTCGGCGATCTGGCGGGCGATCCCCTCGGGCCGCATGTCGAGAAGGACCGCGCCGGAGATGCGCACCAGGCTCCACGACCAGTTGAGAATGACCAGCATGCCGACAAGGCCCATCACCGGGTCCATCCACACCCAGCCGAGCACGCGCCCGGAGGTGAGGCCGATCACCGCCAGAACCGAGACCGCGGCATCGGCCATGACGTGTACATAGGCGGCGCGCAGATTGTGGTCGGCATGGTGGTCATCGTGGTGATGATGATCGTGATGGGGGTGGTCGTGACCATGGGCGCCGGCCCGGACATGGCTGTGGCCGTGGGCGGGGCCATCGGGCCGCTCCTCATGCAGGAGCCAGGCGCTGACCAGGTTGACGGCGAGGCCGAGCACGGCCAAGGGAATCGCCTGGTTGAAGGCGATCCCCACCGGATGGAACAGCCGGTCGAGGCTCTCATACCCGATCAGGAGGGCAATCATCGCCAGCACGACCGCGCTGGCAAAGGCGGCCAGATCGCCGAGCTTGCCGGTGCCGAACGCGAAACGCTCGTCGCTGGAGTGTTTCCTGGCATAGGCATAGGCAAAGGCGGCGATGACCAGCGCACCGGCATGGGTAGACATGTGCAGCCCGTCGGCAACCAGCGCCATCGAGCCCCACAGCCACCCGCCGACAATCTCGGCCGCCATCATCGTGCCGCACAGCAGGACCACCGCCCAGCTGCGCCGCTCGTTGCGTTGATGATGCGCGCCCAGAAAGACATGCTCGTGGCGCCACGAGTCGATCGAGTCAGCGTGCATCGCACCCTCCGGTGTTTCCCTCTTAAATATAGGCCCGCTCGGGCCGGCATGTTAAAGATCCGCGCCGAACGCGGCGGAATTGCGCGGGCGCGATGGGTTTCTGATGGATTTCTCGGGCGTCACGATCCTGTGTCTTGGCGACGTCATGCTCGACCGCTTTGCCTATTGCGAGACCGAGCGGTTGTCGCCGGAGGCGCCGGTGCCGGTGCTCTTGTTGCAGCGCACCCAGAGCATGCTGGGCGGCGCCGGCAATGTCGCGCGCAACATCGCCGCGCTCGGCGGCAAGGCGGTGTTGATGGGGCTCCTGGGAGACGACCCGGCAGGCCGCGAAGTCCAGGCGCTGATCGCGCAGACCCCGGGGCTGGTCGACCGGCATGTCGCAAGCGCCGACCGGCCGACGGTGTGCAAGACGCGCTATCTCGCGGGGCACCAGCAGATCGTTCGCATCGACGAGGAAAGGACGCACGCTCTGGGTCCCGCCGAGGAGGCCGCGCTGATCGATGCGGCCGAGCGCGCGATTCCCGAGGTCGACGCGGTGGTCCTCTCCGATTACCGCAAGGCGGCGCTGGGCCCGAAGGTCATCGCCGCGGCGATCGCGCGGGCGCGGGGGCTCGGCATCCCGGTTTACGTCGACCCGAAGGGCGAGGATTTCGCGCGCTATCGCGGCGCCACCTGCGTCACCCCCAATCTGCGCGAGCTGGCGCTGGCCGCGCATATGCCGGTCGGCACCGACGCGGAAATCATCGCGGCGGCGACCAAGGTCATGCGCGATTCCGGGGCCGACGCCATCCTTGCCAAGCGCTCCGAGAAAGGCATGGTGCTCGTCGAGGCCGGGGGCGCGGTTCATCTCGAAGCGGCCCGGGCGCGCGAGGTCTACGACGTCACCGGCGCCGGCGACACGGTGATCGCGGTCCTCGCGCTCGCCTGCGCCAGCGGCTACAAGCTGCCGCAGGCGATGCACTTGGCGAATACCGCCGCCGGCATCGTCGTTTCCAAGCTCGGCACCGCGACCGCGGAACTCGACGAACTGATGCTCGAATTGTCGCGTGACGTGCGCGACAAGGAATGGCACCGCGCCAAATATTACAGCGCCGCCGAGGTGGAAACCCTGGTGCGGCGCTGGAAAGCCCGCGGCCTCGCGGTCGGCTTCACCAATGGCTGCTTCGATATCGTCCATGCCGGGCACGTCGCGCTCTTGGCCAGCGCGCGCGCCCAGTGCGACCGGCTGATCGTCGCGCTCAACAGTGATCCCGGGGTTCGCCGCCTCAAGGGCCCCAAGCGCCCGGTCAACGGATTGGCCGACCGCTCGGCGGTCATCGCCGCGGTCGAGGCGGTCGACGCCGTCATCAGCTTCGACGAGGACACGCCCATTGAGCTCATCCGCCGATTGCAACCCGATGTGCTGGTGAAGGGCGGCGACTATACAAAGGAGGGTGTTGTGGGGGCCGCCGAAGTGGAGGCCGCCGGCGGCCGCGTCGTCCTCGTCGACCTCGTCGACGGGCGCTCGACGACGCGGCTGATCGACGCCATTCGCGAGGCGCACACCCCCGCCGAAGCCGACGCGGCGCGCGTCCGCTCCAGCGAGGACGCCGCCTGATGCTGGTGGTTACCGGCGGCGGGGGGTTTATCGGCTCGGTCCTCTGTGCCGCCCTCAACGACGCCGGCCGTTCCGATCTCGTCATCGTCGACCGCTTCGGCACCGGGGACAAATGGCGCAATATCGCCAAGCGCGATTTTTTTGAAATCGTGCCGCCCGACGGGCTCGCCCCGTGGCTTGAGCGCTTTGGCGCCGAAGTTGATGCGGTGTTTCATCTCGGCGCCAATTCCTCGACCTTCGAAGTTGATGCCGACGCCATCATCGCCACCAACCTCAATTCCTCGATCGCATGGTGGCGCTGGTGCGCCGCCGAGGGCAAAAAGCTGATCTACGCCTCTTCGGCGGCGACCTATGGCGACGGCGCGGCCGGGTTCGAGGATGCCCCAGACATCGCCGCCGCGAAGCGCCTGCGCCCGCTCAACCTCTACGGCTGGTCAAAGCACGCCTTTGATCTGTGGGCGATGCGACAGGCCGCGGCGGGAGCGGCCCCGCCCTCATGGTTCGGGCTTAAATTCTTCAACGTCTTCGGGCCCAACGAGTACCACAAGGGCGAGATGGCGAGCCTCGTCGTCAAGAATTACCGCGATGTCGCCGCCGGCCGGACCATCCGCCTCTTCAAGTCGCACCGGCCCGATTACGCCGATGGCGAACAGCGCCGCGACTTTGTCTATGTCAAGGATTGTGCCGCGGTGATGCTGTGGCTGTGGCAGCAGGGGACAGGTAGCGGCATCTTCAACCTCGGCACTGGCGACGCGCGCAGCTTTCTCGATCTGATGAAGGCGCTGGGCGGCGCCTGCGGGGTCGCCCCGAACATCGAATTCATCGACATCCCGCCCGCGATCGGGCCGAACTACCAGTATTTCACCGAGGCCAGCATGGGCCGGTTGCGCCAGGCCGGCTACACCGCCCCCTTCACCCCGCTCGAAGACGCCGTCGCCGATTGCGTCGCCAATTATCTGGCGCAGGCCGATCCGTATTTATAAGCGCCTTCGGTGTCGTCCCGGCGAAAGCCGGGATCCATCCCTGCCATTGGATACCGGCTTTCGCCGGGATGACAACGAGGTGGATGTTCAGCAATCAAAACCATTGCAGCAGAACCGATCCCGGCGGCACGATTGGCGCCAACACGCGATTGAGGGAGGCGTCTCATGCAAACCAACAGGCATTGGGTCGGCACTTGGGCGGCGGCGCCGGCGCCGGCGGAAGGCGTTGTCGGCTTCAACAACCACACGCTGCGGATGAACCCGAGGCTCAGCCTTGGCGGCGAGCGGCTGCGGGTGCGCATCTCCAACGCCTATGGCAACCGCCCGCTCTTGATCGGGGCCGCGCGCATCGCGCTGCGCGACAAGGGGCCCGCGATCGTCGCCGGCTCCGACCGCAAGCTCACATTCGGCGGCAGCGACGGGACGGTGATCGCCGCCGGCGCGGTGCAGTTCAGCGACCCCGTGGAACTGGGGGCGCCGGTGCTCGCCGATCTCGCGGTCAGCATCCACCTGCCGGGCGAGGTCCTCGCCAATTTCTCGATCACCGGGCGCTATGCGCGGCAGACTAACTATATTTCGCCGCCCGGGAATTTCACAGCCGAGACGGTGATGCCGGTCGGCAATCTGACCGACCAGTGGTTTTTCCTGTGCGGCGTCGATGTGTTGGCCGGGAGCGAGGCGGGCGGCGTGGTGGCGCTCGGCGACTCGTTGACCGACGGCAACATCTCGACGATCGACGCCTATTGCCGCTGGCCCGATCAGCTCGCCCGCCGCCTTGTCGCGCGCGCGGGGCGGCCGATGGGGGTCATGAACAATGGGCTCGGCGGCAACCGCATCCTGCACGATCTGCGCGGCGACAGCGGGCTGCGGCGCTTTGACCGCGACGTCCTGGCCCAGCCTGGCGTGACGCATGCGATCGTCATGCTCGGCACCAACGATTTGCGCAACCGCTGGGCCAAGCCCGAGGAGGAGGTGACCGGCGAACAGATGATCGCCGGCCTCCAACAGATGGCGGTGCGCGCGAAGAGCGCCGGGGTCAAGCTGATCGGCGCGACCTTGACGCCGTTCGGCAACGAGACCTTCATGGCCAACGCGTGGAACCCGACGCGCGAAAAACACCGGATCACGGTCAACACCTGGATCCGCGAAGGGGGCGCCTTCGATGGCGTCGCCGATTTCGATGCCGCGCTGCGCGACCCCCAGATCCAGACGCAAATGCGCGAAGCCGACGATTGCGGCGATGGGCTGCACCCATCGGACAGCGGCTACTGCAAGATGGGCGACGCGATCGATCTCGCGCTGCTCGATTAGAATTAACCACGGAGACACGGAAAAACCGCTTGAAGTGCGTCGTTCCCGCGAAAGCGGGAATCCAGGGCCGCGCGACTAGACCGATTGCCCTGGGCCCCGCTTTCGCGGGGGCGACGGTCCGCAGTCCGTGCCCTCCGTGTCCTCGTGGTGAAAAGGGGAGGGCGCTGCCATGCAGACGGCATCGAGCAAATTCGGCGTCGGCGCCTCGTTGTTGCGCAAGGAGGATGACCGGCATTTGCGGGGGCGCGGCGAGTTCGTCTCCGACCTCCGAATGGCCGGGACCCAGGAGGTCGTCTTCCTGCGCAGCCCGCATGCCCATGCGCGGATCCGCGGGATCAGCGTCCCGCCCGAGGCGAAGGGCCGCGTCTTCACCGCGGCCGACCTGCCGCGCATGCAGCCGATCCGCATCGTCACCCACGCCGCCGGCGCCCGCACCACCGCGATGCCACCGCTCGCGACCGACAAGGTGCGCTTTGTCGGCGAGGCCATCGCGGCCTGCATC
>JBARKH010000206.1:0-2503 GCA_049801295.1 Allostellaceae bacterium | reverse complement strand
CGGAGCGAGGCGCAGTACCCGTCACCCCCGCGGAAGCGGGGGTCCAGGGGTAGCGGCGAAGCGATTGCCCTGGATTCCCGCTTTCGCGGGAATGACGAACTCAGATGGATCTACGCGGGTGGCGGATCGGCCGCGTCGGCCTCCAGAAAGGTGCCGATCCGGTTGATTCCGTCAAAGGCCGCGACCTTGTAGCATTCGGCCAAGGTCGGATAATTAAAGACCGTGTTGATAAAGTAATCGATTGTGCCGCCGAACGACAGGACCGCCTGTCCGATATGGATGAGCTCGCTGGCCCCATCGCCGATGATGTGAACGCCCAATAATTCGCGGGTTTCGGAGTGGAATATCAGCTTGAGGAGGCCGGTGGTGTCGCCGATAATCTGGCCGCGGGCGATTTCCCGGTAGCGCGCCTTGCCGACTTCATAGGCGATGCCGGCGTGGGTCAATTCTTCCTCGGTCTTGCCGACCATCGAGATTTCAGGAACCGCGTATATCCCGAACGGGAAAAGCGCGGGGACGCTCTTTGCGCTGACGCCGAAGGCGTGGCAGACCGAGAGACGGCCCTGCTCCATCGAGGTCGAGGCAAGCGCCGGGAAACCGATGACGTCGCCGACCGCGGAGATGCTCGGCACGCAGGTGCGATAGTGCTCGTCGACGACGAGCCTGCCGCGCTCGTCGCAGGCCAGCCCGCATTTGTCGAGCGCCAGCCGGTTCGTCGCGCCGGTGCGGCCGACCGCGTAGAGCGCCTTTTCGGTGATGATCGTCTTACCGCTCGCCAGATGCAGCCTGACCCTATTGCCGGGCCCCTCCTCGCCCTCGGCGACCTCGATGCTCTGGACGCTCTCGTTGAGGCGCAGCGTCACGCGGTTTTCCCGCAGGTGGTAGCACAGCGTGTCGACGACCTCCTCGTCGACGAACGGCAACAGGCGATTGCGCTGGTCGATCAACGTCACACGCACGCCGAGCGCGGCGAAGATGCTGGCATATTCGCAGCCGATGACCCCGGCGCCGACGACGGCCAGCGTGCGCGGCAGGCGGTCGAGTTTGAACACGTCGTCGCTGGTGAAGACATGCTTACCGTCGAGCGGTATCTGCGGATCGCGGGTCGTCTCCGTTCCGGCCGCGATGACGATGTGGCGCGCCGTGACGGTGCGCGCGGTGCTGCCGTCCATGAAGTCGAGCCGAACCGTTTCGGGCCCGTCGAACGAGGCGGTTGCTGAGATCACCTCGACACCGTTGCGCATCAACTGGTGACGCGTGACGTCGATCTCATGCTGGATCACCTTGTTGGTGCGAACGAGGAGATCCTGCATCGTGATGTTCTGCTTGACCGTATAGGAGGCGCCATAGAATTCCCGGGAGCGGTACCCCGATAATTCGAGCACCGCCTCGCGCAGCGTCTTGGAGGGGATCGTGCCGAGATTGACGCTGACCCCGCCGAGGACTGTTGTGCGCTCGATGATCGCGACGCGCTTGTCGAGCTTGGCGCCCTGGATCGCGGCGCGCTGCCCCGCCGGACCTGAGCCGATCACCACCAGGTCATAATCGTAGTTCGGCGCCATCACCCCCACCCCTTCACGGCCTTTATACAACCGCGCGAGCGGCCGGACCGCAGTTTATCGATGCCGCCTGAAAGCGGCGTTAACGCTATTCGCGCGCGGTTCACCCGCCGAGCGAGACGCCGACGAGGCGGCCGATGCCATAGGTGATGGCGGCCGCGGCGAACCCGATGCCGAGCTGGCGCACCCCCGAAAAAACCACGCTGCGGCCGGTGAAGAGCGACGTCCCGGCGCCGATCATCAAGAGCGCGACGCCGCTGGCGGCGAGGCTCACGAGAAGCGCGGCGGTGCCGCCGAGCCAGAAAAACGGCGCCACCGGGAATATGGCTCCGGCCGCGAATAGCCCGAATGACGTGCCGGCCGCCGTCCACGCGGAGCCGCCCAGCTCGTTGGGGTCGATCCCCAGCTCCTCCCGCACCAGCGTGTCGAGCGCGCTATCCTTGTTCGCCATCAGCTTGTCTGCGAGCGCCCGCGCCGACCCCTCGTCGAGACCCTTGGCCTGATATATGAGGATCATCTCCTCCTTCTCTTCTTCGGGCCTCTGCTTCAATTCGTCGGCTTCGATGTCGATCTGCTGCTGGGAGAGTTCGCGCGAGCTGGTCATCGACAGCCATTCGCCCATCGCCATCGAGCATGCGCCGGCGACGAGCCCCGCGAGCCCGGTCAACAGGATCGTGCCGCCCGGCTCCGCTGCGCCGGCGACGCCCATCACCAGGCTGAGATTGGAAACGAGGCCGTCATTGGCGCCGAGCACTGCGGCGCGCAGTGCATTGCCGCCGCTGCGGTGGCGCCCTTCCAGGCGCGCGAGGCTACTGCCCGAGGCGCCGCCGGGCATCGCCGACGCCATCGCCTCGACCACTCGATTGTGCGAGCGTTCCGCGGCGGGCAATCCGCCGGCGACCGCCTCCGGCTGCTGGTCGTATTGCCCGCTGTCGCGCTGTTCG
>JBARKH010000205.1:0-1507 GCA_049801295.1 Allostellaceae bacterium | reverse complement strand
AAACCGTGCTGAAAACAAAGGACCCCTCCGCCCGTGACGCAATTTGGACCATAGTACCAAAGCCTTGGCTGAATCATGGCAGGGTCTGGTGGGGTGAACGGGTGGCCCCAATGAGCCGGAGGCGGCTCTGCCAACGAATCGGCGCCAAGCGTTCAGTGGCTGGCGTAGTGAGCGGCGGCAATGATGAACGGTAAGGACAGTTCGGGAACCAGATAGCCCAGCCACAGGGCAGCCGGTTTCGGCAGCCCGACGCGGCTGATGGAAACCAACCTGCCGAGGCCCGCGAGAAATACGCCGAGAGCGAGCAGATATATGAGCGTCCCTTGCTGTCGGATCGTTATGCCGGCCCACAGGCTTATGAGTCCGGTGGAAAAGTACACGCCGGCCATGAAACGGTGAACGTTATCCAGCGCTGGCGTTGTATGGGGCTGCCCCGAGAAGAATTGCAGAGCACCGCCCAACATTGCGATTGCCGCAACGAGGAACAGGCAAACTCGAACTACAATCTCACTTGCGAGCAGCGGATCGCTTTCGATGATCGCCTCCTCACCGGAGCGATTTGTCTGTAATGGAGGCGACCGCCTCGTGCAAGCGCGTAGCGCGCAGGGCCGGTTAGGGCGAAGCCCGTAACCCGCCGCCTCGTGGCGATCGATGCTCGTTGGTGATGAATAAAGCGGGGCCCCTTCCTACCTGTCGAGAATAGCCACCGCCCGCGTCCAGCCCGCCGAGGCGCGCTCGATTTTCATCGGGAAGCAGGCGACCATGAAACCGGTTGCCGGAAGCTGCTCGAGATTGTGCAGCTTCTCGAGATGGCAATAGCCGATGTGGCGGCCGGCCTTGTGCCCTTCCCAGATCAGCGACGCGTCATGCGTCGCGGCGTATTTCTTCGCCGTGTAGACGAAGGGCGCGTCCCAGCTCCAGCCGTCGGTCCCGGTGACGCGGACGCCGCGCTCGGTCAGGTACATCGTCGCTTCGTAGCCCATGCCGCAGCCCGCGGCGACGTAATCAGGCTGGCCGTATTTGGCGCCGGCGCTGGTGTTGACCACGACGATCTCCAGCGGCTTGAGCTCATGCCCGATGCGTTTCAATTCGGCCGCGACATCGGCGGCGCTGGCGACGTAGCCGTCGGCGAAATGGCGGAAATCGAGCTTGACGCCGGGCTGGAAGCACCAGTCGAGCGGGATCTCGTCGATCGTCGCCGAGCGCTGGCCGCGGTTCATCGTCGGATGATAGTGCCAGGGCGCATCAAGGTGCGTGCCGTTATGCGTCGAAACCTGCACGCGCTCGACCGCCCAGCCCTGGCCGTCGGGCAAATCCTCCGCCTTGAGGCCGGGGAAGAAGCTCAGGATCTGCGGCAGGCTTTGCTGATGGTCGATATACTCGATCGACGGACCGGTTCCGGGCGGATCGGCCGCGACGTGGTTCTGCAGCGGCACGGAAATGTCGACGATTGTTCGAGGCATCGCTGTTCTCTCCACTCTGCCGATCTTGCGGCACGACTATAGCG
>JBARKH010000204.1:0-2064 GCA_049801295.1 Allostellaceae bacterium | reverse complement strand
CCTGGTTCCCCCGGAAGCGGCGCTTCAATTCGATCAGCGCCAGGCAGGCGCGGGTCGCCTCGCCCCCCTTGTCGCGGCCGCCCGTTTTATGGTCAGCCGGAGCGGCCCGCACCAGCGCCTGCGCCTCGTTTTCGACCGTAAGTATCCCATACCCGATAGGGAGCCCGTCGCGCACCGCCAGATCCTGCAGCGAGCGTGCGGTCTCGGCGCAGATATGGTCGTAATGGGTGGTCTCGCCGCGAATGACGCAGCCGAGCGCGACAAACCCATCAAACCGTCCGCCCGCCTTGGCCGCCAGCGCGATCGCCGGCGGGATCTCGAAGGCGCCGGGCACCGTCACGATCTCGCAGGTGGCGCCGGCCGCGGCGATGGCGCGTTCGGCGCCCTCCTGCAACAGCGCCGCCAGGTGCGCGTAATAGGGCGCCAGCACAAGAAGGAGGTGAGGTGCGCGATCCATCGTCAGCTGTGCTCCGGCTTATCCGAACGCATCGCGAGCAGCCGGGCGACATAGCGCGCGAGCGGGTCGATTTCGAGGTTCAGGCGCTGGCCGGGCCGCGCCTCGCCGAGGCTCGTATGCGCCAGCGTATAGGGGATGATGTTGACCCCGAAATTTCTGTCCGCCACCTCGTTGACCGTGAGGCTCACCCCGTCGAGTGCAATCGAGCCCTTGCTGGCAATATAGGGCATCAGTGCCACCGGCGCCTCGATGACGAAGCGCACCGAATCGCCCTCGGACCGGCGATCGATGAGCCGCGCGACGCCGTCGACATGCCCGGACACAAGGTGGCCACCGAGTTCGTCGCCAAGGCGCAGCGAGCGTTCGAGGTTGACGCTCGTGCCCTCGGCCCAATCGCCCAGCGTCGAACACGCCAGCGTCTCGGCCGAAGCTTCGACCGAAAACGCTCCCGGCTGGAGCGCGACGACAGTGAGGCACGGCCCCGAGCAGGCGATCGAGGCGCCGAGCGGGATTTGGCCGCTGTCATAGGCGGTCGCGATCGTGATCTCGAGGCCGCCGCCCTCTCCTTGTGTGCGGCGGAGCTGACGGACTCGCCCGACATCGGTGATGATTCCGGTAAACATGGCCGCTAACCTAGGAGCCAATCCGGTGCTTAGCCAGCGTGTTTCGCGCATGCGCCCCCGGCACGATCTGCACCGCCCAGCGTCATCCGGTATCCGGACGCGACGCCGACAAGCCGGTTCGATTGCGCTCCCGGCTAGACTCCCGTCAATGCGCCGCGGGAACAGTAGGGCGCATTCCGCTTAGTCGCTGCGGTCGCGGTCGGTATTGGACGGGGCGGCGATCGGCGCGTGCGGAGGGCGGCTCGCCCGACGCCCATCGGGCAACCCCTCGGGGCCGGCATGCTGCGCGCAGGCGAGTTCGTGCCAGCGCAGTTCCCGCGCGGCCGCGGCGAGTGCCTCGCCGGCTGTGCCGATCCGGCCTTCGATCGCGGCGAGCGAGCGCGCGAGCTTGCTATGGCGATCGAGCAGCGGCTCGGCGGAAACTGGATCGCCCGCAGCGATGGCCTCGTCGATATCGGCTTGGAGCCGCTGTCTATCGGCGCGCAATCGTTGCGCGAGCGACGCGAACTCCACGAGATGACGCCGCCGTTCCTCATATTGGTGGCGCCGCAGGCGAAGACGCTTCTCAAGGGTACTCATTCGACATTTCCGGCCGCGTACGCTGGGTCGAGGCTCACCGCTTGGTGCTGACCCGCGGCGGCGAACCTCCGTGCTATCGCGATCGCGCTAACATCGGGTTAAACTGCGGTCCATGCTGGCTGCGCCGGGCTTGCCCGCGGGATAAGTATTTCTTAACCGCTTTCGCTAACACTCGTTAACGACGACGGCGCGAGACCGCCGGCCAGCCCCCCGGGGAGATTTTGTCATGCGTGTTTTGCTGGTTGAGGACGATGCCGCGACCGCTCAAAGCATCGAGTTGATGCTGAAGCGGGAAAGCTTCATCTGCGATACCACCGATCTCGGCGAGGATGGGCTGGAGATCGGCAAGCTTTACGATTACGACATCATCATTCTCGATCTGATGCTGCCCGACATCGACGGCTA
>JBARKH010000203.1:0-11067 GCA_049801295.1 Allostellaceae bacterium | reverse complement strand
GCGCAAGGGTGGGGCCGAGCGCCGCCTCCTGTTGCAGCCGCTGCGCCGGACCGCGCGCCAGGCCGAAGCTGCCGCGGCTCGGCTCGCCGCCGAGCAGCAGGCACTCGATAGGAAGCTCGCCGCCCCGGGGGCGTTTGGCGGTGAGGGCGCCGCACTGGCGGAAGCTCTGAAGCGCCGCGCCGAACTCGCGCGGCTGATCGCCGAGGCGGAAACCGAGTGGCTGGTCGCCGAGACCGCGATCGAACAGTTCACCGCAGGCGAGGCCGGGCGCTGAAGCGAAGTGGCGGGAGCGGGCCGTGCGTCCTTCGAGACACCCGCTGCGCGGGCTCCTCAGGATGAGGTTGTCTTGTTAATGCCATCAACACGACAACCTCATCCTGAGGAGCGTCGCGGCGAAGCCGGGGCGTGTCTCGAAGGACGCTGGCTATCCATGCAGCCGGTTAATTCACGCCACCGCCACCCGCGCACCGCGGTCCGCGCGGCCAATGGCCGCATCGCGGGTCGCCGGGCGCCGTTTGACAGCGCCACCAACCTCAGTTTATCCAATATTAACGATGGGATGATTTTCTGTCGACGCCGCCCGAGCCGACACGCCGAGCTGTTCGTCGCCACCTTAAGAATAGGCCACGCCCATGGCTGAGACGCCCGCGATCACCGACCGCAACCTCGAGGCGACCACCAACATTTCACTGAAGCGCGAGCCGGCGTGCTTTGCCTTTCTCTCGGCCCGCTCGGTGGCGCCGCCGATGCCGATCGATTCGATCAATCTCGACCTCGCCTCGGCCGATTATTTCAACGGCCGGGCCTCGTTATGGACGACCTTGGAAATGCGCTCGGCGATCACCAACGATCGCCCGACCGCGATGCTCGGCTTTGACGAGAGCTTTCTGCGCCCGTTTGCCCGCGCCCTCGTCGAAGCCTCGACGACGCGCGCCGCCTACCGCATGACGATCCTCGGCGAAACCGGCGACAGTGATCGCTGCCGGGTGGTCGAATACGTGACCGGGCCCGGCAAGCCGTTGAAGGAACTGGTGCTGCAACCCTACGACAACGTCGTCCTGATCGCCGCGACGACCGCGAAAGAGGGCGAGGAGACGCTGTTCCAGCTGCCGCGGACCGACAGCTTTCTGCGCGCCTTCGCCAAGATGTCCTATAGCGCCGACCATGCGCTGCACGATCTCCTGGAAGAGATGGAGCGCGTCGCCCGCCGGCAAAAAAGCGACCCGGTCGAAGCTCCGGAATAGCGGCCGCCCGAGCGGATATCGCCTTCGAACAAAATAAAACGTCATCCCGGCGAAAGCCGGGACCTATGGTCCAACCGTCTCGGACGCGGATGAGCGGATCCCGGCCTTCGCCGGGATGACAATGTTAATTTGCTTCCTCGCGCCTTATCGGCCTGGGCCGCGGCTCACGCTTTTCGATCAGCCGGATGCGGCCGGCTTTGCTCGTCGCGATCAAGGCGTCGGGCGCAAGCGCTGGCCCCGCTCGCCCCCTCACCCCAGCCCTCTCCCCCGATGGGGGCGAGGGGGTGATTGGGGGCGCCGCGCCGGCCTTGGCCGAAGCCATGCGAGCCTGCTCTAGCCTCGCGCCGGCCAGACCGGCTCGTTGTAGCCGAGCGGCACCGAGGGGCGCGCCCAGCGAGGCGGCGTCTCCGAGAGTTGCACGACCGGCGCCAGATGGGCGAGGCGCCCGGCCGGGGTGTCGCTCGTCGTTGACCAGCGCACCAGCTCCTCAGGCGTGAACTCCTGTGGAATGTCCTTGAGCTGGGCTTCCGGCACTTCGCCCCGGCTCACCAGCCAGCGCCCGGCTTGCGCCAGCGAAATCCGCACCAGCCAGCTGCCGCCTTCGCGCGCCCGGCGCCCCAGCGCCACCATCGCGCCGAACGCCATCAGATACCCGGTCAGGTAGTCGATCGCCGAGACCGGGTAGAATTGCGGGCCGGGCTCGGCGCCGGGGAAGAGTTCGCCCTGGCGCGAGGTAATGCCGCTGACATTCTGCACCACCGTGTCGAAGCCGCGGCGCGAGGCCCACGGCCCGATATGGCTGAACGCGCAGAGCGACACATAGACGAGGCCGGGCCGCAGCGTCGACAATTCCTCCGGCGACAGACCACGGCCGCCCAGCGTCCCCGGGCGATATCCCTGGCTGAACACGTCGGTCTCGCGCACCAGCCCCTTGAGGGTTGCCAAATCCTTGGGCTCACGCAGATCGAGATGGGCCGACAATTTGCCGTGCCCGGTGTCGAATTCCTGATAGCCGATATTGGGCAGATGCGGCGCGGTGATCTTGAGAACATCGGCGCCGTGCTCGGCCAAGGTGCGGGCGCAGGTCGGCCCGGCGAGAACGCGCGTCAGATCGAGCACCCGCACGCCCGAAAGGGGGCGGTCGCCGGGCGGCAGCTTCTCCACCGGCGCCTCGCCGATCTTGACGATCTCCAGGAGCGGCAGCGAGGCGATCGCCTTCCCCTGCGGGTGCTCGGCCCACTCGGCCATGCTGCGCACCATGCCGCCGGCCCCCTTCGCGGCGATGATCGCCTCTTCCAATTCGAGCGCGTCCCATTTGGCGACCGCCTGCCTCACCGCCTCGCGGTCTTCGGCGCAGCCCAGCACCTTGAGCGCGGCGGCGCGGTGGTTCGGGAAATTGGCGTGGATATAGCTCCAGCGGCCGTTCCTGGCCGGGTACATCCCCATGACGGGATTGCGTTCGCGCGAGACGTCGGTCTTTTCCATCTTGAGGTAATGGCCGCTGCGCAACGACGCCGTCGCCTGGCGCAGATCGACCGCGACCTGTTGCCGGCGCCCGGTGCGCAATTCCCATAGATCCGACGCCGCGAGCCCGGTCGCCGCAAGCGCGGCGGCGCTGGTTTCGCCGATCCGGAACGGAGTCGGCAGGACGGGATCGGCGCCACCGGTGATCTCGACCGACCGGGCGCGCTCCTCGGCTTGTCCAGCGGGCCAGCCGGCGACCGGCAGGATCGTGCGCAATGCGTCGTGAGCAGCCATCGGACCCTCCTCAAGATGCCAGCGCGCTTGATCGGACGCCGCGCGGCCCGCCATGATGCCGCGGAACGAGAACGGAGGAAATGGCGATGAGCCGATTGATGACGATCGTCGAATACGAGGTGAAGCCGCAGCACCGCGCTGCCTTCATCGAGGTCGCCAGGGGGCACGCCGAGCGCTCACGCGCCCAGGACGGCTGCCAGCAATTCGACGTGCTCGTGGCGCGCGAAGAAGCCAACCGCATCCTCTTTGTCGAAGCATGGCGCGACCAGGCTGCCCTCGATGCGCATAGCAAGAGCCCGATGATGGCGCAGGCTCCCGGGACGCATCAGGATTGGGTTGTCAGCCGCAAGGTGACGCGCTGCACCGCCGATTGAGCCTGCCGCGATCAAGCCCAGGGCGACACCGCATTCGCGGCAGGATGTCGCAGCCCGAGGGAGAAATCCTGATGTCCCGCGGGCACGGGGATGGTACAAATAGAGATTGTCTATAATAGACAACGATCACTATGGCCCATTTCCGGGAGGCCGTTGGCATGAGGAAGGGTGCGATTGCCGCCGTTGCGGCCTTCGCGGTGCTCGGCGCGGCGGGACTGCCGCGCCTGTTCGACCCGCCCGCTCCGGCCGCCGCCGCCGAAAAGCCCCCCGCGGCCGCGCCCGGCATTCCGGTCACCGCCGGCACCGTGGTCACCGCCGATGTGCCGGTTTTTCTCAACGCGATCGGCGCGGTCCAGGCCTCCAACATGGTCACGATCAAGACCCGGGTCGACGGTCAACTGATGCGGGTCGAGTTCACCGAGGGCCAGGAGGTCAAGGCCGGCGACCGGCTGGTCCAGATCGATCCTCGCCCGTTCCAGGCCGCGCTCGAACAGGCGCAGGCGGCAAAGGCGAAAGACGAGGCGACGCTCGCCAGCGCCCAGGCCGACCTCGATCGCTACTCCAAGCTCGTCGGGTCGGGGTACCAGACCCGCCAGAGCTACGACCAGCAAAAGGCGCTGGTCGCGCAGCTCCAAGCGGCGATCAAAGGCGACCAGGCCCAGATCGACACGGCGCAGCTCAATCTCGGCTATAGCGACATCCGCTCGCCGATCGACGGGCGGCTCGGCGCGCGGCTCATCGATGCCGGCAACATGGTGCACGCGGCCGACCCCACCGGGCTGGTTACGGTCGCCCAGCTGAAGCCCATCTTCGTCAGCTTCACGGTGGTGCAGGAGAACGCCCACAAGATCCGCGAGCGCCAGGCCAAGGCGCCGCTCGCGGTGATGGCCTATGGCGACGACGGCAAGACCTTGCTCGCCACCGGCGAGCTGACCCTCATTGACAACGCGATCGACCAGGCGACCGGCACGATCCACCTGAAGGCGAGCTTCGCCAACGAGGACGAGCGGCTATGGCCGGGCGAGTTCGCCAATGTACGGCTGGTCCTCAACACCAGGCGGGGCGTGCCGACGGTGCCGGCGCAAACCGTTCAGAACGGCGCCACCGGCCAATACGCCTACGTCATCAAACCCGACAATACGGTCGAGCGCCGCGAGGTCGAGATCGCCGCCGTGCAGGACGGCATCGCCGTCATCACCAAGGGGCTCTCGCCCGGCGAGAAGATCGTCGTCGACGGCCAGTACCGATTGACGGCGGGCGCCCGGGTGCGGATCGCCGAACCGGCGAAGGGAGCGGCGGGATGATCCCGGTTTCGCTCCTGGCATAGACGCCGCAAGCGCATTCACCGCACCTGCCGATGAGCATCTCGGAACCCTTCATCCGGCGGCCGATCGCGACCTCGCTGATGATGCTCGGGATACTCGTCTTCGGGATCGGCGCCTATAATCTGCTGCCGGTCGCGGCCTTGCCCAAGGTCGATTTCCCGACGATCGTGGTGACGACGAATTACCCCGGCGCGAGCCCGGAAACCATGGCTTCCGCGGTCGCGACCCCGCTCGAACAGCAGTTCGCCGCGCTTCCAGGGCTCGCCGAGATGACCTCGACCAGCGGCGTCGGCACGACGATGATCACGCTGCAGTTCGATCTCGAGCGCAACATCGAAGCCGCCGCGCAGGATGTCCAGCAGGCGATCAACGCCGCGACCGGGCTGTTGCCGAAAGATCTGCCGAACCCGCCGACCTACCGCAAAACCAATCCGGCCGATCGACCGGTGCTGATCTATGCGGTCCATTCGGACGCGCTGCCGCTCTACCGCATCGACGATTACGCCTACACGATTATCGCCCAGAAACTCTCGACCGTGAAAGGCGTCGCCGAATCCCGCATCTTCGGCCAGAAGCCCTATGCCGTGCATGTCCAGGTCAATCCCGGCGCGCTGGCGGCGCGCGGCATCGGCCTGGAAGACGTGCACAACGCGATCACCCAGGCGAGCGTCAACCGGCCGAAGGGCAATCTCGAAGGCGCGCAGCAGACCGTCACCATCGATACCAACGACCAGGTCTTCGACGCCGCGGGGTTTCGCAGGATCATCGTCGCCTATCGCAACGGGGCGGCGGTCAGGCTCGGCGACATCGCCGATGTCTTCGACGGGGTCCTCAACGCGCGCACCGGCGCCTGGTTCATGCGCAAGCCGGCCGAGGGCCTGGCGATCCAGCGCGAGGCCGGGGCCAACACCATCGAGGTCGTCGAGACGATCAAGCAGCTGTTGCCGAAGCTGCAGCAATCGATCCCGCCCAGCGTCAGCGTCGATCTGGTTTCCGACCGCTCGATCGTAATCCGCGCCGCGGTGCACGATGTGCAATTCACGATGATGCTGACGATCGGGCTGGTGATCCTCGTCATCTTCATCTTCCTGCGGACCCTGTGGGCGACGGTGATCCCGAGCCTTGCGGTGCCGCTGTCGCTGCTCGCCACCTTCGCGGTGATGTTCGCGGTCGGCTACAGCCTCGACAACATCTCGCTGATGGCGCTGACGATCTCGGTCGGCTTCGTGGTCGATGACGCGATCGTCATGATCGAGAACATCGTGCGTTACCTCGAACAGGGCGACCGTCCGTTCGAGGCCGCGCTCAAGGGCGCGGGGCAAATCGGCTTCACGATCATCTCGATCACCTTTTCGCTGATCGCGGTTTTTATCCCGCTATTGTTCATGGGCGGGATCATCGGCCGGCTGTTCCGCGAGTTCGCGGTCACCGTCTCGGTCGCGGTGGTGGCCTCGGCGTTCATTTCGCTGACCCTCACTCCGGTCCTGTGCTCCCTCTTTCTGAAGGGACAGGCCGAGCATCCGCCCGGCCGCCTCAGCCGGTGGGCCGAGCGCGGCTTTGTCGCGGCGCTCAACGGGTACGACCGCGGGCTTCAATTCGTCTTCCGCCACCAGTTTTCGGCGCTGCTCGCGACGTTGGCGCTGATGGTGGCGACCGGCTACCTCTACGTCACGATCCCCAAGGGGTTCTTCCCGCAGCAGGACACCGGCTTCATCTTCGGCCAGGCCGAGGCGCGCCAGGACATCTCGTTCGCCAAGATGGCCGGGATCGTCCATCACATCGTCGATATCGTCCAAGAGGACCCGGCCGTTTCCGGCGCCTTCTATTTCGCCGGCGCCTATGCCTACAACCCGACCGAGAACACCGGCCGCGTCTTCATCCAGCTGAAGCCGCACGACCAGCGCAACGTGACCTCAGACCAGGTCATCCAGCGCCTGCGCCCCAAGGTGGCGGCGGTCGAGGGCGCGAAATTCTTCATGCAATCGGGGCAGGACATCAGCATCGGCGGCCGCCTCAGCCGCACGCAGTACCAGTACACGCTGACCGACACCGACAGCAACGAGCTCAATGAATGGGCCCCGATCGTCGAAAAGGCGATGCAGAAATTGCCCGAGCTGCAGGATGTCGCCTCGGATCAGCAGATCGCCGCGCCCCATGTCGCCGTCGAGATCGATCGCGATGCCGCCGCCCGGCTCGGCATCTCCACTTCGCTGATCGACGAGACGCTCTATGACGCCTTCGGCCAGCGCCAGGTCGCCACGATGTATACCGCGACCAACCAGTACAAGGTCATCCTCGAGGTCAAGCCCGAGTTCCAGACCGATGCCGTCGCCTTGTCGAAGCTATACATCTCCGGTCCCAACGGGGCGCAGGTGCCGTTGAGCAGCTTTGCCCATCTCACCACCAAGGTCGAACCGCTGATGCTCAGCCATCAGGGGCAGTTCCCGGCGGTGACGCTGTCGTTCAACCTGGCGCCCGGGACGGCGATCGGCCAGGCGGTGGAAAAAATCCAGGCAATGGAGGCCGAGCTGCACCTGCCGGCGACCGTCAACGGCTCGTTCGTCGGCACCGCGCAGGCCTTTCAGGCCTCGCTGTCCTCGACCCCACTGCTCGTTGCCGCCGCGATCCTGGTCGTCTACATCGTGCTCGGCATGCTCTATGAGAGCTACATTCATCCGATCACGATCCTCTCGGCCTTGCCCTCGGCCGGGGTCGGGGCGCTATTGGCGCTGATGATCATGCATTATGACCTCAGCGTCATCGCGCTGATCGGCGTCATCCTCCTCATCGGCATCGTCAAGAAGAACGCGATCATGATGATCGACTTTGCCCTGCAGGCCGAGCGACTGGAGGGCAAGAGCCCGTTGGAGGCGATCCATGAGGCCTGCCTCCTGCGCTTCCGCCCGATCATGATGACCACTTTCGCGGCGCTCTTCGGCGGACTGCCGATCGCGATCGGGCAAGGCGCCGGCTCGGAGCTGCGCCGCCCGCTTGGCATCGCGATGGTCGGCGGGCTATTGGTCTCGCAATGGCTGACGCTCTATACGACCCCGGTTATCTACCTCTACCTCGATCGCCTGAGCCACTGGCTCGGCGCTGCGCGCCGCCCCTCGCGCCTCGCCGAGGCGCTCACCGAGTCACCGAGATCGCGATTGGTTGAGGAGAGCCATCGCCCCGCCGAGTGACGCACTGCCAGAGAGAAATTGATGAGCATCTCTGCACCATTCATCCGGCGCCCGATCGCCACCTCGCTGTTGATGCTGGGCGTCTTGGTGTTCGGCGTCGGCGCTTACAATCTGCTGCCGGTGGCGGCGGTGCCCAATGTCGACTTCCCGACGATCACGGTGACCGCGCAATACCCCGGGGCCAATCCGAACACGATGGCGTCGGCGCTCGCGACGCCGCTCGAACAGCACTTCACCACGATCCCCTCGCTCAGCCAGATGACGTCGTGGAGCGGCGTCGGCGTCACCTCGATCACGCTGCAGTTCGATCTCTCGCGCAACATCGATGCGGCAGCGCAGGACGTGCAGCAGGCGATCAACGCGGCAAGCGGGGTGTTGCCCCAGGACATGCCCACGCCGCCGACCTATCGCAAGGTAAACCCGGCGGACTTTGCCGTCCTGATCTATGCCATCCACTCCGACGCGGTGCCGCCATACGTCGTAGACGACTATGCCACCAACGTCATCGCGAACCGGCTGTCGACAGAGCCCGGGGTCGGGCAGGTCTTCGTGTTCGGTTCGATGCCCTACGCCGCCCGCGTCCAGATCAACCCGGGGGCGCTCGCGGCAAAGGGTCTGGGCATGGAGGATGTCCGCAATGCCCTTGCCGCGGCCACCGTAAACCGCCCGAAGGGCGAGATCCAAACCGAGCATCAGGCAATCGCGCTCGACACCAATGATCAGCTGTTCGACGCCGCGCAGTACGGCAACATCATCATCGCCTACAAAAACGGCGCGCCGGTGCGCATCAAGGATGTCGGGGACGTCATCAACTCGGTGCAGAACGAGCGCCTGCGTTCGTGGTTCGGCGACCAGCGGTCGGAGGGCATCGCCATCCAGAAAGCCCCAGGTGCCAACACGATCGCCGTCGTAGACGCTGTCCGGGCGTTGATGCCCAAGCTCGAGCAGTCGCTGCCGCCGGCGGTTCATGTCGACCTGATGTCGGACCGCTCGGAGACGACGCGCGCCTCCATCCACGACGTGCAATTCACGATGATGCTGACGATCGGCCTCGTCGTCGTCGTGATCTTTCTGTTCTTGCGAACCTTGTGGGCGACGGTAATCCCGAGCCTCGCGGTGCCGTTGTCGCTGCTTGCCACGTTCGGCGTCTTGTATGCCGGCGGTTACAGCATCGACAACATCTCGCTGATGGGATTGACCATCTCGGTCGGCTTTATCGTCGATGATGCGATCGTCATGATCGAGAACATCGTGCGCTATATCGAGCAGGGCGACCGCCCGTTCGACGCCGCGTTGAAAGGCGCCGGGCAGATCGGCTTCACGATCATTTCGATCACCTTTTCGCTGATTGCGGTGTTCATCCCGCTGTTTTTGATGGGCGGCATCATCGGCCGGCTGTTCCGCGAATTTGCCGTAACGGTCGCGGTCGCAGTGGTGGCCTCGGCGGTGATATCGCTGACATTGACCCCGGTGATGTGTTCGCTGTTTCTGAAGCAGGAAGGGTTGCACCCCAAGGGCCGCTTCAATCGCGGTGCCGAGCAGATTTTCCAAGCGGCTCTGAGCGGCTACGACCGGGGGCTCAATTTCATCTTTCGCCATCAGCCGTCAGCGCTGGTGGCGACGCTCTTGCTGATGGTTGCGACCGGCTATCTCTACGTCATTATGCCGAAAGGCTTTTTCCCGCAGCAGGATACCGGGTTTGTCTTTGGCGAGCTCGACATTCGCCAAGACGCTTCGATGACCCTGACCGACAAGATCCGGCGGCAAGTCGTCGATATCGTCAGAAAGGATCCTGGCGTCGAGGGCGTTTTCTCCTATGACGGCGCGACGCCCTACAACCCCGCGGAGAACACCGCGCGCATCTTTTGGGGGTTGAAGCCCTATGACGAACGCGACGCCACCGCCGAGCAGATCATCCAGCGCTTGCGCCAAAAGGTGGCCGGTATCGTGGGCGCGAAGTTCTTTATGCAGGTGCCGCAGAACATCACGGTCGGCGGCCGCCTCAGCCGCACCCAATACCAGTACACGCTGACCGATACTGACAACGAAGAACTCAATCATTGGGCTCCGATCCTTGAAGTCGCGATGCGTAAGCTGCCCGAGCTCCACGATGTCGCTTCCGACCAGCAGATTGCCGCCGCACACTTGGCGATCGAGGTGGACCGCGATACCGCCTCGCGTTTCGGGCTGTCAGCCGCGCTGATCGATCAGACGCTTTACGACGCCTTCGGCCAACGGCAGGTCGCGACGATCTATACCGCGACCAATCAATATAAAGTGGTCCTCGAAGTACAGCCGCAGTACCAGCACGATCCGGACCTCTTATCGAAGATTTACGTGTCCAGCCCCACCGGCGCGCAAGTGCCGCTGAGCAGCTTCGCCCATTTCACCGGCAAGACCGAACCGCTGATGATCAGCCACCAAGGCATCTTCCCGGCGGTGACACTGTCGTTCAACCTCGCACCCGGCGTCGCGCTCGGCCAGGCCGTCGAAAAAATCCAGGCGGCCGCGGAGCAGCTGCACGCGCCGCCGACCCTAAACACCTCGTTCCAGGGCACGGCCCAGGCGTTCCAGGCCTCGCTGTCGTCGATGCCGCTGCTCATCGCCGCGGCGATCCTCGTCGTCTACATCGTTCTCGGCATTCTCTACGAAAGCTACATCCATCCGATCACGATCCTCTCGGCCTTGCCCTCGGCCGGGGTCGGCGCGCTGTTGTTGCTGATGGTGATGCATTACGACCTGTCGGTGATCGCGATCGTCGGCATCATCCTCTTGATCGGCATCGTCAAGAAGAACGCGATCATGATGATCGACTTCGCGCTGCAGGCCGAGCGCCTGGAGGGAAAGAGCCCGCAGGAGGCGATCCACCAGGCCTGCCTCTTGCGCTTCCGCCCGATCATGATGACGACCTTCGCGGCATTGTTCGGCGCGATGCCGATCGCCTTCGGCCAGGGCGGCGGCGCGGAACTGCGGCAGCCGCTCGGCGTGGCGATCATCGGGGGCCTGCTCATTTCGCAGTGGCTGACCCTCTACACGACCCCGGTAATATACCTTTACCTCGACCGCCTGAGCCACTGGCTCGGCGCCTCGCGCCGCCAGCCGCGCCTCGCTCAGGCGCTCGACGACTCGCCGCGCCGGCCATTGGCGGAGGATCCCCGTGGCGCGGCCGAGTGATGCGGGC
>JBARKH010000202.1:0-6043 GCA_049801295.1 Allostellaceae bacterium | reverse complement strand
AACCGACATCCACCAGATTCCTGATTGGATGAGACGATTTTCCGTCTCGGCGAGGCGCACAGCAACGAAATTCGATCGCAGTCGTCTCTGCTCGCAGCCAAATAGTCGGGGTGTCCGTCCACGGTTCCCAAAACCCGCCGCTTTTCCGTGATCAAGGCGCACCTCTACCGTCGTCGTCTGTCGCACCCGGCGCCAGTTCTCGGTCATGCTGGCGCTGGCGGTGCGCGCAGCCGGGCGATCAGCGACAGGATTTCGGCGAACATCTGTCGCGGCACCGCGACCTCGGCCAGCTGGAAGGTCACGTAGCGCCCATGGCTCACCACCTTTGCGCCGATCTTGATCAGCTTCTCACGCAGGCTGGTTAGCGACCACGGCTGCGCGGTCTTGGGCATCGCCAGCGTCCGCATGAAATTGCCGAGATTGTAGGCAAGAGCGTGGAGCTGAAGGCGAACCGCGTTGGCGGCGAAGGTCCGGCACGACAGCCGGGTCCATTTGATCGCGTTCTTGCCTTCCTTGATGTACTGCTCGCAAGTACCGCGATGGTTGTAGAAGGCGACGACGCCTTCGGCAGAGCGCGGCAGGTTGGTG
Source organism: Allostellaceae bacterium (assembly GCA_049801295.1). Classification (GTDB taxonomy): domain Bacteria; phylum Pseudomonadota; class Alphaproteobacteria; order ATCC43930; family CGMCC-115725; genus DATARH01. The sequence continues at coordinate 5,455 of JBARKH010000202.1, read as the reverse complement.
ACGATGAAGCCGACGCGCGGGTACAACTCGCCCGGATGCCACTCAACCTTGGCCACGACGTGGCGTGACTTGTTCCAGCTCTGCGCCCGATAGCTGAAGCTGGCGTAGTAGCGGCGGACCTCCTGCGGCGGTCGACCCACCGGACGTTTCAGCAGGTAGCCGATCTTGCCCTGCAAGACGGAATTGGTCGGCAGCCGGATCGCATAGCCGTAGCCCTCGGCTTCGAGGAACTCGTAAATCTCCGGATTGGCAAAGGCTGCGTCGCCGCGGAAATAGCGCCGCTTCACGGTGCCGCGGTAGCGGGCGACCACCGGCTCCAGCACATTCCGCCAATCGGCGGCGCTGTGCACGTTGCCCGACCGCAGCGCGCACCGCTCCAGATCGCCGAACTGGTTGAACACGAAGAGCGGGTGGTAGCAGGTGCAGCCGAAATGGCCGTTATAGGCGCTGCCTTCCTGCTCGCCGTAGGTCGGGCTCTCGCTCGAATCCATGTCGAGCACGATCATCTTCGGCGAGCGTCGTTGATGCACCGCGTCAATCCACTCGCCTGGCAGATCGGCAAGGGTGGCGAGGTTCTCCGGCTTGGCCAGCCACTCGGTCTCGAAGCGGCCCATCTGGCTGGCCGAGGCGGCGGACCCCTTAATCGCTCGGCCGCCGACCACCCAACGCATCGCCGGATCATGGCACAGCCGCTCGGCGTCGTTCACATCCTCGTAGCCGGCGAGCCGGCCAAATACCGACTGCCGCAGCAACCCGACCAAGAGGTGTTGTCGGTTCTTGCCGGTGCGCGCCTCCGCCAATCTGTCGCCACCGGTTGCGGTCAGAGCAAGAACATCGTCCAACTCACGGTAGGCGAGTAACCCGCCGTCTGAGGTGATCACCGAACCGCGAAACTGGAGCAGCAAACGGCGATCAAAATTGAGCCTCAGCGCCTCGCCTTTTGATTCACCCGTCGGGTCCGCCATCGCCGCCCCGTCAGACCTCGGATAACAGACTGAATCTTATATCAAAATCAGAGGTCCGGCGCTCAAAATCGATGTTCAATCCGGGGAATGCGGGTTTAATGGATCGAATTGCGGTGGCGCTGGTCAGCCTGCGGCCTTTCCGCCATCGCCCCCCGCGCGCAAACGAGGCATTGCATGCTCAAGCTGGCGGCACGACGAAGCGGGCAAGGCGGTAATCGGGGCCGCCCTCGGGGGTGGCGGCTTGTCCCGGCGATGCTCGCCCTCTGGACACTCCCGGCCGCGGCCGCCGAGCTCAGCCCCGAGGAGGCGTCAAAGCATCTCGGCGAGACGGCAATGGTGTGCGGCGTGGTGGCCTCCGCGCGCTTCCTCTCGGGCTCGCGCTCGAAGCCGACCTTACTCAACCTCGGCAAGCCCTACCCGAATCAGGTGTTCACCGCGACGATTTTCGGCGACGACCGGGCGAAGTTCGGCACACCCGAAAAGACGCTGCTGGGCAAGCGGATCTGCGTCAACGGGGCGATAAAGGAGTTTCGTGGCACCCCGGAAATCATCCTCAGCGACCCGCGGCAATTGACGACGCCGTGACGCCGCCGCGCCGCCGCCTCATTTCGCTTCGGGCGGCGCCTGATCGGCACCAATGCGAGTGATCGGCGGCAGGTTATCGATTACCGACAGCGTCACCACAAAGGTCATGTCGAGGACAGCGAGGCCGATCGCCACGACGACGAGCAACACGTTGAGATCGCCCGCGACGCGGTCGATCTGCTTGAACTTCTCCCGGAGCGACAGGCGTTTTTGCGGAGACAGAGGCAACATCATTTGTGCGGGTTCCCATACCGACCCGAATACAGGGTTGTTAGGTAGGGACCCATGCTGCGTCGCACAATCAACGATGAGACAGGTCAGCCATGCATACCTTTTCTGCATGGCCGCCTCCGCATTGATCAAGATCAATGCACAGACTTAACGACCGTCGAGGCAGGACGCACGGGCGAGTGTGCGGCCCGCTAATGCGCCTTGTCCCAGCTCTTCGCCCAGCCGGTTTCGACGACAAGCGGCACCGACAGTTCGAGGCGCGGCGCGCAGGCGCCTTCCATCACTTCCTTGACGACCCCGGCGGTCGCCTCGACCTCGTCTTCGGCCACCTCGAACAGCAATTCGTCGTGCACCTGCAACAGCATGCGCGCCGTGAGGCCGGCCTTCTCCAGTGCCGCCGGCAAGCGCCCCATCGCCCGCTTGATGATGTCGGCGCCCGAGCCCTGCAGGGGCGCGTTGATGGCCTGGCGCTCAGCCCCGGCGCGGCGCGCCGGGTTGGCGTCGCGGATCCCGGGGATGAAGCATTTGCGCCCGAAGATCGTCTCGACGTAGCCGGCGCTGCGCGCTTCGACCTTGATCCGCTCCATATAGGCGCGGATCGCCGGGAAGCGTTCGAAATAGGCGCGGATATAGGCTGCCGCTTCGGCCTGCGGGACGCCGATCTGGTTGCCGAGGCCAAAGGCGCTGATGCCATAGATGATGCCGAAATTGATCGCCTTGGCGCGCCGGCGGGTCTGCGCGTCCATGCGGTCGAGCGGCACCCCAAAAACTTCGCTCGCGGTCAGCGCGTGGATGTCGTGGCCCTCCTGGAAGGCGCGCTTCAATTCGGCGACATCGGCGACATGAGCCGCGAGGCGCAATTCTATCTGGCTGTAATCGGCTGACAGCAACAGGTGCCCGGGCTCGGCGACAAAGGCGTGGCGGATCTTGCGCCCTTCCTCGGTGCGGATCGGGATGTTCTGGATGTTGGGCTCGGATGACGAGAGCCGCCCGGTTGCCGTGGCAGCAAGCGCGAACGAGGTATGGACGCGCCCGGTCTTACTGTCGATCTCCTGCCCAAGCGCGTCGGCATAGGTCGATTTGAGCTTGGTCAGCTGGCGCCATTCGAGCACCTGCGCCGGGACGGGGTGCAACGGCGCGAGGGTTTCCAGGATCGACGCATCGGTGCCGTAGGCGCCGGTCTTGCCCTTCTTGCCGCCGGGAAGCTGGAGCTTTTCGAACAGCACATCGCCCAGCTGCTTGGGCGAGCCGATATTGAATTCGTTGCCGACATCGCGCCAGATCGCCCGTTCGAGTTCGGCGATGCGCAGCGCGAAATCGCGCGACAATTCGGCGAGCGCGGCGCGGTCGACCTTGACGCCCTCGTCCTCCATCGCCGCGACCACCCGCACCAGCGGGCGCTCGATCGTCTCGTAGAAGGCGCTCATGTGCTCGCGCACCAGGCGTGCCTTCAAGAGCATGTGGAGGCGCAGCGCCCCATCGGCCCGCTCGGCGGCGAAGTCGCATGCCACCGTATTCGCGACCTCAGCGAAGGAGACAAGGCTCTTGCCGGTGCCGAGGATCCCCTTCGATTGGGTCAGCTCATGCTCGAAGACGCGGCGGGTCAGCGCTTCGATTCCGTGCTCGACCTGGCCGCCATCGAGGACGTAGGACATCAGCATTGTGCAGTCGTAGGGCGAGGGCTGTATCCCGTAGCGCCGCAAGAGATGCGCCGCGCCCTTCATGTCGTGGCCGATCTTCAAGACGCCGCGGTCCTCCATGAGCGGCTTCAAACGACGGATCGCCTCGTCGAGCGACAGCCCGCCTGCGCGCTCGGCGGCGTCGAGGAGGCCGGCGGGGCGACGCGCCAACGGTAGATAGACCGCCTTTCCCGGCATCAGCGCGAGCGCGAGGCCGCTCAATTCGGGGCGGGTGCCCTCAACCGCGCTCGGCGCCGGCCAGATCGCCACCGTTCCGGCTTGGGTGGCCGCCGCGATCCACTGGTCGAGCTCTTCGACCGTATCGACGATCGCGTAGCTGTGCGGTGCCGAAAAGGGGAGGATCTCGGGGATCACCGGCTCGCTCGGTCCGGTGGGCGCCGCAGCCGCGGCCGCTGGGCCGGAGAGACGCTGCGACATCCGTGTCGCCAGCGCGCGGAACTCCATCGTGCGCAGAAACGGTAAGAGCCTCTCGAGATCGAGCGGCTGGACCCTGAGATCGGCGAGCGGGCAGGGCAGCGGCACCGCGTCGTCGAGTGTAACCAGCACCTTGGAAAGCCTTGCCTTGGCCTCGTAATCAATCAGCGATTGGCGCCGCTTCGGCTGCTTGATCTCCTCGGCGTGGGCGAGGAGGGTTTCGAGATCGCCGTAGGCGTTGATCAGCTCGGCCGCGGTCTTGACCCCGATGCCGGGGACCCCGGGCACGTTGTCGACGCTGTCGCCACAAAGCGCCTGCACATCGACAACCCGGTCCGGGCCGACCCCGAACTTTTCGCGCACCTCCGCGTCGCCGATCGGCCGGTTCCGGATCGGGTCGAGCATCGTCACCTTGTCGTTGACCAATTGCATCATATCCTTGTCGGACGAGACGATGGTCACCACCGCGCCGGCTTCGACCGCATGGCGGGCATAGGTCGCAATCAGATCGTCCGCCTCAAAATCGGGGACGTCGATCCGGCAGACGCCGAAGGCCTCGGTGGCCTCGCGCACCAGCGCGAATTGCGGCACGAGGTCAGGCGGCGTCTCGGCGCGATTGGCCTTGTACTGGTCGTAAATGCGGTTCCGGAACGAGTGACCAGAGTGATCGAAGACGACAGCGATGTGGTCGGCATCGGTCTCCGACAACAGCTTCGCCAGCATGTTGGTGAAGCCGAGAACCGCCGCCGTCGGCGTCCCGTCCGAGCGGGTCAGGGGCGGCAGCGCGTGATAGGCGCGAAAGATGAAGCCCGAGCCGTCGATCAGAAAAACATGGTGCGGCGCCGCCGACGGGGCGGTGGCGGGGCGCTCGGCAACCGGTGAGATGGCGTCATTCATGCGCGGCTCCGTCCTCGGCCCCGCCCGCCCCGATCTTGCCTGATAGGGCGACGGCGCGGTTGACGAAGAGGCGCGAGCAATAGGGGCACTCGACCCGGCCTTCCGGCGCGAGGTTCAGATATACCTTGGGGTGGCCGAGTGGGTCGCCGCCACCCCCGGGGCCGCCGGCGCAGGCCGCCACCATTTGGTCGGTCTCGATAGTCTCGAAGGGGGTCATCCGCAATCCCGTAAATGAGCGTGTCGCAAGGTAATCGCCTATGGCGCCTTCTCTCTCCTGTCATTCCCGCTCCTGTCATTCCCGCGAAAGCGGGAATCCAGTGGGCCAGGGCTGGAGCGGTCGCCCCTGGACCCCTGCTTTCGCGGGGGTGACGAACTCAAAAATTCCAATGCGATTGTACTGCGGGCTGACCGCCTGCCAATTGACCGTCTGGCGGGCCGGATGATACGCGTTGCGGCGGGACAATCAATGATCCGCTCTGCTGCTGTCGGCCGCAATACGGCGCCGCGGCGCCCGCATAGAGGGTGGGCCGCACTCCTCGCGCTGCTGCTCGTTTCCTGCGCGCCGGCGAGCGAGACCGAGATCCGCCTCGCTCTGTCGGCGCCCCCCAACCCGGCGGCCGAGGCCGGCGCTCCAGCGCGCTTCACGAATAGCGAATTCGTCGC
>JBARKH010000201.1:0-2700 GCA_049801295.1 Allostellaceae bacterium | reverse complement strand
ATGCGGCGAATACCGTTGGCGCCATCGTCGGCGCGGTCACCTTCAGCATCATCGTGATCCCGGCGGTCGGCACGTTATGGGCGCAACGCATCTTGATTGCCGCTGCCGCGGTTGCCGCAATGCTGATCTTGCTGACGAGGCTGCGAGGGGGCATCCCGGCAGCCGGCCGGCGTCTGCGGCTCGCCGCGGTCCTCGGCGCCATCGTTGCCGTCCCGGTCGTGGCCGCGGCGCTTGCCTACGGGGCGCCGCCCGTCCCTGCCGAGCTATACGCGTTCGGCCGCACGATCATGAACGCGGACTACGAGCCGGACATGCTTTACACCGGCGAGGGCATGAATGCCTCGGTCGCGGTGTCAGAGGACCAGAACGGGATTCGCTATTTTCATGTCAGCGGTAAAACCGAAGCAGGAACCCATCCGATCGACATGCGCCTGCAGCGCATGCTCGGCCACCTGGCGGCGCTGCTCAATCCAAAACCGCGTTCCGTGCTCGTTGTCGGCTTCGGCGCCGGGGTCACGGCAGGCACCTTCGTCACCTATCCCGAGATTGAACGCATCGTGATCTGCGAAATTGAACCGCTTATCCCACAGATGGTTGCGGGCTATTTCAGCGCGGAGAACTATGACGTCGTGAAAGACCCGCGGGTCGAGATCGTTTACGACGACGCTCGCCGCTACGTCCTTACCTCTGATAAGAAGTTCGACATCATCACCAGCGATCCGATTCATCCCTGGGTCAAGGGCGCGGCCACGCTCTATACGCGCGAATATTTCGAACTGGTGAAGCGCCATCTCAAGCCGGGCGGCGTGGTCACGCAGTGGGTGCCGCTGTACGAGAGCACGAGTGAGGTGGTCAAGAGCGAGATGGCAACCTTCTTCGCCGTCTTTCCGGATGGCATCGTTTGGATCAATGACCGAGACGGCGGCGGCGACGTGGTGCTGTTGGGCCAGCTCGATCCCGCGCCGATCAATGTCGATGAGGTGGCGGAACGATTCAATCGCGCCGACAACACACGCGCGGCCAAGTCGCTGCGCGATATCGGCTTCGTATCGGCGATCGATTTGATGTCAAGTTATGCCGGGCGCGGTCCCGATCTTGCGACCTGGCTAAAGGGCGCCGCCATCAACACGGATCGCGACCTGCGCCTGCAATACCTGGCCGGTATGGGTGTCAACGTGGATGCCCAGGATCAGATATATGCGGAACTCATGGCGGCGCGGCGGATTCCTCCTGGTCTCTTCGTCGCCTCCGCGGAGACCCTCGCCAAGCTGCGCATCCATCCTCTGTCGGTACGGTCCCCGTGGCAATATCGCTAACCCTTCCTAAACTTGTGGAGATTTGAGCAACAGCAGCGCGGCTTTTTGTTTGCCGGTGCCCAGCCGCCGCTGCCGAGGAAGGCCGTGCCATCGTTGCGCCATCGTTTCGGCGTAGGGAAGCCAATGGGGTAACAGCAGGAGCGGATTCGGATACCGCTCTTTTGTATTTGGTGGGCGACCCATCGCGGTCGCGGGTAACGAAGGCGAACAAGTTCCGTGAAGCAATTGTTGATGGCCGGCGCGTTCGCGCTCGCCGCCGGCGAACAAGCACTCGCGGCCGATCTGCCGCAGCCGGGACCGCCGCCGCGGGCGCAGGCCAGTTACGTTAAGGCCCCGGCACCGGTCTTCAGCTGGAGCGGCATATATGTCGGTATCAACGGCGGCTACGCTTTCGGCACCGGGGACTTTTCGTCGGGCGCGAGCGTATCCGGCGTCAATGGCTTCCTCGCCGGCGGCACCATCGGCGCCAATTACCAGTGGGGCCGCTTCGTGCTCGGCATCGAGGGCGATGGCGACTGGACCAACCTCGACGGCACCTCGACCACGACTTGCACCAGTTGCGAAGTCAAAAGCACTTGGCTCGCCACGGCGCGGGGCCGCGCCGGCTATGCCTGGGATCGCATCCTGTTCTATGGGACGGGCGGCGCGGCGTTCGGCAATGTGCAAGGTGGGCCAATCGGCGGATCGTTCGACAGTGGCACCCAAATTGGTTGGACCGTCGGTGGCGGTATCGAAGCCGCCATTGCCCCGAACTGGACCGCCAAGGTCGAATATCTTTACGTCAATCTCGGCAACCTGAACTGTACAGCGGCGGGTTGCCTCGCCGGCAATACTCTGAATGTGACCGAGAACGTCGTCCGCGCCGGCATCAACTACAAATTCAGCTGGTGACGAACCGGCCGCCAAGCGGGCCGGCCGACTCACTCAGGCGCGGACTCATGAATCGAGCTTGCCGATGGAGGCTGGCTCGATGTCTGCGTTTTACTCCGATAACGACCGAGTGGGCGGCGCACGAGGTCGCTCCAGTACCAACTGCCATTGCGCCAGCCCACGATCTGTGAGACTTTTTATTGCTTTTGGTCATCATTTCCTGGGGCTGCAAAATGCATTCAAGTTCCATCTTTAACAGCCTTAACATTTCCATCGTTGCCCTGCTGGCCGCTGTGCTGCAGTCCTGCCCAAGCGTCGCCGCCGGCGCCTTGGCAGTCGGGCTTCCAGCCGATGTCGCGCGTCAGGGTTTCGCTGCGGGGCATGCACTCAATGCGCCGGATTTGAAGACGGCACGGAAACGCGCGATCGCTGGTTGCCACAAATCAACGGGCGCGTCCGCGCAGGCCAAGGAGCTTTGCAAGGTTATCGCTACGTTCAGCAATCAGTGCTTCGC
>JBARKH010000200.1:0-2921 GCA_049801295.1 Allostellaceae bacterium | reverse complement strand
ACAGTGCGGAGGCGAGCGACCCGTTCGAAGTGTTGCGGCGGCTGGGCGGGCTCGAATTCGCCGCGATGGCCGGCGCGATCCTAGCGGCGCGGATGGGGCGGGTCCCGGTCGTCCTCGACGGCTTCTGCTCAGGCGCCGCCGCCGCGGTGCTCTACGCCGCCGACCCGCGCGCTCTCGACCATTGCGTCGCCGGCCACGTCTCGGCCGAGCCGGGCCATCGCCGGCTCCTCGACCGGATTGGCCAGAAGCCGCTCCTCGATCTCGGGATGCGCTTGGGCGAGGCCTCGGGCGCGACCCTGGCCCTCTCGATCCTGAAAGCCGCCTCCGCCTGCCATTCCGGGATGGCGACCTTCGGCGACGCCGGAGTCAGCGGCCCGGCTTAGCCAGCTACTCCCCCATCTGCAGGAGGGCGCCGCGGCGGCGGGCGTCGCGAAAGGCGATGAAGAAGATCGTGGCGCCCACTGCCAGGTAAATCAGGTCGAGGCCCACGGCGCTGAAGAAATAATCGAGGCGGAAGGCGTGCCCGAACATGACCGCGCGCATGCCCTCGAAGACATAGGTCGAGGGCAATGCCCAGGCAAAGGGCTGCAGCCAATAGGGCAGCGTCGTCACCGGGTAGTAGATGCAGCTCAAGGGGGCAAGCGCGAAGATGACGCCCCACGCCAGGCTCTCGGCGCCCATGCCGTGGCGCATGATGCCGCCGCAGATCGCCAGCCCCAGGGCCCAGCCCATCGCCATCAGCACGATGAGAAAGGCGACGAGCGGCAGGCCCATGTCGAAGATAGAATAATGATAGAGCGGGATCGCCAGGAGCGCCGCCGGCACGACCCCGATCGTCACCCGGATCACGCTCATCGCCAGGAGTGAGATCAGCCACTCATAGGGTCGAAGCGGCGTCACAAAGAGCTGGCCGAGATTGCGCGCCCACATCTCTTCCAGAAACGAGATCGAGAGGCCGAGCTGGCTGCGGAACAACAGGTCCCACAGCATCACCGCGCCGAGGAGGACGCCAAAGGCCTGCGCGACATAGGAGCTGTTGGAGCGCAGGAACTGGCTCATGAAGCCCCAGATCAGCATCTGCAAGGTCGGCCAGTAGAGAAGCTCGATCGTGCGCGGCCACGAGCTCTTGAGGATGTAGAGATAGCGCAAGAGCATCGCCCACACGCGGGCCGGCGAGAACGCCGCTTCGCCGCGGCGCCGGATCACCGGGCTGGTCACGACACCGGCTCCAGGGTCCGCGCCCCACGGGCGATCTGCAGAAACACCTCTTCGAGGTTGGCGCGGCCGTAGCGCAGGATCAGTTCGTCCGGGCTGCCGCGGTCGACGATCCTGCCCTCCTTCATCATCATGACCGTGGAGCACAGGCGCTCGACCTCGGCCATGTTGTGGGAGGCCAGGAGGATCGTCGCGCCGGTGCGGGCGCGATAGGCTTCGAGATAGCCGCGCACCCAGTCGCCGCTGTCGGGATCGAGCGAGGCGGTGGGCTCGTCGAGCAACAAAAGCTCGGGCTCGTTGAGGAGCGCCTTCGCGAGCGCGACGCGGGTCTTCTGGCCGGACGACAATTTGCCCGAAGCGCGGTCGAGCAGGGGCTCGATCTGCAGGTCGCGCGCGAGGCGCTCGATCAGTCGCGCGCGCCGCTCGACGCCGTAGAGACGGGCGTAGATCGACAGGTTTTGGCGGACTGTCAGGCGATGCGGCAGGTCGACATAGGGCGAGGAGAAATTGATCCGCGGCAGCACCCGGTAGCGATGCCGCAAGACGTCCTCGCCGAAGACATGGACCGCGCCGGAAGTCGGCAACAGGACCCCCAAGAGGATCGAGAGGGTCGTCGTCTTGCCGGCGCCGTTGCCGCCGAGGAGGGCCGCGGTAACGCCGCGCTCGATCGTGAAGGAGATCGCGTCAACCGCGACGGTCTTGCCATAGCGCTTGACGAGTTGGTCGACTTGGATGACGGGCTCGGGCATCGCCCCTATATGGCGCATTGCCGTTGAAACGGCCAGGACGGGCCGGCGCGTCGTTGGGTTGCGACCGCCCCGTTCGCGATTCACGCGGTCAAGTCAGCCTCGTTCCGGCCGGAGCGCAGGGCCGCCAGCGACATAGACTTCGGTTGCACCATGTGCCAGGGTACAACTAGAGATATGCTTCGCCCGTGCCCGGCCCCGCCAACGGGGACTTTCGTGAAACCAATTCCCTATAGATTCGGCAAGTGACCGCCCAGAGAGCTTTGCCGGGTGGCCTGGGGCGTGGGCCGGGTCCAGGGCTGCACGCTGAGTTCATGGAGACCATTCGGTGAGCATCGCCGCCCTGACCGCACTACCCGAGCCTCGGGTGACCTTCGACCGGATCAGCCTGCGTCCGCTGGTCCTGATCCGCTGGGTAGCGATCGCCGGGCAGGCGGTGACGCTGCTCGTCGTGCATTTCGCCTTCGATTTCCGGGTGCCGTTGCTGCGCTGCTTTGCCGTCGTCGGCTGTTCGGTGGCGCTCAACCTCTTCATCACCCTCTACCGCCGCGTCGGGACCCGGCTCGATGAGCGGCAGGCCACGCTTTTCCTCGGCTATGACCTCCTGCAACTCGGGTTCCTGCTCTATTTAACCGGCGGTTTGCAGAACCCGTTCGCGATCCTGATCGTGGCGCCGGTGACGGTGGCGGCGACGATCCTATCGCTGCGTCCGGTGATCGCGCTGGCGGTGTTTGCGATCGTCGTCATCACACTGCTGGCGCTGTGGCACGTGCCGCTGCCGTGGCGCGGCGTGGCGGTGGTGTTCCCGCCCGAATTGGTGCTCGGGTTGTGGACGGCGCTGGTGCTCGCCACGGTGTTTATCAGCGGCTACACCTGGAGCGTCGCCGCGGAAGCACGGCGATTGCGCGATGCGGTGGCGGCGACGCAGCTGGCGCTGGCGCGCGAGCAGCGGGTCTCCGC
>JBARKH010000199.1:0-2083 GCA_049801295.1 Allostellaceae bacterium | reverse complement strand
CGCCATGCCGCCGCGCGGCGGCAAGGTCGTGCCCTGGCGGCGCGCGCGCTCGCGCACGGCGCTGCTATGCGCCTCGTAGCCCGCCGGGTCCCATAACTGGAACATCGCACCGAGCCCGACAAACGCGACATCGCTGGTGATGTGCGCGTATTCCTTGAGTTTCTCCGGCAGGATGACGCGCCCTTCGCCATCCATGATCAATGGCTGCGCCTCGGCAAAGAGCAGCGACAGGTTCTCGTATTCTTCTGAGAACTGCTCGAGCGTTTCGATGCGATCGTGCATTTCGACCATGCGGTCGCCGCCGGTGCATTCGAGCGCCGGCAGTTTCATCGAAGGAAACGCGATCACCAAATTGGGTTGACGATTGGTCGCGAGAGTGGAGCGAAAGGTCGCCGGCACTGAAACTCGTCCCTTGCGGTCGACCTTGTTCACGTAAGTGGAAATAAACAGTTCCACTTGCTTCCCCCAACGCTCCCCCATTGACGTCCGGCAAGGGACAGGCCCGGTAGCACCATCGAGTTCCCCCCAGAACGCTGGTGCTCGCCCATGGGTAGAGATGGGGTATCATGGGATATCGTGGGACGTCAACATCTTTTTTAGTAAAAAAAGTCGCTCCCCAAATGTTCGACTGCAAGCGACTTCCGACACACCATTTAGTCTGGCGTGGATGCTTGCGGCAAGGCTCGGGAATCATTGTTCTCATTTCGTTCTAAGCGAAACTCGAGCACGGCAACATTGGTGAAGAAGTCACAGCCATGTCGCGCTCCCCCTCGTCAGTCCGCAGGGAATAACCGCATTTCGATATTAGTAGTATCTCGATGCGAGGCAATCACAAAATGTAGAATAAACTGCCGCGCGTCGCGCGCGGCGCCAGACGGTCTATAAGCCGGGTTCTGTCCCGCGGAACCCGCGGGGATGGCCATTCATCTGGGACGTTCGTTACCGAACGCCTCGTGCGACCGACCCGAGCGGCGGCGCGGAAGGTCCGCCCGGCGGCGCCGGCAAAGCCGAGGCCACCTGCCGCTCCTACTTGGTCTTGCTCCCGGTGGGGTTTTCCCTGCCGCCGCCGTTGCCGGCGGCGCGGTGCGCTCTTACCGCACCATTTCACCCTTGCCGCACGCCCGTTCGTTATTAGCGAAGCGGGCGGGCTTGGCGGTATGTTTTCTGTGGCACTTTCCCTGGGGTCGCCCCCGCCGGGCGTTACCCGGCACCGTACCTCCGTGGAGCCCGGACTTTCCTCTCCCCGCAAAATGCAAAGAGCGGCCATCCGACCGTCTGGCATGGGATCATGTGGGAAATCGCGCCCGCGATTGAAAGGTCAGCACTCCGGCACATCGGGCGGCGCCGACAGGCCGGGTCGACGCCTGAAGGCGACCCAGAACAGAAACCCCGCCAGCGCGAAAATAGCGACCGCGATCAGCGCCAGCGGCCACCCGCCGGGGATGCCGATCCCGAAAAACAGAAAGCACCCGCCGGGCAGCAGCAAGAGAATGGCGAAGATCAGGGCTGCGATCTGGCCACCGCTCATGCCGGCGCATCCGGTGAACCGCCTTGATCGGGCCGCCGGCGGCGGAATGCGACCCAGAACAGAAACCCCGCCAGCACCAAAATGCCGGCCGCAACCGGCAGCATCACCAGAGCTGCCTCCCGGAACATTCGGTCATCGTCGCCGGCGAAGCCGATCCCCATCACCAGGAAGCACCCGCCCGGCAGCAGCAAGAGCAGAGCAAAGACGAGCGCCGCGGTCTGACCGCCGGTCATGCTCGCGCCCTCGGGTCTCGGGCGGGCAGCGCCATTTCAGGGCGGCGGGGCGTCCGGCGGGACGCCGCGATCCAGAGGGCGCCGGCGTATGGCGACCCAAAACAGGAGCCCGGCCAAGCCCAGGATGGCGGCCGCGATCGGCAGCATCACCATTGAGACGTCCGAGTTATGCGGGTCGGTGAGAAAGCCGATCCCGAACACCAGGAAACACCCTCCCGGCAGCAATAAGAGGAGGGCGAAGATCAGAGCGGCGATCTGGCCGCCGCTCATGCGCCGGCCCTCGCGAACCAGCCGGGTGCGCCGGGCGGCGCGGGTTCAGGGC
>JBARKH010000198.1:0-1696 GCA_049801295.1 Allostellaceae bacterium | reverse complement strand
CGACATTGCGCTAAAATGGCCGTCGGCGATGGAGACCTGGGGCTACGAGGACGAGGATCAGGCTGCCGCCAATTTGTGGGGCCACGGTCTTGGCCTCGCCCAATACGATCCGCCGGTGATCTCGCGCTTCTGGTCGCTCGATCACCCGATCGAGATCAAGGAAGGCATGACGTTTGCGCTCGAAACGCAGCACGGCAAAAGATTCCATTACGGCGTGCGCATCGAAGAAATGCTGATCGTGAAGCAAGACGGCATCGAGATCGTATCGAACTTCCCGGTCAAGCAGATCACCGTGGTCGATCCGCTGCCCGGCTACGGCGATCACGTGCGATAAATTCTTCCCTCTCCCGCTTGCGGGGGAGGGTCGGGCGCGCAAAGCGCGCCGGGTGGGGGCCCACCGGAAGTCGGAAGCGAGCCAATGGCCCCCTCCCTACCCTCCCCCGCAAGCGGGGGAGGAGAGAGCTAACCGATGAGCCGGTAAAGATGAGCTTGGCCTCATTCATCATCCCCCTCTCCGACCCCGCCGCGACGGATCCCGAGCGCGTCGGGCCGAAGGCAGCGAATCTGGCGGCGCTTTTGTACGCCGGCCTGCCGACGCCGGGCGGCTTCTGCATCGCCGCCGATGCCTATCATCGCCAAGTGCAGCATCTCGGCCTCGGCCAAATGATCGACACCTATCCCGCAGCCGATCAGCCGACGCAGCGGCGGCTCGCAGTCGAGATCCGGCTCAAGCTCTATCAAAGCGATGTCGCGCCCGACGTGCTGGCCGAGGTGCTCACCGCGTGGTGGGATACCGACAAGCCGGCGGCGGTGCGCTCGTCGTCGCTGATCGAGGATCGCCCGGAATCGAATTTCGCCGGACAGTTCGAAAGCTTCCTCGGCGTGCGCGACGACGCGGAATTCCTCACCAGCCTGCGCGCCTGCTGGGCGGCGCTGTGGACCACGACCGCGCGGCGCTCGATGGCGCAGCACGAGCAAAATCCCGCCGACACCGCGATGGCGGTGCTGGTGCAGCCGCTGGTCAATGCGCGCGCCTCGGGCGGCGGTTTGAGCGAGACCGCCGACGGCCAGATGCTCATTTCCGCCACCTGGGGACTGGGCTCGGCGATCGCGCAGGGCGAAGTGGTGCCTGACCGCGTCGTGCTCACCCGCCAGGGTTTCGTGCGCTCGAACGAAGCCGGCCGTAAGCATCACCGGGAGGCTTGTCTGCACGGCGCCGGGACTGCCGCGCAAAAGGTGCCGGAAGCGCTGGTGAGCGCGCCCTGCCTGGAAGCCGGCCAGGCGACCACGCTCGGCCGCCTGATGCGCAAATGCGAAAACGTGCTCGGCACGGCCGTCGAGATCGAATGGGCGCTCGACGATGCCGGTTTCAAGCTGTTGCAGGCGCGGCCGCTCCACGTCGCGCCGGCGCAGGTACCCGACGAAATCTGGCTCAAGCATCCGGGCCTCAACGGCCACCCGGCCGGCATCGGCTGGGGCTCCGGCCGCGCCGTGGTGGTCAATTGCGAATGCGAATTAAGCCGTGTCGCGCCGGGCGATATTCTGGTCACCCGCGTCGCCGGGCCGGCCTTGAGCCACATCTTGCCGCGGGTCGGCGGCGTCGTTGCCGAGCTCGGCGGCTCGACCTCGCATCTGGCTTCGCTCGCGCGCGAGCGCGGCATTCCGATGGTGCTCGGAGTGCTCGACGCGACGCGGC
>JBARKH010000197.1:0-5762 GCA_049801295.1 Allostellaceae bacterium | reverse complement strand
GCGATGTCCGGCGGCAGGTAGGCCGCGCCCGAGACCTCGTGCGGCGAACCGAGCGCGGCCGCCATCAGCCGGGTTGCGGCGACCGGCTCGACCCCGGCGAAGAGCACCGTCGCGACCGTTTCGGGGCGCGGCAACAGCTTGACGGTGACCTCTTCGAGCGCGGCCAAGGTACCGTAGGACCCGGCCATCAGCTTACTGAGATCGTACCCGGTGACGTTTTTGACGACCTTGCCGCCGGCCTTGAAAACCTCGCCCCGGCCGCTGACGGCGCGGAAGCCGAGAAAATGGTCGCGCGCGGCGCCCGCCTTGATGCGGCGCGGACCCGAGAGATTGGTCGCGAGAATCCCGCCCAGGGTCGGGCCGGCGCTGTCCTCCTCGGGCACGCCGAGGAGGCTGCGCCAATCCGGCGGCTCGAAGGCGAGCATCTGGTCGGCTTCTTCAAGCGCATGCTCGATCTCGGCGAGCGGGGTCGCGGCGCCGGCGGTCAGCACCAATTCGCTCGGCGCATAATCGCGGATCCCCGAAAGGCGCGACAGATCGAGCGTGTGCGCAGTCTGCAGCGGCCGGCCGAGCCCCTTCTTCGACCCGCCGCCGACAATCTCGATCGGCTCTTCTGCGGCCAGCGCGGCGCCGACGGCTTCGTGCAATTCGGTTAGACTGCTCGGGACGAAGCGGGTCATGCTTTGACTTAGCGCCTTCGAGCGCCGAGTGCCAGGGGAGGTCTTGCCATGAGCGCGGTTTGCGGCAGCTGCCCTCGCGGCGGCGTCAAATACGAAATCACCGGTCCTCTGATGCGTCCGCTCAATTGTCATTGCTCACTCTGCCGCAAGCAGCAGGGAGCCGCATTTCGCAGCCGCGCTCGCGTTCGCCGGAGCGACTTCAAATGGATCCAGGGCGAGAAGCTGTTGACTTACTACGAGGCGACGCCGGGCTATCGCCGCGGCTTTTGCCGCGTCTGCGGCTCGCCGATCCTCAACCGAGCCGAGCCGTATTCGCGGCTGGCGAAGGATCATCCCCAGACCCTCACCGAGTTGGGCATTGCCCTCGGAGTCTTGGACGGTGATCCCGGCGTTCGCCCGGAGAGCCACATTTTCGTGAGCAGCAAGGCCCGCGGTTCGAGATTACCGACGATCTGCCGCAATTCGCCGAGCTGCCGCCTTCGGCCTAGAACCGCGGCAGGTCGGGGTGGGGCAGACGGCCGGCGTGGACGTGGAGCCGGCCCAATTCAGCGCAGCGATGGAGCTGCGGAAAGACCTTACCGGGGTTGAGGAGGCCGTCGGGGTCGAAGGCGCATTTTAGGCGCTCCTGGTGGGCGAGATCGGTTTCGTCGAACATCGTCCCCATCAGGTCGCGCTTTTCGACGCCGACCCCGTGCTCGCCGGTGAGGACCCCGCCGACTTCGACGCAGAGCCGCAGGATGTCGGCGCCGAATTCCTCGGCCCGCTCAATCTCGCCCGGCTGGTTGGCGTCGTAGAGGATGAGCGGGTGCAGATTGCCGTCGCCGGCGTGAAACACATTGGCGACCCGCAGCCCGTATTGCACCGACAACTCGCGGATCCGCGCCAGCACCTGCGCGAGGCGGGCGCGCGGGATCGTGCCGTCCATGCAGTAATAATCGGGCGAGATGCGCCCGACCGCCGGAAACGCCGCCTTGCGGCCTGACCAGAAGGCGACGCGCTCAGCTTCGTTCTGGCTGATCCTGATCGAGCGCGCGCGATTGGCGCGGGCGATCGCCTCGACCCTTTCGATGAGGTGGTCGACCTCGACTTGCGGCCCGTCCAGTTCGACGATCAGCAGGGCCTCGGCATCAAGCGGATAGCCGACGTGGACAAAAGCCTCGGCGGCATGGATCGCCGGGCGGTCCATCATTTCCATGCCGCCGGGTATGATGCCGGCGCCGATGATCGCGGCGACGCAATTGCCGGCATCCTCGATTGCGCCGAAGCCGATCAATAAGGCCCGCGCGGTCGGCGGCTTTCGGAGGATGCGCACGGTGACCTCGGTGACCACGCCGAGGAGGCCCTCGGAGCCGGTCATCACCCCCATCAGGTCGTAACCACCGGCGTCGAAATGCTTGCCGCCGAGGCGGACGATCTCGCCGTCGAGCATCACGATCTCGAGGCCGAGGAGGTTATTGGTGGTGAGGCCGTATTTGAGGCAGTGCACGCCGCCCGAATTCTCCGCGACATTGCCGCCGATCGTGCAGGCGATCTGGCTGGAGGGGTCGGGCGCGTAATAAAACCCGGCGCCCTCGACCGCACCGGTGATTGCGAGGTTGGTGACCCCCGGCTGGGCGACGATGCAGCGATTGTCGTAGTCGATATCGAGGATCCGGTTGAATTTGGCCATGCCGAGGAGGACGCCGTCGGCCAACGGCAAGGCGCCCCCGGAGAGCGACGTGCCGGCGCCGCGCGGCACGACCTTGACGCCCTCGGCCTGGCAATAACGCAAGACGTCCGCGACCTGGCCGACGGTCGAAGGCAGGACGACGACGAGCGGCGGCTGGCGGTAGGCGGTCAGTCCGTCCGACTCGTAAGCGCGGCGCAGCGGTTCCGAGACGATGACGCCGTCCCCGGGAACGATCGTGCGGAGCGCCGCCGCGATCTCGTCGCGCCGGGCGATGATTGCGGCATCCGGGAGCGGCATTTCCATGGCCGCGGTTCCGCGACCGGCGAACTCAGCCTTGGCGCGCCTTGAACCGGGGATTGACCTTGTTGATCACGAAAACCCGCCCCTTGCGCCGCACCACGCGGCAGTTCTTGTCGCGCTTTTTCAACGTCTTCAACGAATTGGTGATTTTCATGACCGGGTCCTTCAGAAGCGCCGGAAGATAGGGAGGCGAGCGCGTGAAGTCAATGCGCGGACGGCGGCCCGCATCCTGGTCCCGCGGCATTCGAAACGGCGCTTCGCGCCTCCTCAGGGTGAGGATAAGTTTGTGAAGGCATTAAGAGAAAACCTCATCCTGCGGAGCCCGCGCAAGCGGGCGTCTCGAAGGACGCACAGCGCTGGTCAACCGACGCCAACGATTCAGAAGCCGGCTCCCCAGGCGCTACTTCGCCGCAGCTGCCGCGGCGCGGCGCAGTTCCGGGAGGTCGTTGCGTCCGGCGAGGAAGGATTTGATGTTGCGGGTTGCCTGGCGTAGGCGCTGGCGGTTCTCCACAAGCGCGATGCGCACGAAGCCTTCGCCGTGCTCGCCGAAGCCGACGCCCGGCGCGACCGCGACATTGGCCCGTTCGAGGAGGAGCTTGGAAAAGGCGAGGGTGCCGATGCCGCGGAATTCGGGTGGGATCGGCGCCCAGGCGAACATCGAGGCGGCCGGCGGCGGCACCTCCCAGCCGGCTTGCCTGAGGCCATCGACCAGCACATCGCGGCGCGCCTTGTAGCGCTCGCGGATCTCGGCGATGCATTCCTGCGGGCCGTTGAGTGCGGCCGTCGCGGCCACCTGGATCGGGGTGAAGGCGCCGTAGTCGAGATAGGATTTGACCCGGCTCAACGCCCCGATCAGCCGCTGGTTGCCGACTGCGAAGCCGATCCGCCAGCCGGCCATCGAGTAAGTTTTGCTGAGCGAGGTAAACTCGACCGCGATGTCGCGCGCGCCGGGCACTTCGAGGATCGAGGGCGGTGGGTTGCCGTCGAAATAGATTTCGGCATAGGCGAGGTCCGACAGCACGATGATGTTGTGAAAGCGGCAGAAATCGACGATCTCGCCGTAGAAATCGAGGCCGACCGTCTGCGCCGTCGGGTTGGCCGGAAAGTTGAGGACGACCGCCAGCGGGGCCGGAGTGCTCTCCTGTACCGCCTTCTTGAGTTCGCCGAGGAAATCGACGTCCGGGCCAATGGGCACGTGGCGCACCGCAGCCCCCGCCATGATGAAGCCGAAGGCGTGGATCGGGTAGCACGGGTTGGGCACGAGCACCGTGTCGCCCGGGGCGGTGATCGCCTGCGCGAGATTGGCGAGGCCCTCCTTCGAGCCCAAGGTGACGATGACCTCGCGTTCGGGATCGAGCTCGACCTGGAAGCGGCGGGCATAATAGGCGGCGTGCGCGCGGCGCAGCCCGGCGATGCCGCGCGAAGTTGAATAGCCGTGGGTCTTGGGGTTCTGCACCGCCTCGACGAGCTTGGCGACGATATGCGGCGGGGTCGGCCCGTCGGGGTTGCCCATGCCGAGGTCGATGACGTCGCGACCCGCGGCCCGGGCCTGCGCCTTCAACCCGTTGACTTCGGCGAAGACGTAGGGCGGCAGGCGCTTGATGCGGTAGAACTCTTCGGGCATGGCGGTCAGCACGGCTCCCGGCAATAGCGGAATGGGTCCACCTTAGTAGAGCCATCGCGCCAGGCCGGGCAATGTGAATCGTCGTCCGGCACTCGGGGTGGGCGCTATCGCGGATCGATCACCCGGTTGTTGAAGGCGCCAAAGGCGAAACAGGTCAGCGAATTCGGCTTCACCCCGACCGGGATGAAGATCGCGCGGTATTGCTCGATTCGGCCGTCGGCCCGTTCGATCTCGCCTTCGATGCGCGCCGGCGCCATCTTCTCCTGCGCCTCGGCGCAGGCGTGTAGGAACAGATCGACATAGCGCCGCGGCAACTGGCGCAAAATCGGCAGATCGGTGCGCGGCTGCTCTGGCAGGCCGAGAAGCTGCGCGAAGCTGGGGCCGTAGAGCACGAGCGAGGATCGCTCGATCACCGGATCGACGGCGATCAGAAACCGGTTGGACCACTCCTTGCCGTTGGTTCCGGCGAGATCGAGCCCGGCGACGGTGACCGTGCCGCCGAGTTCCTTGAGCTTTGCTTCCCAATAGGCCATCAGCCGTTCGCCTTCGCGCCGGCCGCGGCCGGTCGGCTCCTTCGCTTCCCACCCCTCGAGCCACGAGATATTGGAGGGGGCGGATCTGGCCATTTTTCGCCTCAGGGCTGCTTCCTATCCTGACGGTTGATCTAAGGAGGCGCGACACGCGGTTCAACTCCGCAGGGGACCGGGCGCGGCAAGCCGGCGCGCTCCCGGCATGGCTGCGCGCGCCCGGTCTTGCTATGCTCGCCGCCGCATTTCGAGGAGAAAGCGATGACGATCACCGGCGTATCGCCGAAAGAGGCGCGCGCGATGCTGCAGGACGGCGCCGAGATCGCGCTCATTGATGTTCGCGAAGAGGGCGTTTTTGCCGACGAAGGCCACCCGTTTTTCGCCAATTCGGTGCCGCTTTCCCGGCTTGAGCTGATGATCCGCCAATTGGTGCCGCGCAAAGCCGCGCGGATCGTTGTCCTCGACGGCGGCCCGGGAGCCTTGGACGGGGAGGACCTCGCCGAACGTGCCGCCGCCAAGCTCGCCGCGATGGGTTACGTCGATCTTTTCGTCATGAGTGGCGGGGCGCGCGGCTGGGCGGCGGCCGGTTTCGAGCTCTTCACCGGGGTCAACGTGCCGAGCAAGGCATTTGGCGAACTGGTCGAGCATCGCTGCAAGACGCCGCACATCGCCGCGAGCGAACTGAAGCGGCGGATCGACTCCGGCGAAGAGGTACTGATCGTCGACAGCCGGCCCCTGGCTGAATTCCGCAACATGAGCATCCCCGGCGCCTTCGACTGCCCGGGCGCCGAATTGGTCTATCGCGTGCCGGGCCGGGTGCGATCGCCCGAGAGCCTCGTCGTCGTCAACTGCGCCGGGCGCACGCGCAGCATCATCGGCGCCCAGTCGCTGCGCAACGCCGGGCTCGCGAACCCCATCATGGCGCTCGAAAACGGCACGATGGGCTGGGAACTGGCCGGGCT
>JBARKH010000196.1:0-11530 GCA_049801295.1 Allostellaceae bacterium | reverse complement strand
GTGCCGGCGCCATGCGCGGTATAGGTCACCCCGAACGCCGGGCCATGCACGACGCCGAGCACCGGACGACCGTCCTCGATGAGACCGATCAGAATCGAGAATTCGCCGTTGCGGGCGACGAATTCCTTTGTTCCGTCGAGCGGGTCGACGCACCAGAACCGCGAGGCAGGCGACGCGAAGCCGGCTTCCGGCACGGTCTCTTCCGACACCACCGGGATCTCCGGAAACGTCGAGGTCAGCATTTGCACGATCACCCGCTCGGAGGCGAGATCGGCCTCGGTCAATGGCGTCTTGTCGTCCTTGTGGGTGACATCGAACGGATCGGCGTAAACCCGCATCACCGCCTCGCCCCCGGCAAGCGCGGCGCGCAGGGCGGTCTCCAACAGCGCGTCCGTCATGCCGTGCGTCCTTCGAGACGCCCGCTTCGCGGGCTCCTCAGGATGAGCGTCTTCTTTGATGCCATCATTAACTTGACCTCATCCTGAGGAGCGGGCGCAGGGCGCGTCTCGAAGGACGCGGGTTGCCGTTACTGCCATCAATCACGCCGCCCTCGCCGCGGCGTCGCGTATCGCGCGCCACAGACGCTCGGGGATCAGGGGCATGTCGAGATGGCCGATGCCGAGCTCGGCCAGCGCATCGACGACGGCGTTGACCAGCGCCGGCGGGGCGCCGATCGCCCCGGCTTCGCCGGCGCCCTTGACCCCGAGCGGGTTGGTTTGGCAGGGCACGACGTTATAGGAGAATTCGAGCGCCGGCAGGTCGTCGGCGCGGGGCAGCGCGTAGTCCGTCAGCGTGGCGGTGAGGAGCTGGCCGCTCTCCTCGTCATAAACGCAGTGCTCGAGCATCGCCTGACCCACTCCTTGCGCGATGCCGCCGTTCACCTGCCCTGCGAGCAACAGCGGATTGACGACCACGCCGAAATCGTCGATGACGATGTAGCGCAGGATCGCGATATGGCCGGTCTCGGGGTCGATCTCAACCTCGCAGACGTGAACCCCATTGGGGAAGGTCGGCGCCGGCGGGGTGAAGTGGCCGCTTTCGGCAAAGCCGGGCTCCACCCCCGGCGGCCATTGCGCCGGGTTGAAGGCGGCGCGCGCCACCGCCTCGATCGACACCGTGCGGTCGGTGCCCGCAATCGCGAAGAGGCCGTCGGCAAAGGCGATGTCGGCCTCGGCCGCTTCGAGGAGATGCGCGGCGATCTTTTTGCCCTTGAGGATCAGCTTGTCCGCGGCGTGGGCGAGAGCGGCGCCGCCCACCGGCAGCGAGCGCGACCCGCCAGTGCCGCGGCCGAAGCCGATCGCATCGGTGTCGCCCTGCAGCACGCGGATCTTGTCAAGCGGGAGCCCGAGCTTCTCCGCGGCGAGCTGGGCGTAGGCGGTCTGATGGCCTTGCCCCGAGGATTGCGTGCCCATGAGGAGGGTCAGCGCGCCCGAGGGATCGAAGCGCAGCTCGGCGAATTCGTCGGGCGGAAACCCGGATTGCTCGATATAGACGGCGTGGCCGAGCCCTCGATACTGCCCGCGCGCCCGCGCCTCGGCGCGCCTTCCCGCAAACCCGCCGGTATCGGCGGCGGCGAGCGCGTCATCGAGGTTGCGGGCGAAATCGCCGCTGTCATAAGTGAGGCCGAGTTGGGTCGTATACGGCATCGCCGCGGGCGTGATGAAGTTGCGCCGGCGCAATTCGTCAGCCGCCACGCCGAGCTGGCGCCCGGCAAATTCGATCAACCGCTCGACCGCATAGGCGGCTTCCGGCCGGCCGGCGCCGCGATAGGCGTCAACCGGCACGGTATGGGTGAAGACGCCCTTGACCCCGACATGGACCGCCGGGATCGCGTAGACCGCGCTGTACATGACCGCGCCCGCCGAAGTCGGGATCTCCGGCGCGAAATTCGACAGATAGGCCCCCATATTGGCGGTCAATTCGACGTTGAGCCCAAGAAAGCGGTAGTCGTCGTCGAGCGCGAGGTCGAGCCGCGCGAGGTTGTCGCGCCCTTGCGTATCGGTCATGAACGCATCCGAGCGATCGGGGATCCATTTGACCGCGCGCCCGAGCTTTTTCGCCGCCCATAGCACGAGGATGTGCTCGGGATAGAGAAAGAGCTTCATCCCGAACCCGCCGCCGACATCGGGGGTCACCACCCGGATGCGGTTTTCGGGAATATGAAAGATGTGCTCGGCGAGGATGTTGCGCACGAAATGCGAGCCCTGGGTCGAACTCCACAGCGTGTAGGCGTCCTCGCCCGGATCGTATTCGCCGATCGCCCCGCGCGGCTCCATCGAATGGGCGACGACGCGGTTGTTGACGAGGCTCAGCGACACATGATGGTGCGCGGCGGCAGCGGCGCGCGCGACCGCGGCGGCATCGCCGATCTCCCAATCGAAGCATAAATTCCCGGGATGCTGATCCCAGACCGCCGGCCGGCCGGGCTCCAATGCCTGCCCGGTTTCGACGACGCAAGGCAATGGCTCATAATCGACGACGATCCGCTCCGCCGCATCGCGCGCGATCGAGCCGGTCTCGGCGACGACCATCGCGACGGTGTCACCGACATGACGCACCCGGTCCACCGCGATCGTCGGCCGCTGCGGCATCGCCATCGGTGATTTGTCGCGGTTGGCAACGCCGCTCAGGCACGGGACCGTGCCGATGCCGTCCCCGGCCAGCTCCGCCCCGGTGAAGACCGCGAGGACGCCCGGCCCCGCCGCCCTTTCCGTGTCGATCGCCCGGATCCGGGCGTGCGCGTGCGGCGAGCGCAGCATCACCGCGTGGGCCTGGCGCGGCCGGTCGATGTCGTCGAGATAATGGCCGTGCCCGGTGAGGAACCGGCGATCCTCGACGCGGCGAACCGGCTGGCCGATGCCGAATTGTGTCATGCAACCTCCGCACCGGGCTCCCACCCCAACATAGGGACCGCCGCCGCGGGCGTCCATGCGCGGCGTTATTGACTTTTCGGGCCTGTCCGTGCACCGATCGCGCCATCATTGCCCCTGCCAGGGAGGACATCATGCCATCACCGAAAAAGCTGTCGCATCTCGTGCTGCAGACCAACCGCCGCGAACAGATGATCGAGTGGTATTGCACCGTGCTGGGCGCGCAGCTGCTGCACCAGAACAAGATGATCGCCTTTATCAGCTACGACGACGAACACCACCGGGTGGCCTTTGTCGATCCCGGCCCCCTCGCCGACAAGGCGCCGGCCGAGGGCAAGACCGCGCGCGCCGGGGGCGAAGTTGGCCTCCACCACGTCGCCTTCACGATGGGCTCATTGGACGATCTGGCCGACCAGTACATCGAGCTGAAAGACAAGGGGATCACGCCGCACCGCTGCGTCAATCACGGCGTTACGACCTCGATGTACTATTACGACCCCGACCGCAACCAGGTCGAGCTCCTGGTCGACAATTTCGAGACCGCGATCGAGGGCCAAAACTACATGCGCCAGCGCTCGGCCACCGACAAAAACCCGGTCGGCATCGATTTCGATCCCGAAGAGCTGGTGAAGAAGATCCACACCGGCCTCAGGCTCGAAGAGCTGCAAAGCATTAACGCGTAGCGCCAAGCTGCCGTGATGAGCCCCTCTCCCGTAATGCGGGAGAGGGAAGGGCCGACGCCGCAGGCGTGGGAGGGAGAGCGCCTATCTGGCGCCCGCCGCTGGGGACAGTTCCCTGCGAGCGGGGAATTTTTTCGGCACCACCGCCATAACCGATTGAGTTTATTAGATTTATCTCAGAAATTCCCGATACGGAGCAGGGAATGGCGCAGGGAATTCCCTGCGCCGAGCAGGGAAAATTCAGCGCGTGAGCAGGGAATTTTCGGATACCCATCATTGTGCCAAGTTAGCAATATTACCGGATTATAGATGGATGTATCGATCGGCAGGATCAAGAGAAAGACGCCGCTACGAGCAGAAAAGCCAGAACGGCGTCCGATCAGATTGTATCGCCCCTTTGCTTCGTCATGGCCGGGCTTGACCCATGGGCCTTCAGCCCACGGACTTGATCCGTGGGCATCCACGTGGATCCCCGGGTCAAGCCCGGGGATGACGATTGGGGGGTGATCGCATTTGATCGGAGCAGGCTCCAGGCCCCAGCCGCAATTCTGCGACGAAGCGCAAGAGCGGCGCTTCCGGGAGACTCTCGATTCGAGCGGCTATGTCGACTGGAGGGCGGCGGAGCGCGTGCGGCTGCCCAACCTCAAGCCGTCGACGCGGTCGTCGCCGCAATTGCGCAAACTGTCACCGTAACCCCATTGGATTGATCTTTCGGCATCGCTGACGTTGTAAGGCTGCCGCGGATGCCGGAATGGCTCCCTGCCCGCGCAGGGACCCGAACGTGCCGGGTTTACGGTGACAGATTGTTTATTCTCAATTCACCCGCAGATGGCATGACACCCCGTGCCCCGGGCTCACTTCGACCAGCTTTGGCGCGTCCACCTTGCAGCGATCGAAGGCGTAGGGGCAGCGGGTGTGGAAGGCGCAGCCGGGGGGCGGGTTGATCGGGCTCGGGACGTCGCCCTGGAGGAGGCGCTTCTCGCGCTTCAGTTTCGGGTTGGGCACCGGCACCGCCGATAATAGCGCCTCGGTATAGGGGTGGAGGGGATTGGTGAAGAGGGTTTTCTTGTCGGCGTATTCGACAATTTTCCCCAAATACATGACGGCGATGCGGTGGCTGATGTGCTCGACGACCGCGAGATCGTGCGCGATGAAGAGATAGCTGAGCCGCTTTTCGCGCTGCAGATCCATCATCAAATTGATGACCTGGGCCTGGATCGAGACGTCGAGGGCGGAGACTGGCTCGTCGGCGACGATCAGCTTGGGGTTCAATGCCAATGCCCGGGCGATCGAGATGCGCTGCCGCTGGCCGCCGGAAAATTCGTGCGGGAAGGCGTTCATCTGGGTGCGCCGGAGGCCGACCTGGTCGAAGAGGTCGCCGACCAGCCCCTCCCTTTCCCTGCCGTGGGCGATGCCGTGCACCAGGAGCGGCTCGCCGACGATGTCGCCCGCCGACATGCGCGGATCGAGCGAGGAGAACGGGTCCTGGAAGACCATCTGCATCTGCCGGCGATAGGGCCGCATCTCGGATTTGCCGAGACGGGTCACGTCATGCCCGTCGAGCCGGATCGACCCGGCGGTCGGCTCGATGAGGCGCAGCACGGTGCGCGCCACCGTCGACTTGCCGCAGCCCGATTCACCGACAAGGCCCAGGGTCTCACCCTCGCCTATCGCGAAGGAGACGTCGTCGACCGCATAGACCTGGCCGACAGTACGCCGCAGCACCCCCTTCTTGACCGGGAAATGCTTTTTCAAATTGACGACTTCGAGCACCGGCGCGCGGTTGTGGCCCGGACCGGACGCAGCGGGTTCAGCCATAAAGCCGCTCGGAATGCCAGCAGGCGGCCCAGTGGCCCGGGCGCTTTTGCTCGTAGGGCGGATAAAACGAGCGGCAACGCTCGTCGGCAAACGCGCAGCGCGGCGCGAACGAACAGCCTGGCGGCAGATTGGTCAAGGCCGGCACCAGGCCGGGGATCTCCTTCAGCCGGCCATTCGCCAATGTGTTTCCGGCATTCTCGCCGGCCATCACCGCCAGCTGCGGGATCGAGGCCAAGAGGCCGTGCGTGTAGGGGTGCAGGGGCGCCGCGAACAGCTCCTCGACATCGGCCTCTTCGACCTTCTTCCCGGCATACATGACGATGACGTGTTGCGCGGTCTCGGCGACGACCGCGAGATCGTGGGTGATCAGCACCACCGCGGTGCCGAGCTTTTTCTGCAGATCGAGGATGAGGTCGAGGATCTGCGCCTGGATCGTCACATCGAGCGCGGTCGTCGGTTCGTCGGCGATGAGGACGCGCGGGTTGCATGCGAGCGCCATCGCGATCATCGCGCGCTGCCGCATGCCGCCGGACAATTGATGCGGATATTCCTTGACGCGCTGCGCCGGCTCTGGAATGCGCACCAGGCGCAGCATCTCGATGGTTTTTTCCAGCGCCGCGGCTTTCGACAGATCCTCATGGAGCCGGATGGTTTCGCTGATCTGGGCGCCGATCGTCATGACCGGGTTTAAGGAGGTCATCGGTTCCTGGAAGATCATCGAGATCTCGTTGCCGCGGATGTCGCGCATCTCCGCTTCGTCGAGCGTGACGAGGTCCTTGCCGTCGATCTTGATCGAGCCGGCGACGATGCGGCCGGGCGGGTTGGGCACCAGGCGCAGCAAGGAGAGCGCCGTCATCGTCTTGCCGCAGCCCGATTCGCCGACGATCGCCAAGGTGTCGCCGCGCCGCACCGCGAAGGAAACGTCGTCGACCGCCTTGACGACGCCGAGCCGGGTGAAGAGGTAGGTGCGCAGGCCCTCGACCTCGAGCACCGTCTCGGCATTGTGGCCGGGGCGCGTCAGCGGCGTGTAGTCCGCCGGCTTTGCCTCGCTCCCTGTCGCCACGTGACCCCTCTCCAAAGTGCGTCGGTAAACCGGTGTCTCAGCTGCGCTGCCGGGGATCGAGCAGGTCGCGCAACGCGTCGCCCAGGAGGTTGGTGCCGAACACCACAAAGCTGATCGCCGCGCCCGGGAAAATCACCAGCCAGGGGGCGGTGCGCACGTATTCGGCCGCCGATTCCGACAGCATCCGGCCCCAGGACGGGTGCGGCTCGGGGACGCCGAGGCCGAGGAAGGAGAGCGAGGCCTCAATGAGGATGACCGAGCCGATCTGCGCGGTCGCCAGCACGATGAGCGGCGCCAGGGTGTTCGGCAGAATATGGCGGATCGCGATGCGGCGATCGCTCATCCCGATCGCCTTGGCGGCCTCGATGAAGGGCTGCTCGCGCAAGCTCAGCGTATTGGCGCGGATGACGCGTGCGACATAGGGCACCAAGGGAATCGCGATCGCGAAGATCGTGTTGCGCAAGCTGGGCCCGAGCGCCGCGGCCATGATGATCGCCATGACGAGGAGCGGCAGCGACTGCATCATCTCCAAAACGCGCTGGGTGATCAGGTCGAACCAGCCGAGGAGGTAGCCTGACAGGAGCCCGATCGTCACCCCGAGCCCGGAGCCGAGCAGCATCGAGCCCAAAGCCACCATCAGCGAGATGCGCGCGCCGTAGATGATCCGGCTATAGACGTCGCGGCCCATGAAGTCGCAGCCGAGCCAATGCGCCGCGCCCGGCCGGGCGAGCGAGGCCGCCGCATTGGTCGACAGCGGATCGTAAACCGTGATGTAGGGCGCGAAGATAGCGGCAAAGACGAAGATCGTCATGATGACCGCGCCGGCCGCGCCCAGCGGATAGCGCCGGATGAAGAAGCGAACCGCCCCCCACCGGCTTTTGACATTGGCGCCCGCTGCGCTCAGTTCGGCCTGAAAATCGAGCGTGCTCACTCTAGGGTCTCCCGATCGGGGGCCAGCATCCGGTTCTAGTCGGCGTATTTGATGCGCGGATCCAGATAGGCGTACAGCATGTCGATGATGAAGTTGATCGACACGACGACAATCGCGATGAACATCACGAGATTTTGAACCATCGGATAATCGCGCCAGCGTACCGCCTCGACGAGAAAGCGCGCGACCCCCGGAATGTTGAACACCGTCTCGGTGACGATGAGCCCGCCCAAAAGAAAGGCCGCCTCGATGCCGATCACGGTGACCACCGGCAGGAGCGCGTTTTTGAGCGCGTGGTAGTAATTGATCGTGGTCTCGGAGGCGCCCTTCGAGCGGGCGGTGCGGATATAGTCCTGCCGCAACACTTCGAGCATCGAGGAGCGGGTGAGCCGCATCATCAAGGCCGAGCTGCGGAAGCCGACCGCCGCCGCCGGCACGCTATACATCAAAAGGGTGTTCCAGAACCCCACCGGCTCGTCGCTATAGATCGGGATCGTGCCGAAAAACGCGACAAACGCCATCAGGATCAAGAGACCCAGCCAAAACGCCGGCATCGACAGCCCCGATAGGCTGATCACCCGCAGCACATAGTCGAGCCAGGTATTCTGCTTGACCGCGCTGATGACGCCGAGCGGCACCCCGATCAGCACCGAAAATGTGAGCGCCAGCCCCGCCAGCCGCGCCGTGATCGGGATCCGCGGCGCGATCTCCTCGATGGCCGGCCGCTCGGTCTGGTAGGAATAGCCGAGGTCGCCCTTCAACAACCCGCCGATCCACACGGCGTATTGCACCGGGATCGGCCGGTCGAGCCCGAGATCGGCTTCGATCCGCGCCTTGTCGGTGGGATCGACGAAGCCCCCGGCATCGAACAGGATGTCGGCGATGTTGCCCGGCGTCAGCCGGAGCAGCACGAAGATGATCATCGAAATGCCGACGAGCGTCAGCAGCATCAGGCCGAAGCGTCGTACCACATAGGCTCCCAACGCAATCCTCCCGATCTTCCGTCATGCGACCGGCGCGCGGTTTGTTATGTCAAAGCGGCGGCCCCCTTGACCCTAACACGTCCGCTGGCATCGGTCGATTCGGCCGCTCGGACGGCCTCGGGCCTATTTATCGAGCCAGACGTCCTCGAACCGCCATTCGTTGTAAATGCTGTTGGTCATGCGGGTCCAACCCTTCACATAGGGCTGCCGGCACGACGCCCCGGCCGGATAGAAGGTGACCGGCCGGAAATAGGCTTCCGCCAGCTTGCGCTCGATTTGCCAGACGATGTCCTTGCGCTTCGCAGGGTTCGCTGTCATCGATTGCTGGTCGATCAGCTTGTCTGTCGCAGAGTCGCTGTAACCGGCGTAGTTGCGTCCGGCGCCACTGTAGTAGTTCTCGTAGAACATCTGGTCCGGGTCGTCGACGCCGCTCTCGATCGGTACGGCGCCGACCGTGTAGTCCTTGCGCACCATCCTGGGATACCAGAGCGCGGTGTCGACGAACTCGAGCTCGGCGTCGATGTAGACCTCCTTTAGCTGCGAAGACAGGATCACCGCCGGGTCGCGCCAGGCGGGAAAGTTCCGCGTCGATATCTTGATCGCCAACCGCTTGTCCGGCCCATAACCCAGTTTTTCCATAATCGTTTTGGCTTCGGCGCGGTTTTTCGCCACATCGGAACCGTAGCCCGGCAGCGTCTCCAACACTTCCGGGGGCATCCCCCACACGCCGTTGGGCGCCGGCAGCATGTTCGCGCCAATGCCGTTCGGAGTGCCCTCGCTGAGGATGTCGACAAAGGCCTTGCGGTCGAGCGACAGGACCATCGCCTTCCGCAGCTCGATGTTGTCGAACGGCGGCTTGTGCAGGTTGATCAGCATCGTGCGCGGCACGTTGGCGATGTACTGCTGGCAGATCGCCTGCGGCGCCTGCGCCTTGAAGTCCTTCAGCGTCGGGATCGACACCCCCAGCGGGATGGCGTCGAACTTGCCGGCGAAGAAACTCAGGTTGCGCGGCCCGATCTCTCGCATGATCGTGAATTCGATGCCGTCGAGATAAGGCCGGCCCGGTTTCCAGTAATCCGGGTTGCGCACCACCGTGATGTGCTCGTTGGGCTTGAATTCGACAAATTTGAAGGGGCCGGTGCCGATCGGGTGCTGGCGCATCTGCGCCGCCGGGACGTGGCAGGGATAGATCGGCGACCACCCCGATGCCAGCAGCGCCAGCAGCGCCGGCTGCGGCTGCTTCAGGTGCAGAGTGACCTCGTAATCACCGCGCGTGGTCACGTCCTCCACATTGTTGTACCAGGACTTGCGCGGGTTGATGCGCAGCTTGTCCTGGCCCTTGCCCATCAGCAGGTCGAAGGTGCATTTGACGTCGGCGGCGGTGAACGGTTTGCCATCGTGCCACTTGACGCCCTGGCGCAGCGGGAACGTCAGCTCCTTGCCGTCCTCGCTCCACTCCCACTTCGTCGCCAGATCGGGAACGATCGACTCCAGGCTGTTGCTCGCGACGTGCTGGTCGTAGAGGACGAGGTTGTTCATCACCGCCATCGCCGGCTGCTCGGCGGCGCGGGTCGCCTCTTCGAGGATCGACATGGAAGCCGGGCTGTCGAAATGCTGCATCCGGAAGATGCCGCCTGACTTTTGTGCCGAGGCCGAGCCGCCGGCGAGCGCCAGAGCAGCGGCCAGGCCGGCCGCGAATTTCCGGTTCCGGTCGGACACACTCATGGCCGCGCCTCCCCTAACACGCTTGGCAAGTTGGCGGTCCGCCGCCCGAAAGTGTCAAGTTGTCACAAGGTGCATTTTGCCTCCCCCTGCCCCGCCCTTCGGCTATCCTCTGGCCGAATTGCCAAGGAGGGGGCCGTGAAAGCAATCCTCTGCCGCGAATGGGGCGGCCCCGAAACGCTGCGGCTCGACGAGGCGGCGCGCCCGCCGCTGCGGCCCAATGAGGCGCGCATCCGGGTACGCGCCTGCGGGGTCAACTTCGCCGACACGCTGATGATCGCCGGCAAATACCAGGTGAGGCCCGAGTTCCCGTTCACCCCCGGTCTCGAAGCCGCCGGCGAAGTCATTGAGATCGGCGATGAGGTGAAGCATTTGCAGCCCGGCCGGCGGGTGCTGGCGGTGCTGCGCTTTGGCGGCGCTTATGCCGAGGAGATCACCGTCAACGCCGATGCGGTCGTGCCGATCCCCGACGCGATGGATTTCGTCACCGCCGCGGCCTTTCCGGTGGCCTACGGCACCGCGCATTTCGCGCTGACCCATCGCGGCCATCTGGCGAAGGGCGAAACGCTCCTCGTCCTCGGCGCTGCCGGCGGCGTGGGGTTGAGCGCGGTCGAGGTGGGCAAGGAGCTGGGCGCCCGGGTCATCGCCGCTGCCGGCGGACCGGACAAGCTCGCAGTCGCGCGCGCCCATGGCGCCGACGAATTGATCGATTACCAGGCCGAGAGCATCCGCGACCGGGTGCGCGAATTGACCCTGGGGCTCGGCGCCGACGTCGTCTTCGACCCCGTAGGGGGCGACGCGTTCGACCAGGCACTGCGCGCGGTCAATTGGGAAGCGCGGATGCTGGTCATCGGCTTCGCCGCCGGCCGCATCCAGGCGGTGCCGGCCAATCTGATCCTGGTGAAGAACATCTCGGTTATCGGCGTCGTCTGGGGCGCGCAGGCGGCGCGCGACCCGGTACTCGTCAGCCGCAACCTCGCCGAATTGCTGCGCTGGTGGGAAAAGGGACGGCTGAAGCCGGTCGTCGCGAAAACCTTCCCGCTCGCCGAGGCCGGCGCGG
This sequence comes from Allostellaceae bacterium, assembly GCA_049801295.1. GTDB lineage: Bacteria > Pseudomonadota > Alphaproteobacteria > ATCC43930 > CGMCC-115725 > DATARH01. The sequence continues at coordinate 403 of JBARKH010000196.1, read as the reverse complement.
CGATGCAGGCGCTCCTGTCGCGCCGCCACGCCGGCAAGATCGTGCTGGAAACCTGATCTCCACCGTGCATCCACCCCGGTTGTCATCCCGGCGAAAGCCGGGATCCATGTTTCCACATAGCCGAGTTTGCGGCACGATGGGTCCCGGCTTTCGCCGGGATGACGGTTTGTGGACGAGTTGAACGCGACAGACGACCTCGCAACGAAGCGCGCCCGCCTCGCCGATCTCGACCGGGAACTGACCGGCCTCCAGGCGCAGCACGATCTGGCGATGTCGGCGTTCCAGTTCGACGAGGCGAACGCGCTGCAACGCCGGATCGGCGCGCTCGACTACGAGCGGCGGGCGCTTGTCGCGGCGCTGCCGCCCCTGGCCACCAATCCCGAGCTCGCGGCTCATGTCGTTC
>JBARKH010000195.1:0-2698 GCA_049801295.1 Allostellaceae bacterium | reverse complement strand
CCGCCGAGCAGGCCGATCCGGCGGTCTCGATTGCGAGAAGAGCTGGCGCGAGAAGAACCGGCTCGATCGCCAGGAGGATCGGTGCGCTGCCGCTCAGATGGCGCGGACCTCGGTGACCTCGGGTATGTAATGCCGAAGCATGTTCTCGATCCCCGCCTTGAGCGTGGCGGTCGAGCTGGGGCACCCCGAACACGAGCCCTGCATGTGCAAGTACACGATGCCGTCCTCGAAATCCTCGAAGGTGATGTCGCCGCCATCCATCGCCACCGCCGGGCGCACCCGGGTTTCCAGGAGCTCCTTGATCGCGGCAACGATCTCGTCGTCCTCGGGCGCGGCATCGCCGGCCGTCGCGCTCGCCTCACCGATGATGACCGGCCGGCCGGCGGTCAAATGCTCCATGATCGCGGCGAGCACCGCCGGCTTCAGCTGATGCCATTCGGTGTCGCCATTCTTGGTGACGGTGATGAAATCGGTGCCGAGAAACACGCCGGTAACCTCGGGCAACTCGAACAGGCGCACGGCGAGCGGCGAGCGCTCCGCCGCGCCACGCTCGGGGAAATTGGCGGTGCCCGACTCCATCACGGTGCAGCCGGGCAGGAATTTCAGCGTGGCCGGGTTCGGCGTCTGCTCGGTCTGGATGAACATCTCTGGGCTCCGCGCGAAAATGACAACAGCAAGCGACTTAAGCATGGGGCTTTTCAGCGCTGAATCAACCCTTCAGCGGGGCACTTGCCGATTAGTCTTAGTCCGGCATCCGGCGGGCCTGCCGCGAAGGCGATTTCGCGCAACCGGCGATTTGGGTCATTGCAAAGCGGGAACAAATCAAGTACATTGTGTTCCGCCGCGCGTTGCGCGGGCCTGCCCGGTGTGGAATAAGGAAGGGAGCGGGATCATGCAGACCGCGTTGCGCCTTTTGGACAAGGATGTGATGGACAAGCAGCGGGCTTTGGACGCGGCCCTCGGGCAGATCGAGCGCGCCTTCGGCAAGGGTTCGATCATGAAGCTCGGCTCGCGCGAGGCGCCATCCGATATCGATGTGATCTCGACGGGCTCCCTGGGTCTTGACATCGCGCTCGGCATCGGCGGGTTGCCGCGCGGCCGGGTCATCGAGATCTATGGCCCGGAAAGCTCGGGCAAGACGACGCTGGCGCTCCATGTCATCGCCGAAGCGCAGAAGGGCGGCGGCACCTGCGCCTTTGTCGACGCCGAGCACGCGCTCGACCCGCCCTATGCGAAGAAGCTCGGGGTCGATATCGACAATCTCCTGATCTCGCAACCCGATGCCGGCGAGCAGGCGCTCGAGATCGCCGACACGCTGGTGCGTTCCGGGGCGATCGACGTGCTGGTCATCGATTCGGTCGCGGCGCTGGTGCCGCGCGCCGAACTCGAGGGCGAGATGGGCGACAGTCACATGGGGCTGCATGCGCGCCTGATGAGCCAGGCCCTGCGCAAGCTGACGGGCTCCATCTCGCGCTCGCGCACGATGGTCGTCTTCATCAACCAAATCCGTATGAAGATCGGGGTCATGTTCGGCAGCCCGGAAACCACGACCGGCGGCCAAGCGCTCAAATTCTATGCCTCGGTCAGGCTCGATATCCGCCGCATCGGCGCGATCAAGGACCGCGACCAGGTGATCGGCAACCAGACCCGGGTCAAGGTGGTCAAGAACAAGATGGCGCCGCCGTTCAAGGTCGTCGATTTCGACATCATGTACGGCCAGGGGATTTCCAAGCGCGGCGAGTTGATCGACCTCGGCGTCCAGGCCGGCGTCGTCGAGAAATCGGGGTCGTGGTTCTCTTACGACGGTCGGCGGATCGGCCAGGGCCGCGAAAACGCCAAGCTCTATTTGCTGGAAAATTCGGAAATCAGCGATCAGATCGAGCACGCGATCCGCGACAATGCGGGCCTTGTCGCCCAGGCGATGATGGCTGCGCCCGGAGATATTGCCGCCGACGAGTAGGCGCAGGCATAGTCCGGCCGGCGCGCTGCCCCCACTCCCGCTCGGGGGCTGACGAGCCCGCGAACGCGCGCGCCGCCACGGAGGCCCGATGCCCTATCGTCCCGCGACCGGCCGGGCTTCGTTCGACGAAGTCGAGCACCGCATCAAATCCTCTGTCTATACGCCGCTGGCGGCCCTCGCCACGACCGCCTGGGTGACCCCGGAGCCGGTACCCTTTGCCAACCGGCGCGACGGCCGCGAGCTCCGTCTGTCCCCGGGCGACCAATGGAGCGAAGCGGCCTTCGATTGCGCGTGGTTTCTGTTTACCGGCACGGTGCCCAGCTGTGCCGCCGGCCAGGACGTCGTCTTCTTGGTCGACATCAGCGGCGAGGGCTGCCTGGTCGATGCGGAGGGCCGCCCGGTTCTCGGGCTGACCAGCATTCATTCGGCCGCTACCCCGCCGCATGGCGGGCCGGGAAAGCGGGTCGTGCCGGTGCGCGCGCCGGCCGAGGGCGGTGAGCGGGTTGAGATCTGGGTCGAGGCCGGCGCCAACGATCTGTTCGGCGTGCGCCGCAACAACGGGAAGCTCAGCGAAGCGGTCATTGCGCTGAAGCATCCGCAGCTCTTCGCCCTGCAATACGATTTCGAGGTTCTTCATGAACTGATGCAGCTGCTGCCCGCGACGAGCGCGCGGGCGGCGGCTTTGCGTGAGGCTTTGTTCGGCGCCGCCGGCTCGCTGCGGGACTTCACCGACGCGGA
>JBARKH010000194.1:0-4658 GCA_049801295.1 Allostellaceae bacterium | reverse complement strand
AAGAGGATCTGCGCGGCCCCGACGGTCATCACGCCCGGCAGCGTCCAGCCCGGGATCGGCACGGCGCGCTCGATCGCGCCAGCCGCGATGAGGATATGCCGCGCCGCGACCGTCTCGCTCTTGCCGTCGGCGGCCAGCGACAGCGTGCCGCCGCTGGACGCGTCGGGGTCGATGTGCCACACCGTTGTGCCCGGCCGATAGCGCGACGTGCAGGCACGAAACTCCGCTACCAGCTTGCGCCCGGCCAGAGTGTCGGGGCCGAGCGGCGATGCCTCCGGGGCATGCTCGATGCCGCGATAGATCTGCCCGCCGGGAGCGTCCGCTTCGTCAATGAGCAGCGTGTCGAGGCCAAGCTCGGCACCCAGCGCCGCCGCCGCCATCCCGGCCGGTCCGGCGCCGATGATCGCGAGATCGAGGGTCATTTCATCTCGATCACGCGCGCGCCCTTCTGGTGGCGGATGCGCATGCCGGGCCGCGCGGCGACCATGCAGCTTTGCCGGTTGGGGACGCCGTCGATCTCGGCCAGGCAATCAAAGCAGATGCCCATCATGCAATAGGGCCCGCGCTCGTGATGCCCGAGTGGCGTCTCCCGGAAGCTGGAGTGGCCGGCGATCAGCACCGCGGCGGCGGCCGAGGCGCCCGGCGGGACCATGACGATGCGGCCCTCGACCTCGACGGCAATGGTCGCGGGCCGGCTGTCAGGCCGCTTCCGGAACATCGAAGCGTTTGGCGGAAAACGGCGCCAGAACGGGGGCGAGCGCGCCCGTCGCAATCATCGGCGCGAACAATTTGGCATGCGCCGCCGCCAGGGTGACGCCGCTGTGGCAATTGGCGGTGAAGGCGCCCGGGAAGCGCTCGGACTGGTCGTAGATCGGCAGGCCATCGGGCGGCATCACCCTGAGGGCCGCCCAGGCGCGCACGATCTGCAGCTCGGCGAGCCAGGGGAACGACAAAACCGCGCGGCGCGCGATGGCTTGCATGATCTCGGGCTTCTGAGAGGTGTCGAACCCGACATCCTCTTCGCTGCTGCCGAGGAGAATGCTGCCCTCCGGCGTCTGCCTGATGCTGCCCAAGGGGATCGGCCAGGCCCGCGAGGTGCGTTCGGTAACGAGGATCTGGCCGCGCTGCGGGCGCACCGGCGCGTTGAGCCCGAAGCGCGGCGCCAAGGCGGCGTTGCCGAGCCCCGCGGCGAGCACGATCTTTGGCGCGCCGAGTGTCTCGCCGCCGATCTCGACGCGAAAGTCGCCGGGCGCGGGCGTCACCGCGGTCACGGTGCCGTTCGGAAGGTACGTCCCGCCGGCGGCGGCGAACCCCTTGTGCAGCGCATGAAAGAGGGCGAGCGAGTTGACATGGCCGTCATAGGGCGTCCACGAGGCCCCGGCCACCGCGGGGCCGAGCCCGGGTAACATTGCGGCCAATTCGGCGTGATCGAGCATCTTGTACTCGAAGCCGAAATTGCCGGCCTCCGCGCGCATCTGCTCCATCATGGCGTGGCGCTTAGCGAGCTCCTCCTCGCTCAGGCAGAGCTGGACCCCGCCGTTGCGCTCGTGCCCGATTTCGATCCCGGTACATTCCTGCAGTTCGGCGGCAAAGAGCGGCCATGCCTCGGCCGAGGCTCGCGTCCAGCGCTGATAATGCGGCGCGCCCAGGCCCTTGCTCTGCACCCAGACGAGCCCGAAATTGCCGCGCGAGGCGCGATAGGCAACATCGCCCTCGTCGAGGAGGGCCACCGCGAGCCCGGCGCCGGTAAGGCCATGGCCGATCGCCGTGCCGACCAGCCCGCCGCCGATCACGATCGCATCGAAGCGCCGCATTGGCTCCCGCCTCGCCGGCCCAACCCGGCGCAATCATAGAGCCGAGCCGCGGCAAACCGAAGAAGAGACCTCATCAACGCCGAGAACCACGCCGCATCCGGGCGTGGTTCTCGGTCGATTGTGTGTGCTGCGGTTAACCCGGCGCCTGACCGTTGGCCGACGGCCGCACCCATTTGCGTTTCATCTTGTCCCAGATCAGCGTCGGCAGCGGTGACTGCTGGATCGTCGTCAGGTCGGGACACCGCGTCACGCCGCGCTCGGCGAGGAACCGCTCGATGACCCCGAGTTCCTCGGCACGGCGCGGGCCGAGGTGGGCTGGCGCACCAACGCGCCGCATCCCGGTCTCGCCAAGGTCGGTGAGTTCCCGACGGAGCGGCGGCGGATCGCGTGGCGCCGTCTTCGGCGTGGCGGCAGTGACGTCGCACGCTGCCGCCCCGACAGCCGGCTGCGGCGCGGCGGTGTCATTGGCGATTTGAGCCTCCGGTGCTGACGGTGTCAGACCGTTAATCATGTAGCCTTGGCCCCATCGCGCCTCGATCCGAACCGGGAGCAGCCGGCGCAGCTTGGTGATCAGCACGCGCACCGCGGTTGACTGAGCCCGGTGCTGCCGATCATCGCCATAGAGGTGACGGAAGAGTGCCTGATGGGTGACCAGCTCGCCCGGCGTCCTGGCCAGGCGTTCGAGGGCTTTCCACTCCATGGGCGTCAGGCGGATCGGGCTGCCGTCGACCTTGATGCAGCGTTTGTCCCAATCGACGAGGAGCCCGTGCTGGCTGGTGCTCTCGGTCGGAACCAATTCCAATGTGAGGCCCAGTGCCGCAGCCCAGTGCTCGATCTCGTCAAATCGCGGCGAGCCGAGGCCGTGCTCCCAATCGCCGAGGAACGTCGCGCCGATACCGCAGTGATCGCTCAGTTCCTTGAGGGACCAGCCGAGCGTGTTGCGGCGGGTCTCAAGATCGCTGATCAGCGAGCTGTTGCGGGTCATTTTCATGCCTCCGCGTTCTGTCGTGCGCCGGTGAGGCTCAGAACCGGGGGGAGCGATGAAGCCGCTAGCGGTGCGGGACTGCTCGGCGGAAAGACGATCCACGATCTGCCCCCAATTCGATGCGCCGGATCGGCGCGGGTTCGGGCGGATTCGCCCGATGTCAGGGGTATTATCGTCGGGAATGGTTACGGTAGCGTGTGAGGCCCTTCACAGGTGCGCGTAAAAAATTTACGAAAACTTCCGGGCGCCTCGCGAAGGCCATTGGAGGCCGCAGAGCGCCTCAGGCGAGCGCGGTCAGCGCCGCGAGATCGCGGATGACGATCGCGCCTTTCTCGATCGCGATGATCCCGGAGCGCTTCCAGTCCTGCAGGTGCTTGTTGACGCTTTCGCGCGAACCGCCGACCAGCTCGCCGAGCGCACGTTGCGACATCTTGACCCCGACCGGCCCCGTTGGCGCGCGGCCTGCGCCGTTCTCCTCGGCGAGCCGGATCAGGACCTTGGCGATCCGCGCTTCGAGGTCGAGGAAGGCGAGATCCTCGACCTGCTCGTTGGTCCGCCGCAATCGCTCGCACAATACGATCAACAAATCGATGCAGAGATCGGGCCGGCGCTCGAGCAACGCCAGAAGCGAGCGCCGCGGCACGACCAACAGCTCGCTATCGCTCATCGCGGTCGCGTCCGCGGTGCGCTCATTGCCGTCGAGTAGCGCGATTTCGCCGAACACCTCGCCCTCGCGCATGACGGTCAGCACCACTTGCCTGCCGTCAGGCGAGGGGGCGCTGATCATCACCCGGCCCTTGAGCACCGCCATCATGCTGTTGCCCGGATCGCCCTTGGCGAAAATCTGGTCGCCCTCGGCCTGGCGCGCGACGGTCGCATGCGCCAGGATTGCGTCGATCTCGCTGTCGCCGAGCCGCGCGAACAACCGGCTGCGTCGGAGAACCTGCCGCAGCGATACACTCGATCCGTACATCGACGTTTCTCCGCAAGCCGACCGCCCTATCGGAACCGGCGGTATCCTGGTCCTGCCGCCCTCTCGGGTCGGACCGCCGGGATCTCCCGGCGGCGGTAAGCCCATGATACAGGAATCAAGATAAAAATCCGGTCGGCGGCGGGTTGCCAAAACGCTTTGCCGAAACGCTCCCTAAATTTAGTATGCCGTTACCTGTCCATCTTTGCCATGACAGGCTCAGGCGCGGAAGCGATCGGTTGGGTTATCGAGCGGGAAGCATGAACCCCATCCCTCGGATCATCGCCGATGCGCGCGATCCCCGGAACGCGTGTCAGGCGGGGGCCCCGCCGGCGTGAGCACCCTCGTTGTCCGCGAGCGGCCCTCGCCCAACCATGGCAGCCGCGGCGAGCCACCGAACCTGCGGCCGATCAACATGCTGGTGCTGCACTATACCGGGATGCAGAGCGGCGCCGCGGCGCTCGACCGGCTGTGCGATCCCTCGGCCCGGGTCAGCTCCCATTACCTCGTAGAGGAAGACGGCGCCCTCTGGCGGCTCGTTCAGGAAGCGCGCCGCGCGTTTCACGCCGGGGTGTCGTGCTGGCAGGGCGAGGCTGACCTCAATTTTGTCTCGGTCGGCGTCGAGATCGTCAATCCCGGCCATGAATGGGGGTATCGGCGGTTTCCCGAGGCGCAGATGGCGGCGGTCGAACAACTCTGCCGGGACATCATCGCCCGAAACCGGATCCCGCCTTATCGGGTTGTCGGCCATTCCGATATCGCGCCGGACCGCAAATCCGACCCCGGCGAATTGTTCGACTGGCCGCGTCTCGCCCGCGCCGGCATCGGTCTCTGGCCGGCACCCACGCCCGGCTTCTCGCGTCGCCGTGGCCGGGGGGTCGGGGTGGTG
>JBARKH010000193.1:0-11465 GCA_049801295.1 Allostellaceae bacterium | reverse complement strand
GATCCGGGCGGCGGCGCGGTGCGGCTTTGGCGGCGCGCCGACACACGCGCTCCCCGCGGTCGAGGACATGGCAGAAAGCCCGCCGGCGCCGCTTGCGATCGCGCTCTCGGAGAGCGGCGCCAAGCGCGCCTTCATCGATCTGCACAACGATGTGACGGTCGCCGATATCGCGCTCGCCACCCGCGAAGGCTACGCGGGAATCGAGCATCTGAAGCGCTATACGACGCTCGGCATGGGTACTGACCAGGGCAAGAGCGGTAACCTCCCGGGCTTGGCGGCGCTCGCGGCGCTGACCGGCCGCGGCATCGCCGAGACCGGTACGACCACGTTTCGCCCGCCTTACGTGCCGATCACCTATGGGCTCCTCGCCGGGCGTGAGCGTGGGTTCCTCGCCGATCCCGTCCGGGTCACCCCAATGCACGATTGGCACGTCGCCGCGAGCGCCGTCTTCGAGGATGTCGGGCAATGGCGGCGCCCGCGCTATTACCCAAGGCCCGGCGAAGACATGGAAGCGGCGGTGCGGCGCGAGTGCCTCTCGGTACGCGACCGGGTCGCGCTCTTCGATGGTTCGACCCTCGGCAAGATCGAATTGAGCGGGCGCGACGCGGCGCGGTTTCTCGAGCGCATCACCATCAACCATTGGCAGAACCTGGCGATCGGGCATTGCCGCTATGCGGTGATGTGCCGCGAGGATGGCATGGTGATCGACGACGGCGTCGTGACGCGCCTCGCGCTCGACCGGTTTCTGATGACGACGACCACCGGCAACGCCGGTGCGCTCCTCGACTGGCTCGAAGAGTGGCTGCAGACCGAATGGCCCGATCTCGAGGTGTTCTGTACCTCGCTCACCGAGGAATGGGCGAACGCGACGCTGGTCGGCCCGCGCGCCCGCGAGGTGCTGAGTTCGCTCGCGCCGCCCCTCATGCTCGACCGCGCCGATTTCCCGTTCATGGCGACGCGCGAGGCCGATATCGCCGGCATCCCAGCGCGGATCTTCCGAGTCAGCTTTTCGGGCGAACTGAGTTACGAGATCAACGTGCCGGCCGATTACGGCTTCGCCCTCTGGGAGCGGCTGATCGCCGCCGGCGCGCCGTGGGGCATCACCCCCTACGGCACCGAGGCGATGCACGTGCTGCGCGCCGAGAAGGGCTACATCATCATCGGCCAGGAGACCGACGGCTCGGTCACTCCATTAGATCTCGGGTTCGGCGGGCTGGTCGCGCCCGACCTCAGCCATCCAGATAGGGATTTCCTCGGCCGCCGCTCGCTCCAGCGCCGCGACACCGCGCGCCCCGACCGGAAGCAGCTGGTCGGGCTCCTCCCCGACAACCCGCAAGAGATCCTCCCCGAGGGCGCCCAACTCGTCGCCGAGCTCGGGGGAACCCCGCCGGTCGCGATGATCGGCCATGTGACCTCAAGCTATTTCGGCGCCCGCCTCGGCCGCAGCTTTGCGCTGGCGCTCATCGAGGCCGGCCGCTCGCGCCACGGCGAGCCGGTCTGGGCCCCACTCCCCGACCGCATCATCGCCGCGCGCATCTGCCCGCCGGCGTTCTACGACACCGACGGGCGTCGGCGCGACGGGTGAGGGCCACTGAAGCCTGCCGCAACCACCGCTGTGAGAGGCCGCTAGGAACCCTCTGCTCCACTCGGCAACAGCCGGTCGGAAATAGCATTCGGGTCGTACGGAACAGAGGTTGTGAGCCGGATCAATGCCAGCGTTGTCGCAAAAATTACAACCAAATCGAGCAGCATCAGTAACGAGAACCATAGACCGGAAGACGGGTGAGGAAGCAGCAAGCCGGGCCTTGCCGGCGAAAACTTACCGCCGTAGCCGAAAAAGAGAACCGGCGCCGACCACGCGGCAATCGCGAGGCACAGGCAGATGCCTAACCCGGTGGTGTCCGGCCGACGGAGAAAGCGGATCGATGAACGGTCGGGCCGATAGAGGTACCGAAGCGATATCCTGCCCGCCGACCTGAGAAGAAGGCTCTCGTGCAGGTGCAGCACGAAGTCGCGGTACCGGGTCGAGCGCTGCCAATCCGCGGATCCCAAACCAGCGCCGTCGGAGATCAGCAAACGATATGCATCGCGGAAGAGGATGTCGCACCCGAACATCGGGCCCGCGATTAAGCGAATTTCCGCGATATCATCGAGCGGTCGGTCGTGGGCTCGACCGCCGATCATCCAGCCGATGCGGTCGCCGAACAGTCTGACGCCGCGATCGGAGTTCGAAAAGGGGCGCCGGCGGGCGCGCTCCCCAAGCAGGCGCCGAGCGTACCTACCGATTGCGGACAGGCCGGCCGCATCGGATAGCACGTAGAGGTCGTAATCCTCGGGCTCACCCGCGCGCGCCACCGGTCGGATTGGCCCCGCATATCGTGCTCACGCCCCGATGTAGCGGCGCTCGCCGGTCGCTGGGTGGAAATAGACGGTGACCAGCTTGCCGGTTTCGGGATCGACGAAGCGCTCGTCGGTTCGTTGCCAATCCGGGCCGGGCGAGCGATCCGCCAGCGGTTTGTAGCGCCAGCGCTCGATCAAGAGCCCGACCAGGAAGATCACCGCCCACAAACCGAGGAGGCCCGCCGGCGGGTAGCAACCGAAGGCCACCAGCGCCAGCGCGGCGGCGGCGAACACCGCGCCAATGATGCAGACGATCGTCCGCAACACGGGGCGCCTCACCCCGGCCCGGGCGCAACGACGGGTTCGATGATGGCCGCGGTCCCGTAGGCGACGATCTCGCTCATCGTCTGGCCGATCTCAGCCGAATCGAAGCGCATCATCAGGACCGCGTTGGCGCCCATCGCCGTCGCGTTCTGGACGAGGCGGTCGACCGCGTGGCGGCGCGCCTCTTCGAGCAGCTGGGTGTATTCCTTGATCTCGCCGCCGACGATCGAGCGCAACCCGGCCATGATGTTGCCGCCGAGCCCGCGGCTGCGCACCACGACGCCAAAGCACTGGCCCTTGACCTCGACGACCCGGTAATGAGCGATGTTCTCGGTGGTGACGACCAGCATCGCGCCCTCCCCATCGTGCAAAGCGGCGTGCAGTCTATCCGCTTTGTGCCTAACATCCGATGAACCCGGCGTGCGCGCGCCGCGTGGGGGATTCGCTTGGCTGCTGCCGATGGCTGAGGGGCGCCATTCACCGCTCGAAGGGCTGTTGCCGTGGGCCCTGCCGGCCGGGGCGGCTAACCCCGAGGTGGCGCTCGCCGAGCTCAGGTTCGCCGAGCAGATCGGGGTGCGCGTACATCAGCCGGTGGCCGCCTACCTTGCCGGCGTGCCGCTCCCCTTGCAGCCGAACCGGGTGGCGAGCATGCGCCTTGTGCGCACGCTCTGGCTCGGCCCCGACGAGTGGCTGGTGACGGCGCCCGAGGGCGCGGCGCCCGATCTGATGGGACGGCTCACCCGGGCGCTCGACGGCCGGCACGCCGCGGTCAACGACCTCTCGGCAAGCCGCGCCATCATCGAGATTACCGGCCGGCGGGCGCGGGCGCTCCTCGAAAAGGGCTGCGGCCTCGACCTCCATCCCCGCGCGTTCGGGCCGGGCTCATGCGCGCAGACCCTCTTGGCGAAGCTGCCGGTGATCATCGACCAGACCAGCGCGGCGCCCGCCTACCGCGTGTTCGTCCGCCGCTCCACTGCGCGCTGGCTTTGCCAATGGCTGATCGACGCGGCACACGAGTTTCGCGCCGTGCCGTGAGGGCTGACAGGAGGCTGATCGGGGTTGGCTATTGGTAAGCTAGCTTATTGGTGCGCATCCTTACGACCTGCAACCCTGCGATGCTCGATTCTGGATTGTCGGCGGGCGAAGCGGGAGGCTAGGCTGAACGCTGTTCATGAAACGGGGTGAGTGCGATGGCGGGGTGGAGCGAACAGGACGTCGAATTGGGCGAGACCAAGCTCCATTTCCGGCGGGCTGGGCGCGGCCGCCCGGTGGTCGTGCTCCATCACGATACCGGCACCCCCGACGAGTTGCCCTTTTATGACGCGCTCGCCGACAAATTCGACGTCATCGTGCCGCGCCACCCCGGCTTCGGCGTTCCCGAACGGCCGCAATGGATGCGCCACCCGCGCGACATCGCCGCGCTCTATCAATGGCTGCTCGCCGATCTCGGGATCGAACGCGCCAGCCTCGTCGGGCTCGGCTTTGGCGGCTGGGTGGCAGCCGAGATGGCCGCGCTCGCGCCGCGCGATTTCCACCGGCTGGTGCTCGTCGGCGCGATGGGCGTCAAGCCGCCCGAGGGCGACATCCTCGACCAGGCGATCATCAGCTATATCGACTATGCGCGGGCCGGGTTTCACGACCAGGCGGCGTTCGCGCGGATCTTTGGCGAGGTTTCGACCGACCAGCTGGTCGCCTGGGATCTGTGCCGCGAGATGTGCTTCCGCATCGCCTGGAAGCCCTACATGTACAGCCAGACCCTACCGCATCTCTTGGGCGGGGTGCGCGCGCCCGCGCTTGTGGTATGGGGCGATGATGACCGGGTCGTGCCCAAGAGCGCCGGCGAGCGCTATGCAAAGTCGCTGCGCGAGGCGCGCTTCGAGGTTGTTGGCGCCGCCGGGCACTGCGTCGACATGGAGCAGCCTGAGGCGCTCGCCCGCCTCGTCACCCCGTTCATCGAGCAGAATTGACGCGAATATCCCTCTCCGCCCTTTAGGGGAGAGGGTGTGAAAGGAGAGCCCCATGCATGTGATGTATTTCACCGAGCAGCCGATGTCCGCCTACCCGGCCGATATCGGGCTCGAAGTCGGCCACACCGCGCTGATGTTTTCGAACAAGTATTTCGATCCCGTCGCCGGCAGCCGCCTCTATAACGAATACCTTGAGCATTACATCTACGCCGAGGAGCAGGGCGTCGAAGGCTTCATGCTGAACGAGCACCACAACGCGCCGTTCTGCATGCAGGCCAAGGCCAACATCTTTGCCGCGATCCTCGCCGCGGTGACCAAGAAGGCGAAGATCGTCATGCTCGGCAACCCGCTGCCCTTGGCCGAGAACCCGGTGCGGCTCGCCGAGGAGCTGGCGATGATCGACATGATCTCGAAGGGTCGCCTCGTCTCCGGCTTTGTCCGCGGCGGCGGCCAGGAGCAGCTCGCCAACGGCGTCAACCCCGCCTACAACCGCGAGCGCTTCGAGGAGGCGCACGATCTGGTCGTCGCCGCGTGGACCCGCCAGGGGCCGTTCCGCTGGGAAGGCACGCACTACCAGCACCGGGTGGTCAACCCGTGGGCGGTGCCGTTGCAAAAGCCCTATCCGCGGGTGTGGATCCCCGGCGTGATCTCGCCCGAAACGATCAAGTGGGCGGCGAGGCAGCGCTATCCCTATATCGCGCTCAACACCTCGATCGAGGCGACCAAGAAGATCTGGGAGGTCTATGACGAGGCCGCGCGCGAGACCGGCTACGAGGCCGGGCCGGAGAACCGCGGCTACCTGCAGCAGGTGCACGTCTCGGATAGCGAAGAGAAGGCCGAGAAGAACGCCCGTCAGTTCCTGTGGATGCAGGGCGAGTTCACCGGCCTCGCGCACCCGGTGTGGGCGAATCCGTCGGGCTATTTCTCGCCCTCGATGCGCCGCAACTTTGTCGAGTTCGCGGTTGGCCGGGCGGAGAACCCCCGCGGCCGGCCGACCTTCGAGCAGCAGGTCGCCGATGGCCGGATCTTTTTCGGGACGCCGAAGACGGTCATCCCCAAATTGCGCCATGTCCTGGAAGAGACCCGGCCGAGCATTTACGGCATTTGGGGCAATGACGGTACGGTCAGCAACGAAGACGCACGGACCTGCATCCGCCTACTCGGCCAGGAGGTGATGCCGGCGATGCGCGAGATCGGCAAGGAACTGGGTCTCAAGGACCCGTTCGAGCTGAATTCGCCGGTGCACCTCAAATACTCGACCGACCTGAAACAGATGCCGCAGGCCGCCGAATAGGCAGGTAGGCCCCTCTCTCCGAGTGGGGAGGGGGGCCCGATTCGCCGAGCGACCACCGGAGAACAACTCGGCCTGTCGGCCACTTCGGTTGTAGATAGCGTAAATGCAGTAGCTTACGCCCCTCTTGCAACAATATGTTGAGAAGCGGCGCGCGCACGGCCCAAATCAAGCGCCGTTGACCCGGCCGCGAGGCGAGGGGGCGAGTAGCAGCTTTGGGGGGAGGCTGCCTCTGCAGGGTGCCTTTGGGGGAAGGCCCGCCCCCGCCTCGCGCATTTCCGTCCCAACCGGTACCTTTCACGACAGCAAAGGTCTGTGTAGGCTCGTCCCGACAGGGGGGCGGGCGATGCTGGATCTGATCCTCAAGGGCGGCCGGATCATCGATCCGGCAAACGGGCGCGACGAAATTGCCGATATCGGGTTTGGCGCCGGCAAGGTCGTCGCGGTCGGGTCCGATCTGCCGTTGCGCGGGACCGAAATCGTCGACGCACGCGGCCTCATCGTCGTGCCCGGCCTCATTGATCTCCACACCCATGTCTATTGGGGCGGGACCTCGCTCGGGGTCGATGCCGCGTTTATCGCGCCGCGCAGCGGCACCACGACCTTTGTCGATGCGGGTAGCGCCGGCCCTGGCAATTTCCATGGCTTCCGCCGGCACGTCATCGAGCCCTCGCCGTTGCGCATCCTGCCCTACCTCAACGTGTCGTTTCCCGGGATCTTCGCGTTCGCCGCTACGGTTATGGTGGGCGAAGCCGCCGATCTGCGGCTCATCGATCCGCGCGAATGCGTCCGCGTCATCAACGCCAATCGCGACCTCGTCGTCGGGGTCAAGGTCAGGGTCGGCCGCGGCGCCGGCGGCACTTCCGGGATCGCGCCCCTCGACATGGCGCTGGAAATCGCCGAGGAGGTCGGGCTGCCGGTGATGGCGCATCTCGATCATCCGCCGCCGTCGCGCCTCGAGGTCTTGTCGCGGCTGCGCCGGGGTGACGTCATCACCCACTGCTTCCGTCCGTTTCCCAATGCGCCGGTGATGGCCGATGGGCGGATCCGCGAGGAGGTGCTGGAGGCGCGCCGGCGCGGCGTCGTCTTCGATATCGGCCATGGCGGCGGCTCCTTCGGGTTCCGCACCGCCGAAATGATGCTCGAGGGCGGTTTCCTGCCCGACGTCATCAGCAGCGACGTGCATGCCCTCAGCGTCGACGGGCCGGCCTTCGACCAGCTCGTGACGATGTCGAAATTCCTCGCGCTCGGGGTCGAGCTCGGCGCGGTCATCCGAGCCAGCACCTCCGCCCCGGCCGCGGCGCTCGGGCGCAGCGATCTGGGCCACCTCGCCGTGGGCGCGCTGGGCGATGCGAGCGTCCTTGAACTCGCCGAGGGCGAGTTCGATTTCAAGGATGTGCTGGGCGAGACAAGGCGCGGAACCCAGCGGCTTCAGGTCAGCCGCCTCGTCGTCGCCGGGCGGACGTGGCAGCCGCAATGATTCCGCTGGATTTGACGGAATGCGCTGCGCTTTTCCGCTCTACGCTGGTGCGCTACGATGGCCAGTTCGCGAGAAGGGTGGTCGTCGGTGTCGAACATTCTGCACCATAGCGTCGGAGCGAGCGGCGACGGGCCCGCGCCGAGCGCCGCGATTTTGCGGGCGGAAGAGGCAGCGCCCCTCAATCTGACCACGGGCGGGCGGCGCGCCCCGGCGACCCCGCAGCCGAGCTATGCCGCGCTCGATCTGGGCACCAACAACTGCCGCCTCTTGATCGCGCGCCGGGCCAATGACGGATTTCGTGTGATCGATGCGTTTTCGCGGATCGTGCGGCTGGGCGAAGGCCTCGCCGCGACGGGCAGGCTCTCCGAAGCGGCGATGGCGCGCACGATCGAGGCGCTCAAGGTTTGCGCCGGCAAGATCGGCCAGCGCAAGGTCGCCTTCGGCCGATATGTCGCCACCGAGGCATGCCGGCGGGCGGAGAATTGCACTACCTTCCTCACCCAGGTGAAGGAGGCGATCGGCATCGAGCTCGAGATCATCTCGACCGCCGAAGAGGCAAGGCTCGTCGTTACCGGCTGCGCGGCGCTGTTACACCCGCGCATTCCCTATGCAATTGTTTTCGACATCGGCGGCGGCTCGACCGAGATCGTCTGGCTGCGCCAGGCGGGGCCCCGTGCCGCACCGCCCCGGCTCGAGATCCTGGGCTCGGTGTCGCTGCCCTTCGGCGTCGTCACCTTTACCGAGCGCTTCGGCGGGATCGAGGTGACGCCGACAGACTATCGCGCGATGGTCGCCGAGGCCGAGGCGGCGCTGATCCCGTTCGAGAAGACCCATAACATCCGCCGCCAGGTGCGCGCCCGCCAGATCCAGATGCTCGGCAGCTCGGGCACGGTGACGACCTTGGCCGGCGTCCACCTTGCCTTGCCGCGCTACATCCGGGCGCTGGTTGACGGCAGCATGTTGACCTTCGATCAGATCGAGCTGGTGTCGCGGCATCTGGCCGGGCTCGATATCGAAGGCCGCGCGGCCAGCCCCTGCGTCGGGCGCGAGCGCGCCGATCTGGTGCTGAGCGGCTGCGCCATTCTCGACGCGATCTGCGCGACCTGGCCGGTCGGGCGCCTGCGCGTCGCCGATCGCGGCATCCGTGAAGGGATCCTCTTCGACCTGATGCAGGCACCAGGCAAGGCCGCCGGTTGAGATTGGCCGCCCGGCGTCCTTCGAGACGGCCGCTTCGCGGCCTCCTCAGGATGAGGTAAGCTTGTAGTGCCACATACAAATTTTCCTCATTTTGAGGAGCGCTCCGGAGGGGCGCCTCTCGAAGGACGCAGGGTCGCTGATGGCGCGTAGCACTAGCGGCGGCACCAGGCATCTGACCGTCCGGGTCAAGAGCGCGCGGCGGAGGAAGCCGTCCTCGACCGAATGGCTGTCGCGGCAGCTCAACGATCCCTTCGTCGCCGAGGCTAAGCGGCAGGGGCTTCGCTCGCGCGCCGCCTTCAAGCTGAGCCAGCTCGACACCCGCTTTCATCTGCTCGCGCCGGGAAGGCGGGTTGTTGACCTCGGCTGCGCCCCCGGCGGTTGGAGCCAGGTCGCCGTACAGCGCAACGCCATCGTCGTAGGCATCGATCTCAACCCGACCGATCCGATTCCTGGCGCGATTTTGCTGACCGGTGACTTTCGCGGGCCCGCCATTGCCGACGCCATCCGCGAGGCGCTCGGCGGTCCGGCCGATCTGGTGCTGAGCGACATGGCGGCGCCGGCGACCGGCCACGCCGCGACCGACCATCTGCGCATCGTCGCGCTGGCCGAAGAGGCGTTCGCCTTTGCCGAGACGATCCTCAAGCCGGGCGGCGCGTTTGTCGCCAAGGTATTCCAGGGCGGAACCGAGGGCGCGTTGCTCGTCGCGCTCAAACGCGCCTTCGCCGAAGTGCGCCACGCCAAGCCCGCGGCCAGCCGCGCCGAATCGGCCGAAACCTATGTCGTCGCCAAGGGGTTTCGCGGCGCCCTATAGCCGCAGCAATCTCGGCGTTAACGGTCGGAACTGGACCGCCGGCCCCGCCGGGCCTACATAAGCGGCCACGTCACGCAACAATCCTCCCAGTGGGGCGCGATGGAAATCCGGCAGGCGTTGACCTTTGACGATGTGATGCTCGTTCCGGCCGCATCGAGCGTCATGCCGGGCGAGACCGATACGAGGACACGCATCACCCGCGAGATCGGGCTCGGCATCCCCCTCATATCGGCCGCGATGGATACGGTGACCGAAGGCGCGCTCGCGATCGCGATGGCCCAGGCCGGCGGCCTCGGCGTCATCCATCGCAACATGCCGATCGATCAGCAGGCGGCCGAAGTCCGCAAGGTCAAGAAATTCGAGGCGGGGATGGTGGTCAACCCGGTGACGATCCACCCTGACGAGACGCTGGCCGATGCGCTGCGGCTGATGGCCGACAACAAGATCTCCGGCATTCCGGTGGTGGAGCGCGGCAACGGCAAGCTCGCCGGCATCATAACCAACCGGGACGTGCGCTTTGCGCGCGATCCGCAGCAGCCGGTCGCCGAGTTGATGACCAAGGACAAGCTGGTGACGGTGCGCGAGAACGTCTCGCGCGAGGATGCAAAGCGCCTCCTCCACCAGCACCGCATCGAGAAGCTGGTCGTCGTCGACCGGGAATATCGCTGCACCGGCCTCATTACGGTCAAGGACATCGAGAAGGCGCAGCTTTTCCCGAACGCGTCGAAGGACGAACACGGCAGGTTGCGGGTCGCCGCCGCGGCGGGCACCGGCAAAGGCGAGCTCGAACGGGTCGAGACGCTGTTCGACGCCGGGGTCGACATCATGGTCGTCGACACCGCGCACGGCCATTCATCGCGCGTGCTCAAGGCGGTCAACGACATCCGCAAGATGTCGAATTATACCCAGGTCATCGTCGGCAATGTCGCTACGGCCGAGGGCGCGCGCGCGGTCATTGAGGCGGGCGCCGACGCGGTCAAGGTCGGGATCGGCCCGGCTTCGATCTGCACGACGCGGATGGTCGCCGGGGTCGGGGTGCCGCAATTCACCGCGATCGTCGACGCTGTCGAGGAGTGCCGGAAGCACGGCGTGCCCGTGATCGCCGATGGCGGTATCAAATTTTCCGGCGATCTGGCGAAGGCGATCGCCGCGGGCGCCGATTGCGCAATGCTGGGCTCCCTCTTCGCCGGGACCGACGAGAGCCCGGGCGAAGTGTTCCTCTATCAGGGGCGCAGCTATAAATATTATCGCGGCATGGGGTCGATCGGAGCGATGGCGCGGGGCTCCGCCGACCGCTATTTCCAGCAGGAAGTCACCGACACCTTGAAGCTCGTACCCGAGGGGGTCGAGGGCCGGGTGCCGCACAAGGGGCCGGTCGGCAACATCATCTATCAGCTGATCGGTGGGCTCAAAGCGGCGATGGGCTACACCGGCAACCGCACGATCGCCGAGATGCAGAAAAACTGCGCCTTTGTGCGGATCACCAATGCCGGGCTACGGGAATCTCACGTGCACGATATCGCGATCACCCGCGAGGCGCCGAACTACCGGCAGGATATGTGAGCCGGGATAACGAGGCCGCGTGACCCCGGGGGCCCGCATCGCCGCCGCCGTTGACATCCTCTCCGCGATCGACGAGGGCGGGCGGCCGGCCGACGACATCGCCGCCGATTATTTCCGCCGGCGGCGATACATCGGCGCCAAGGACCGAGCGCAGGTTTCCACCCATGTCTACCGCGTCTTGCGGCATCGCGCCGCCATCGATTGGTGGATCGCGCGCGCCTCGCATGGCGAGATTGCGGAGGCGGCGCGCAGCCGGATGATTGCGGCGCTGTTGCTCCTCGACGGAGGGACGCCGGAGGGCATAGCGGCGAATTTTGACGGCGACCGCTTTCGCCCGGCCCCGCTCGCGCCGGCCGAACAGAGCCTCGCGCGCGGGCTCGCCGGCCGCACCTTGACCCACCCCGAGATGCCGCGCGCCGTCGCCAACCATCTGCCGGACTGGCTCCTTCCTTATCTCGACGCGGTTTATGGCAGGCGTCTCGAAGACGAGAT
>JBARKH010000192.1:0-4423 GCA_049801295.1 Allostellaceae bacterium | reverse complement strand
AGCCATGCGTCAGGTCGCAGGTCCACACCGTCGCCCGGCCGCGGCCGATGCCGATGTCGACGTCGATCTTGATGTCGCGGCCTTTCATGTGCTCGGCGACCGGCGCCTCGTCATAGCCCGGCACCGGGCCGCCCTCGGCCGCGATCAAGGTGCCGCCAATCGAGATCGACAGCTTGTCGCGGTCCGCTTTCTCGCCGGCCTTGCCGACCGCCATGACGATGCGGCCCCAATTCGCGTCGCCCGCGGAAATCGCGGTCTTGACCAGCGGCGAATTGCCGATCGCGAGACCAATGCGCCGCGCCGCCCGCGCGCTGGCGGCGCCCTTGACCTCGATCGTGACGAATTTCTCGGCGCCCTCGCCATCGCGCGCGATCTGCTGCGCGAGGTCGATCATGACCCGGTCGAGGGCGCGGCGGAACGGCCCAAGCCGGCGGTCGGTGGCGCTTGTGACCGGCGCGTGGCGTGCCTGCTGGGTCGCGCACAGGAGCACGGTGTCGCTGGTCGAGGTGTCGCCGTCGACGGTGATCGAGTTGAACGAGCGCACGGTTGCCGCCGCGAGGAGCGGCTGCAGCACCGCGGCCGGCAATGCCGCGTCGGTGAAGACATAGGCGAGCATCGTCGCCATGTCGGGGCCGATCATGCCCGAGCCCTTGGCAAACCCGTTGAGACGCACGCGCGTGCCGTCGATTGTCGCGGTCGCGGTGGCGCCCTTGGGGAAGGTGTCGGTGGTCATGATCGCGCGCGCCGCCGGCTCCCAGGCTTCGGCCGCGAGGGTCGGGGCGATTTTCGGCAGGGCGTCGACGATCTTCTGCGCCGGCGGCGGCTCGCCGATGACCCCGGTCGAGGAGATGAACACTTCTTTCGGGTCGCAGCGGAAGAGCTTGGCGGCGGCCGAGGCGGTCGCCAACACCGCCTCCTGGCCGGTGCGGCCGGTGAATACGTTGGCGTTGCCGGAATTGACGACGATCGCGCGCGCCTTGCCGCCCGCGAGCGAAGCCTTGCACCACAAGACAGGCGGGCCGGCGGTCAAGGAACGGGTGAAGACCCCGGCGATCGCGCTGCCCGGCGCCAGCTCGGCCAGCATCATGTCGTTGCGCCCGGCATAGCGGATCCCGGCCGCGTAGGCAGCCAGGCGCACGCCAGGGATCGGCAGCAGGGTTGGGAAGGCGGCAGGGGCAAGCGGCGAGACGGCGGACATCGGATACAGCTCCTTCCGGGGCAAATCTATCGGAACCGGGACACAAAAAAACCGCCGATTTTGTCGGCGGCGGCCCGGGCCTCATGCGGTTATGAAAACCGGTCGGCGGATCAGAAGTGTCGTCGTCGCCCGTCCTTCGAACACGCCGGTGCGCCCGCACCGCCAGAGTGGCGGCATCGGCGTCGGGCGTGCAGAGCGGGGCGAACGAGGCTCATCAGAAAGACATATAATGGAACAGTTGGGCGCGCAACGGTCGAGGCACCGGTGCTCTCCGGGGGGAGCCGCGACGACCGGGTGAATTGACACTCCGGTGCCGCGCGCCTATCTCTGAGCCGTCGTCGTGCGTTCATTTTCTCGCCATTCCCACCCCGCTTCGAGGTTCCCATGTTCGGCGCCTTAGCCCGGCGTCTGTTCGGCTCGGCCAACGATCGCTACGTCAAAAGCCTCGGGCCGATCGTCGCGCAGATCAACGAGATCGAGCCGGAGCTGGAAAAGCTGTCGGACGAAGCGCTGCGCGCCCGCACCGCCGAATTCAGGCAACGGCTTGCCGATGGCGCCGAGCTCGACGATCTCCTGGTCGAGGCGTTCGCCACCGTGCGCGAGGCGGCGAAACGCACGCTCGGCCAGCGCCATTTCGACGTGCAGCTGATGGGCGGCGTCGTGCTGCATCGCGGCATGATCGCCGAGATGAAAACGGGCGAAGGCAAGACCCTGGTATCGACCCTGCCGGTCTATCTCAACGCGCTGACCGGCAACGGCGTTCACGTCGTCACCGTCAACGACTATCTGGCGGGCCGCGATGCCGAATGGATGGGCCAGATCTATCGCTTTCTCGGCATGAGCGTCGGCTGCATCGTTCACGACCTCGACGATCATCAGCGCCAAGAGGCCTATCGGTGCGATGTCACCTACGGCACCAACAACGAGCTGGGCTTCGATTACCTGCGCGACAACATGAAGTTCCGGCTCGAGGAGATGGTCCATCGGCCGTTCCATTACGCGATCGTCGACGAGGTTGATTCGATCCTCATCGACGAAGCGCGCACGCCGCTCATCATTTCGGGGCCGACCGAGGACAATTCCGATCTTTATATCCAGGTCAACAAGCTGATCCCCGCGCTCGTCCCCGACGATTACGAGAAGGACGAGAAGCAGCGCACGGTCACCCTCACCGAATCCGGGGTCGAGAGGATCGAGGCGCTGTTGCGCGACAGCGGCCTGATGAGCGAGGGCACGCTCTACGACATCCACAACGTCTCGCTTGTGCATCACGTCAACCAGGCGCTGCGCGCCCATAAGCTCTTCGCGCTCGACACCGACTACATCGCCAAGGACGACAAGATCGTCATCATCGACGAGTTCACCGGGCGGATGATGGAGGGCCGGCGCTATTCGGAAGGGCTGCACCAGGCATTGGAAGCCAAGGAAGGCGTCACCGTCCAGAACGAGAACCAGACGCTCGCCTCGATCACCTTCCAGAACTATTTCCGCATGTACCCCAAGCTCGCCGGGATGACCGGAACCGCGATGACCGAGGCCGCCGAATTCGGCGACATCTACCGGCTCGAGGTGATCGAGATCCCGACCAACGAGCCGTGCATTCGCGCCGACAATGACGACGAGGTCTACCGCACGACGCGCGAGAAATACGATGCGATCGTCGCCCAGGTGGAGGAGTGCCGGAAGCGCCAGCAGCCGATGCTGATCGGCACCGTCAGCATCGAGAAATCGGAGGCGCTCGCCGCGCTCTTCAAGAAGCACAAGATCCCGCACAACGTCTTGAACGCGCGCTACCACGAGCAGGAAGCCTACATCATCGCCCAGGCCGGCCGGCCCGGGTGGGTGACGATCGCCACCAACATGGCCGGGCGCGGCACCGACATTCAATTGGGCGGCAATCTCGAGATGTGGCTCAAAAGCGAGCTCGCGACGATCGAGGACCCCGCCCAGCGCGAGGCGCGCGCCGCCGAGATCCGCGCCGAGATCGAGGCGGCGCGCAAGATCGTTCTGCGCGAGGAAGTGCGTCTGCGCGACATCGTCGTCGAAACTGAGGCGGAGGCGAAGAAACTCATCGCCAAACTCAAGAAAGGCGAAGAGTTCGCGGACCTTGCGAAGCAATATTCCCAGAGTCCTTCCACCGCCGGCGGCGGCGATCTCGGTTACCTGACCCACGACGAAATCGAGAGCGGCCTCGCAGACATCGCCTTCAAACTGCCGATCGGCTTGTATTCCAGCGCGCCGATCAAGACCGGTTCGGGCTGGCATGTGATCAAGGTCGAGGACCATCACAGCGGCGGCCTCTTCGTCGTCGGCAGCGAGCGCCATGAGAGCCGCCGCATCGACAACCAGCTGCGCGGCCGTTCCGGGCGCCAGGGCGATCCCGGCGCCTCCAAGTTCTTTGTCTCGCTCGAAGACGATCTGATGCGGATCTTCGGCTCCGAGCGCATGGACTCGATGCTCCAGCGCCTCGGCCTCAAGGAGGGCGAGGCGATCATCCACAGCTGGGTCAACAAGGCGCTCGCCAAGGCGCAGCAGAAGGTCGAGGCGCGCAACTACGATATCCGCAAGCAGCTCCTCAAATACGACGATGTCATGAACGACCAGCGCAAGGTCGTCTACGAGCAGCGCCGCGAGATCATGAATGCGCGCGACGTCGCCGCCACCGTCGCCGACATGCGCAGCGATTCGATTTCCGCGATGGTCGCGCTCGCGATCCCGGAAAGCGCGCTAACCGAGCAATGGGACATCGCCGGCCTGCACGCCGAGTGCCTGCGAATTCTGGGGCTCGATCTGCCCCTCGCCGAGTGGGCCAAGGAAGAAGGCATCGACGCCGACACGATCGAGGAGCGTCTCGTCGCCGCGGCCGATCGCAAGATGGCCGAGAAGACCGCCAATTACGGCACCGAATTGATGCGCATGGCCGAAAAGAGCCTCCTCTTACAGATCCTCGACCAGACCTGGAAGGACCATCTCCTCTCGCTCGATCATCTGCGCCAGGGGATCAATCTGCGCGCCTACGCTCAGCGTGACCCGCTCAACGAATACAAGCGCGAGGCGTTCGAATTGTTCGAGGGCATGCTGGTCGAGCTGCGCCAGCAGGTGACATCGGTCTTGAGCCATATCGAACTGCGCGTCGAGGCGCCGCCGGAGCCGCCGCCCTCCGTCGCGTTCATCGCCCCGTTCGACTCGCTGCTGTGGGACACCGCCCTCCTCGCGAGCCTGTTC
>JBARKH010000191.1:0-10556 GCA_049801295.1 Allostellaceae bacterium | reverse complement strand
GGGGCGCAGCGTCAAGGGCAAGCGGCTGGTCATCGTCGACGATGTGCTGACCACCGGGGCGACGGTCGAGGAATGCGCCCGGGTGCTGCGGCGCGGCGGCGCCGGCTTCGTCGGCGTCTTGACCCTGGCGCGGGCACTGCGCGCGGGAGGATAATGTCACACGGCGCTGTCGCGCGAGGTAATCCCATGCCCACAACAAACATCGAGGGCTATCGGCCCGGTCTCGTCGATCTGAGGGCGGGGACGATCAGCCGCGAGATCTTCGTCAACGAGGAGATCTACGCGCAAGAATTGGAGCGCGTTTTCGCCCGCTCTTGGCTCTTCATCGGGCATGAGAGCCAGATCCCCAACCCCGGCGATTTCGCCGCCTCGCGGATGGGCGAGGAGGCGGTCATCCTCACCCGCGACCGCGCGGGCAAAGTGCATGTGTTCCTCAATTCGTGTCGCCACAGGGGCATGAAGGTGTGCCGCTACGACGAAGGCAATACGAGCGTTTTCACCTGCCCCTATCACGGCTGGAGCTATGGCACTGACGGACGTCTCGTCGGCGTGCCGTTCTTCCGCGAGGCCTATCATTCGACACTCGACCGCTCGCAGTGGGGCCTTGTCGAGGTCGCGCAGCTATGCCGCTACAAGGGTACGGTGTGGGCGACCTGGGACAGGACGGCGCCCTCTTTCTTCGAATATCTCGGCGATTTCCGCCGCTACCTCGATCTGTCGCTCGATGGCTGGGACGGCAGCGAGGGCGGCAGCGAGGTGTTGGCCGGTGTGCAGAAATGGCTGATTCCGTGCAACTGGAAGTTCCCGGCGGAGAATTTCAGCGGCGACAGCTATCACAACATCAGCCACCGCTCGGTCGATCTCGTGGGGATCGGCCCCTCCGGCGCCAACCGGCGCGACTTGCAGGAGCGGGTGCTGGCCCGCCGGCTGCAGATCTCATTTCCCGATCGCGGACACCAAACGGGCGTCTATGTGCTGCCGAGCGGGCAGCCGACCCCGCCGGCTTATCGGCACTCGCCGGTCGTAGCGGAGTATTTCGCGCATTGCGAGGCCGAACGGCGAAAGCGGCGCGGCGATTGGGGGCGGGTGACCGGCAGCCCGGGCGAAGTCTTCCCGAACACCGCGCTGCATCCGCGCCAGCCCCGCACGTTCGCGGTCTGGCACCCGCACGGTGTCCATCAGACCGAAGTGTGGCGCTGGTATTTTGTCGATGCCGCGGCGCCCGCCGAGGTCAAGTCGTTCCTGCGCGACTATTACATTCGCTATTCGGGGCCGGCTGGCCTCACCGAGCAGGACGACATGGAAAACTGGAACTACGCCCACGCCGCCAGCCGCGGGACGATCGCCCGGCGCCATCCCTACAGCTACGAACAGGGGCTCGGCCACGAAGTCGAGAATTACGAGTGGGACGGGCTCTCGCTCCCCGGCTCGGTCATGGACCTGACCGAGGCCAAATCGAGCGAGCACAATCTGCGCAACCTCTATCGGCGCTGGGCCCAGTTCATGGAAGCCGAGAGTTGGGACGAGCTGGCGGGGTGGCGCGAGCCCGCCGCATCGCAAGCGGCCGAGGGCGATTGACCGGGACGCGGCAACCGCGGTTTGCCCGATTGCGCCGCCCGCGCCATATATGTCCAATTGGATGAGCGAGCAGATTTCGGAGCGGGACGGCGATGGCTCAGGTCGAGATGTATGCGACGGGGTGGTGCCCCTATTGCGCGCGGGCCCGGGCGCTGTTGCAGAAGAAGGGCGTCCGCTTTACCGAGATCGACATCGACGAGGAGCCGCGGCGGCGCGACGAGATGATCCGGCGCGCCGGGCGCACCTCGGTGCCGCAGATTTTCATCGACGGCGAACATATCGGCGGCAGCGACGAACTGGCCGCACTCGACCGCGCCGGCAAGCTCGACGCCAAGCTGGGGAGCGGCGCATGAGTACCGTTTTCACCGCAGGTTGCATCCAGCACACCGCCGGCCCCGATCCCGAGGCCAATTTACGGCAGGTCGGCGATCTCATCCGCCGGGCGCGCGATGCGGGCGCCGATTTCGTCATGAGCCCCGAGGCCAGCAACCTCATCGAGAGCGGCCAGCGCCGGCGCGACAAGGCGCGCCATGAGGCGGACGACCCGTTCCTCGCCGGCATGCGCGAATTGGCGCGCGAACTCGGCATCTGGCTGCTGCTCGGTTCGCTGGTGATCGATCCCGCCGGCGAGCCCGGCGCTGAGGCGAGCGAAACCCGGCTCGCCAACCGCTCGTTCCTCATCGATGCAGCGGGTGGGGTCGTCGCCCGCTACGACAAGATCCACATGTTCGACATCGACCTGCCCGGCGGCGAGAGCTACCGCGAGAGCAATGCGTATCGCCCCGGGGGGCAAACGGTCGTCGCCGAGACGCCGTGGGGCCGGCTCGGCATGAGCGTCTGCTACGATGTGCGCTTCCCGTACCTCTATCGCGCGCTGGCCCAGGCCGGGGCCGATTTCCTCAGCGTGCCGAGCGTGTTCACGGTGCCGACCGGCCGGGCGCATTGGCATGTGCTGATGCGCGCCCGGGCGATCGAGAACGGCTGTTTTGTGTTCGCTCCGGCGCAATGGGGCGAGCACACGGCCGGACGCAAGAGCTACGGCCACTCGCTGATCGTCGACCCGTGGGGCGAGGTTTTAGCCGATGGCGGCGAGGAGGTCGGGTTCGTCACCGCGCGCATCGACTCGGCGAAGGTCGCCGAGGCACGCCGTACCGTGCCCTCGTTGACGCACGACCGCGCCTTCACGCCGCCGGCCCTGGCTCCCCGCCCGCTTGCCGCCGAGTAGGATCGAGCTCGGTATCCTCGTAGATCGTGTCGAGGCTCAGCACGACGGCGATACTCGACAGGTTCAGCGCCGCGTCGCCGGTGACGACCTCGTTAGTCCAGCCGGCTTCGGCGCGAGTGTAAAGATCCACTCGGCGGCTATCCTGTTCGACAATCGCGTACTGGCGGATCGAGGACGTGGCAATATAATCGAATTTCTTGCGCCCGCGGTCGGTGCGCTCGGTCGTCGGCGACAGCACTTCAATGACGACAACCGGCTCGGTGATGCGGTCGTCCCTATCGTTCAGCGGGCGGCAGGTCACCGAGATGTCGGGATACCGGACGGTGCCGTTGGCGATCACCTTCATGTCGCTCCCGAATGCCTCACAACCGGTGCCACGCAGGCGTTGCCTTAAGGCGAAGGCGATGTTTCCGGCGATCCTGACGTGCGCGGCCGACGCTCCCGTCATCAGCGTGATGACGCCGTCGGCGAATTCGTGACGCTTGCGCTGCTTGCGCTCCCATTCGAGAAATTCCTCGAGGCACATCAGTTTTTCAGCAGCGCTCGGCATGCGGTCCATTCTAGTGCGAAACGGCGCTACCGTCCAAATTCATCGCCTCCGGCAGCCGGCCGAGCGGCCCGGCAATGGCGGCGATGCGCTGGATGACAGCCGGGCGTGGCCGGGTCACCTCGCCCTCTTCGAAGGCGAGGATGGAGAGCACCGCGAAGCCCTCGACGAGCTCGCGCCGGCGCAGCAGGAAATCCGGGTTGCGCGGGCGGCCCAGGCGTTCATTGCCGAGCGCGAAGGTCTCATAGATCAAGACACCGCCCGGCGTCAGCGCCGCCGCGATCGACGCGAACAGCGGACGATGGAGGTAATTGGTCACGACAATGCCGTCATACCCACTGCCAAGCGGCCATTTCGCACCGGTTTCTAGATCGATCGCGCGGATGTCGCACCTATTGCAGGCTAGCGGCCGCAAACCTTCGATATCGCGGTCGACGGCGGTGACGGAAAACCCCATATCGAGGAGGAGCCTGGTGTGCCGCCCACCGCCCGCCGCGAGGTCGAGCACCCGCCCGCCCGGCCGGATCAGCGGGACGAAGCGCCGAACCCAGGCGGAGGGAGTGTCCTGAACCATTGTTTAGCACTCGTGGCAGATGATTGCTGGGAGGGCGCCGCTCAATGTAAATAGGCGCATGCGGAGATTTTCTCGATGATCCTGTTCAGCTTGCGCTGCGCTTCGGGCCATGAATTCGAGGCTTGGTTCCGTGACGGCGACGGCTTCGAAGCCCAGCAGAAAGCCGGAGAGATCGCCTGCCCGCATTGCGGCGCGGCAGAGGTCGAGAAGGCAGTGATGGCTCCGCGTATCGGGCGCTCGCGCGAGACGACCCCGGCGATGTCGCCGGCGCAGATGCGCGCGGCCCTTGTTGAGCTGCGCCGCCAGGTGGAGACGAATTGCGCTTATGTGGGCGAGCGCTTCGCCGAGGAAGCGCGCCGCATCCATTATGGCGAAGCCGACCCGCACGGCATCTATGGCGAGGCGAGCGCCGAAGAATCGCGCGAGCTGGCGGAAGAGGGCATCTCCTTCGGCCGGATCCCCTGGATCCCGACGACCGACGCCTAGCGCCGATCGGGATGCCAAGCACTCAGCGCCGTAACGCGACGAGCATATAGTTGACCGAGAGATCACCCGATTCGCTCCAGCCGCCCTGTCGCCAATCGTAGCCGAGGCCGGCGCGTTGGGTTGTCGCGAGGCCGGCCCGGCGCAGGCCAAGCACGAACTCCGAGGGGCGAACGAACCGGCGCCAGTCATGCGTGCCCCGCGGCAGCCAACCCAGGACATATTCGGCGCCGATGATCGCCAGCGCGAACGAGCGCGCAGTGCGATTGAGCGTCGCGCCGATAAAGACGCCGCCGGGCTTAACGAGGGTACCGAGGGCGGCGAAGAAGGCATCGCGATCGGCGACGTGCTCGACGATTTCGAGCGCGAGGACGACGTCAAAGCGTTCGCCGGCGCGTGCCAGCGCCTCGATATCCGCAACCCGATAATCGATCGCCAGCCCACTCGCCAGGGCGTGGGCGCGGGCGGTGGCGATCGCGGCCCCGCCGGCATCGATGCCGGTGACGGAGAAACCGAGCCGGGTCATCGGCTCGGCCACGAGGCCGCCGCCACAGCCGATGTCCGCGAGGCTCAGGCCGGTGAACGTAGAGAGCGAGCGCGCATCACGCTTAAAATGCGCGAGGAGCTCGCGGCGGATGAAATCGATGCGGACGGGATTTATCTGGTGGAGCGCCCGGAAGCTGCCCGTTTGATCCCACCAGCTCGCACTCTGCGCGGCGAAACGGTCGATATCCTCCGGGTCTACGCTGTCGCCGATTTCAGCCATCTTGCCGAGCCAGCCATTGCGGCGGAGTAGATAGCGTATTACGAGACGGGCATGGCGCGAATTGTTCAGAAATTCGGCGGGACATCGGTCGCGGATATCGAGCGGATCCGCAACGCCGCCGGCCGCGTGAAGCGCGAGATCGATGCCGGCAACGAGGTCGCCGTCGTCGTGTCGGCGATGGCCGGGGCGACCAACCAGCTCGTCGAGTGGACGCGCCAGATGAGCCGCCTGCATGACGCGCGCGAATACGATGTCGTGGTCGCCTCGGGCGAGCAGGTGACCGCCGGCCTGATGGCGCTCGCCTTGCAGAATCTCGGCATCAAGGCGCGTTCCTGGCTTGGCTGGCAGGTTCCCATTCAGACAGACGGCGTGCACGGTTACGCCCGCATTCAGGCAATCCAAGCCGCGGAAATCGAGCGTTGCCTTGCCGAGGCGAAGGCGGTTGTCGTCGCCGGATTTCAGGGCGTCGGCCCGGACGGGCGCATCACCACCTTGGGCCGCGGCGGGTCGGACACCTCGGCGGTCGCGCTCGCCGCCGCGCTCAAAGCCGAGCGCTGCGACATCTTTACCGACGTCGACGGGGTTTATACGACCGATCCGCGCATCGTTGCCAATGCGCGCAAGCTCGATAAGATCACCTACGAGGAGATGCTCGAGATGGCATCGCAGGGCGCGCGGGTGCTGCAGACGCGCTCGGTCGAACTGGCGATGAATCATCGGGTGCGCCTCCAGGTCTTGTCGAGCTTTACCGACGCGCCTGGAACGCTTGTCGTCGATGAGGATGAGATCGTGGAGAACCGCGTGGTCAGCGGCTTGGCGTACAGCCGCGATGAGGCCAAAATTACCGTGCAGAAAATCGCTGACCGGCCGGGCGTCGCGGCGGCGCTGTTCGGTCCCCTCGCCGACCACGCGATCAACATCGACATGATCGTGCAGAATGCCTCGGAGGATGGCTTCACCGACCTGACCTTCACGATCCCGCGCAGCGACCTCGACCGGGCGATCGCGGTGCTTGAGACCCAGCGCGATATATTGGGATTTCAGGGGTTGAGGCGCGATGCGAACGTCGTGAAGATTTCGGTCATCGGCATCGGCATGCGCAGTCATGCCGGCGTCGCCAAGCAGATGTTTCAGACGCTGGCCGACAAGGGCATCAATATCCAGGTGATCTCAACTTCGGAGATCAAGGTCAGCGTACTGATCGCCGCCGAATATACCGAGCTCGCGCTGCGCGCCCTCCACACCGCCTATGGCCTCGATGCCGACGCGATCATCGACGAAAACGCCGAGGCCGATACGGAGTGGCGCAAGAAAGCCGTCAAGAGACAGCTGGCCTCGGGGCTCGACGAGCCCGGATGAGCGAGGGACTGGCCGCTTCCGATCGCCCTGGAAATATATCCGGGGCTGCCCCGCGGGGCGGCGGGTCGAATGGCGAGACCAGCCCATCGCGGGCCGAACTCGATTCGCTGTGGGCGCGCGGACGCGCCTTCCTTGGCACCGATCTTGCCATAATGGGCGGAGCGATGACCTGGGTATCGGAGCGCAACCTTGTCGCGGCGATCTCGAATGCCGGCGGTTTTGGCGTGATCGCCTCGGGCGCGATGATGCCCGCGATGCTGGCCGAGGAGATCGCGGCCACCGCGGCGCTGACCAAGAAACCGTTCGGGGTCAATCTGATCACGATGCACCCGCAGCTCACCGAGCTGATCGATGTGTGCATCTCCCACCGCGTCGGCCACGTCGTGCTCGCGGGCGGGATTCCGAGCGCGGCGGCAATCGAGCGAATCCGTAACGGCGGCGCGCGCGCGGTGTGCTTTGCCCCGGTGCTGGGAATCGCGAAGAAACTGGTGCGAATGGGCGCCGGTGCGATCGTCATCGAGGGCAGCGAGGCGGGCGGGCATATCGGGCCGGTATCGACGGCGGTCTTGGCGCAGGAGGTATTGCCGTATCTGGTCGAGGTGCCGGTCTTTGTCGCCGGCGGGATCGGCCGGGGCGAAGCGATGCTGTCCTATCTCGAGATGGGCGCTTCCGGCGTTCAGCTCGGCACCCGCTTTGTCTGCGCCCACGAATCGATCGCCCACCCGCGCTTCAAGCACGCCTTCATTCGCGCCTCGGCACGCGACGCAATGCCGTCGCCGCAACTCGATGCCCGGTTTCCGGTCATTCCGGTGCGCGCCCTCGCCAACCCGGCGACCGAGCGGTTTCGCGCGGTTCAGCGCGAGGTCATCGACCGCTTCCACAAGGGCGAGCTGGCGCAGAAGGAGGCGCAGCTCGAAATCGAGCACTTCTGGGCCGGCGCGCTACGCCGGGCGGTCATCGAGGGTGATGTCGAAGGCGGCTCCTTGATGGCGGGTCAAAGCGTCGGGATGGTGACGCGCGAGCAGAGCACTGCGGAGATCCTTGCCGAGCTTATCGACCAGGCCCTCGCGAGCATTGCCGGCCGCGCCCACCGGTATGGCGGCGCACCGCAAGTCTCGGGCTCGCCGGAGGGCCGGGACACCGGCGGATGAGCGAGGTCATCGGGAGCCCTCCAGGGAGCACGCCGGGAAACCCGCCCGCGACCATCCAGGACGACCCGACCGGGCACGTCACCGCAACCCGCCGCCTGTTGCGCCGCCTGCGCGGCATCATGGCCGGCTCGGGCAGCGCGCAGGAGCGGCTCGACCGCATCGTCCGGGTGGTCGCCGCCGAAATGGTCGCCGAAGTCTGCTCGGCCTACGTCATGCGCGCCGGCGAGGTGCTCGAATTGTTCGCGACCGAGGGGTTGCGTCCCGAGGCGGTCCATCGCACCCGGCTGCGCGTCGGCGAAGGCCTGGTCGGGGTGATTGCCGCCAGTTCCCGCCCGTTGGCGCTGGCCGACGCGCAATCCCACCCCGATTTCGCCTATCGCCCGGAAACCGGCGAGGAGATCTACCACTCGCTGATGGGGGTGCCGATCCTGCGCGGCGGGCGCGTCTTGGGCGTGCTGGTGGTGCAGAACCGGACCCCGCGCCACTATACCGAGGACGAGACCGAGGTCGCCCAGACGATCGCGATGATCGTCGCCGAGCTGGTCGCCAGCGGCGAGCTCGTCAATCCGCTCGAGATGGCGCAAAGCCGCGCCGGCGCGTCCTTACCGCTGCGGCTCGACGGTATCCGTCTCAACCCCGGCCTGGCGATCGGCCCGGCGGTGTTGCACGAGCCCAAAGTGGTGATCCGCCAGGTTGTCGCCGAGGATGTTGCGGCCGAGCAGGAGCGCCTGCGCCAGGCGGTCGGGGCGATGCAGGACGCGATCGATCGGCTGGTCGACGCCAGCCGTGGCCTCGGCCCCGGCGAGCACCGCGACATCATCGAGAGCTACCGGATGTTCGCCGCCGACCGCGGCTGGCTCGAGCGGATCACCGAGGCGGTGCGCAGCGGCCTCACCGCCGAAGCCGCGGTGCAGAAGGTGCGCGACGAAACCAAAAGCCGCATGATGCAGGTCACCGACCCCTATCTACGCGAACGGCTCTACGATCTGGAGGACCTCGCCAACCGGCTGCAGCAGTTCCTGTCCGGGCAGGCGCCCGGCATGGCCGCGCCCGAGATCGCCGGTGAATTCGTCCTCGTCGCCCACGCCATGGGCCCGGCCGAGCTCCTCGATTACGCGCACCGGCGGATCAAGGGGCTGGTGCTCGAGGAAGGCTCACCCACCGCCCATGTCGCGATCGTCGCGCGCGCCTTCGATATCCCGGTCGTCGGCCGCGTCGCCGAGGCCACACGGCAAATCGAGGCGGGCGATATCGTGATCGTCGACGGCGAGCACGGGACCGTGCTGATCCGCCCGCGCGCCGATATCCAGCAGACCGTCGTGACCGCGGTCGCCGCCCGCACGCAACGCCGCGCCTATTACGAGACCCTGCGCGACACCCCGGCGGTCACCAGCGACGGGGTCGAGATCAAGCTGTTACTCAATGCCGGGCTGTTGCTCGACCTGGCGCAACTGCGCGCGACCGGCGCCGAGGGGGTCGGCCTCTTCCGCACCGAGATCCCGCTTCTGACACGCAATGCCTTTCCCGATGTCGCCGATCAGACCGCGTTTTACCGGCGCGCCTACGAACAGGCCGAGGGAAAGCCGATCGTGTTCCGCACGCTCGATATCGGCGGCGACAAGGTGCTGCCCTATCTCGCCCACACGGCGGAGGACAACCCGGCGATGGGCTGGCGTGCCATCCGCATCGGGCTCGATCGCCCGGCGATGTTGCGCCAGCAGTTGCGGGCGCTGCGGCGCGCCGCCGCCGGCCGCGACCTCTTTGTCAAATTCCCGATGATCGCCGAGATCGCCGAGCTTGAAGCCGCCCGTCGCCTGCTCGACAAGGAATTGGCCCGCGCCACGGCGGAAGGCGTCGAGCCGCCGCGCTCGGTCAAGGTCGGGGTCATGCTCGAAGTGCCCTCGCTATTGTGGCAGCTGCCGGCCTTGCTCGACCGCGTCGACTTCCTGTCGATCGGCACCAACGATCTGGCCCAGTTCCTTTATGCCTGCGACCGCGGC
The DNA here is from genome assembly GCA_049801295.1 of Allostellaceae bacterium. Classification (GTDB taxonomy): domain Bacteria; phylum Pseudomonadota; class Alphaproteobacteria; order ATCC43930; family CGMCC-115725; genus DATARH01. The sequence goes on along the minus strand of JBARKH010000191.1, from coordinate 873 downwards.
AATCCGCGCCTCGCCGAGCGTTACGATCTGTTGTCGGCGCCGATGGTCGCGTTGTTCCGCCACGTCATCGCGCAATGCCGCGCCGCCGAAACCCCGCTCAGCATGTGCGGCGAGATGGCGGGCAATCCGATCGAGGCGATGATGCTGATCGGGCTCGGCTTCCGCACGCTGTCGGTGACCCCGACCGCGGTCGGACCGGTCAAGACGATGATCCGCAGCCTCGATGCGGGAGCGCTGGCGCGCTATCTCGACGAGATCGGCGACCGCCCCGACCATTCGCTGCGCCGCTGGCTCGAAGCCTATGCCCGCGATCACGCAGTCGCGTTGTAGCTAAATCATACGGAAACAATCTTGATTCGCGGGGGCCGATTCGACAGGTCCGGCCGCTTGTCCTAGGATGATCCAGTAGCGAGATCGAGCCCGTGAGCCTGTTCCAGCGGATAAAGCAGCCATTCAGCGAAATGGCGGACGATGATCTGGCGCCGCCGCAGGATCGCACGCACGCGGTCGGCGCGCTCTTGCGCGAGCGCCGCGAAGAGCTCGGCTTCGACCTCGACGCGATCGGCGAAGCGCTGCGCATCAAGCCTGCCTATCTCGCCGCGCTCGAACAAGGCCGCGCGCAGGACCTGCCGGGGGCGACCTATGCGATCGGCTTCATCCGCAGCTACGCCGAACTTCTCGGCCTCGACAGCGACCGCGTTCTCGATAGCTACAAGACCGAAACGGCTGACGTGCATGCGCGGCCGGATCTGTCGCTGCCGGTGCCGCTCTATGCCCGCAGTCTGCCGCGCGGTCCCATCCTCCTGGTCGGCGTGATCCTGGCGGCGTGCGGCTATGGCACCTGGTACTACCTCTCGACCGGCGAGCGCAGCC
>JBARKH010000190.1:0-4366 GCA_049801295.1 Allostellaceae bacterium | reverse complement strand
GTCGCCTTGTCGAAGGGGCTGGGGTGCCCGGTCGGCAGTGTCTTGGCCGGCAGCGCGGCCGAGATCCTTCGCGCGGTGCGCGCCCGCCGCATGTTCGGCGGCGCGATGCGGCAATCCGGCATCCTCGCCGCCGCCGGGCTCTACGCGCTCGACCATCACCTCGCGGGCCTTGCCGAAGACCACGCCAACGCGCGATTGATCGCCGAGCACCTCGCCGGCCTCTCCGGCGTCACGCTCGACCTCAGCACGGTCGAGACCAACATCATCGTCTTCCAGCTCGCCCCGGGCCTCCCCGACGCCGCCGCGATTGCCGCGCGCGCGAGTGAAGCCGGGGTGCTCATCTCGGCGCTTGGCCCGCGCACCGTGCGCGCGGTAACCCACCGCGATGTCTCGCGGTCGGATTGCCGGCAGGCCGCCGATTGCCTTGCCCGCGTCATCGAGTGGTAAAAGAATGGTAAAAAAACCGATCCAAAGCGTCGGAAATCCTTACAATATGAGCGGCAACCCGGCGGTTTCTGAGATGACATGTCATTGATTTTATTGCTTTCACGAGATCTGGCGCGCTTCTTGCGTTGCATACTATAGTAGGCCCGCGATAGGGAAGGATGACCTGTATGTTGCGCTCACCGTGCCTCGCTGATAGCTGGAAGAAACTGGCGCTTCCGTTGATGGTTGCCGCCGCATGCGTTGCCTTTAACGGCCCAGCGGGCGCCGTTGTCACCACTCCTACTTCGTTTGGCGTCGATCTGTTCTTAACCACGGATAGCGACATTGGTCCCGGCGGCACGCCTGTCACTAGTATTACCGGGACAGTTAACGGGGTTCCCGTTATAGAAGACGCGGTATTTGGCGCAGACCAAACGATCTATTCTACAAACGGGTTTGTCGACGCATTTGGATTGGGTTTTACTGAGACCGGATCGCCATTTAGCTCTTTCGCTCTCTACGACCTCGGTACTGCTGGGGGCCCCAATTACGATAATGCGACACCCGGCCCGTACGGATTATGCTACGTCGCGACCTGCGACAATGTGAGCGGGTTCTATTCGGTTTCCGATCTCTCCTGGAGCGAAGTCGCCCCCCTTCTGGCTGACGATGCTACATACCATGTGACGTTCACCGCATCCGTGCCCGAGCCATCCTCAATAGCTCTACTCGCTGTGGCGTTGCTCGGGTTTGGACTGTGGGGCCGCCACATGCGGCGGCGACTGCTCTCGAGCGCCGGCTGAGGGTCAAGCAGAGACGTTAGCTCGCGCGCTTCCGCAACAGGTATTTCTGGTCGCCCGCCAGCACGAGTTCGTTCTTCTGGTTGTGCACGGTGACCGCGATCGTCACGACCCCGGTGGTGCGCTGCGCGGTCAGCGCGGCGACGGTGAGGCTCGGGTAGAGCGTGTCGCCTGGATAGACCGGCTTCAGGAACTTCGACGACTGCTCGATGAATGCGACGAGCGAGTCGCCGATGACATGGGCGAAGGTGCCGGCGCCCGCGGCGGTAAAGCACAGCACCTGAAAGCCGTGCGCCAAGGGACCGGGATGGCCGCGCTCCCGGCAATACTCGACATCGTAATGGATCGGGTGATTGTCGGCCGAAACCGTCTGGAACGCCGCGAAATTGGCCTCCGTGACGGTCCGGCTCGGGATATAGAAGCGCTCGCCGACCGCGAGGTCCTCGAAATATCGGCTCTCGGGAAAGCGGTGCTGCCGGCGGTCAAATTCCTCGGTCATTTGTCGTGGCCTCGCCAAATTCCCACCGCCTGCTCGGCCGCCTGGGCGGCGCGGGCGTCGATTTCGGCATCCGAGATCGTGCTGAGCGGGTGATCGATAACCACGGGCGCGAGATCGGGCATGCCGAGCGCTGCCCGCTGCACCTCGGCTTCGTGGAGGAACTCGCTCGTCACGATGATTGCGGTCGGTCGTCCCAGCGTTTCGAGTGCGATGCCGTCATGCGTACAGCACGATGTGCACGACCCTCAATCGCCGATCGCGGTCAGGACGATGTCATTGTTAGCGGCGACCTGAGCGATCAGCGCGGGGGCGGCGGCCTTCGCGAAGCTTTCCTTGCGGTAGTAGTTGACCGCGGCAAAGTTGAACCGGTCACCGAGCCGCACTGCGGTCTTGCGCAACAGCCGGCTGGCGTTCCATTTGGTGTTGTCGAGGATCCCGAGGCGCAACCCCGCGAGATCCGCGACCCGCGGCGCCGGCGCGAGCTGCCGCGCCTCGACCCGGCCGCGCGGATCGAAGATGATTTCGTACCTCTGATCAGCCATTCGCGTTGCCTCCCGTCACAGATAGCAGGTGCCGTCGACGCAGACGGGCGCGCTATTTGCGCCGCGCTCGATGCCGCGCAGAACCGGCGACGACATATGCCCCCAGCCCGGGATGAAGGCGGAAAACCGCCCGGCCGCGCCGCCGATCACAAAGAGGTGGATGTGGTCGGGGCTCGGCACAATCGGGATGCGGGACTCCGGCTCGCGGCGGTACCAGCGCGGCAGGTTGCGGTTGTAGATCCGGCCATAGCGGTGGTCGAACGTCAGCTCGCGGAAGAGATTGTAGGCGTTCATGTGGAGGTAGCTCTTCACATCGTGCCGGGTCCAGCCCTTGGCCGCGATCGTGCGAGCATGCTCGGGGCCGATCACGACGGCGCAATGGCCGGATGAGACCGCGTTGTTGTGGGCAATCGTGCTCATCGCCGAAGCGATGCTGTCGAGGATGCCCTCGGGGTCGTCCGCCACGTGGTTGGTGACGCTGTGGAGCGGCTCGGCGGCGATGACGAACACCGTCGAATCGTCGGGCGCGAAGCCCTTCTCGACATGATAGGGCGCCCACGGGCTCTCGGTCTCGTTCTCGGCGACGGCGTAGGTGTATTTGCCGGGATGCCCCAAGGTCGATTTATCGAGGTCGCCGGGCCAGCCGCCGCCGACATTGAGGAGCACGAGGCGGATGGCGCGGCCGATCGTGGCATTGGCGCGGTTGCCCGAGCCGAAGGCGTTGACGCCGCCATTCATGCCGATCGCGCCCGCAACCGGTCCATTCACCACCAGGAGCGGCGCGGCCATATGGGTCGTCGCCTGAACCCCGTTGAGGTTGAACGCGGGCTGCGTCAACGCGAGGAGCGTGGCGCGCACCACTGGCGCGTATCCCGCCTTGCAGCCGGCCATCACCAGATTGATCGCCAAAACCTCGCGCGTGAGATCGCCATGGCGCGGCGGCACCCGGCACTCGACGAAATCAGGCTCGCCCCCGAGCGCGGCGACCGCCGCATCGACCGCTTCCTGGGTCGGCGGCACGACCGGCAGCCCGTCGGTCCAGCCCTGCGCGAAATACCACTCGACGAGGTCGGTGCCCTTCGGGACCCGCGCCCGATTAGCCCGCCGCTCGGACGGCGGCTCGATTGCGCTCGCCCCCTGCGCCATACCGGCTTCCTCTCGCGATCTGCCCGATGCCGATCGACGCTACCACCGCAGCACGGTCAGCGACAACGCGAGCCGTGGATCGGGGGTTTGCGCGATCAAGAGCCGCCGCTGACCCTTTACAGCGTTGTGACAAGGGCATGCGACAGATAAACGAACAAGGCGCAACCCAAGAGGACCAGCAGCCCCGCAAGCGCCAAATCGGTGCGCGAGCCGGGGCCCCGGCGCGGTTCTGCGCTGTCGATGGCCTTTGCGGTCATCAGAAAGCGCAAGGCCGCGAGCGCGATCATCGCGGTCCCGAGAACGATAAGCCCCAGGCCGGCTGCGTTGCCGAATTTCTGGCCCGGCAACGACAGCGCGCGGCCTGCCAGGGAGGGAGCCGCCACCTCCAGGAACAGATCGAATTTTTCCACGATGAACCCAAACGCCATGACGGCAATCGCCGTGCGTACCCAGGCGAGGAACGTCCGCTCATTCGCCGAGTGGTCTCCGAAATTCCGGATCATGTTCTGGACAGTGCAGATCAGCTAAGGATGGCGCGGTCAGTCCGTCCCGCCCCTGCTGATCGCGGCCGAGTTGACGGGCGCGTAGCCGGGGTCGACCCGGACATCGACAACCGCGACGCCGCCGCCCTCGACGCACTCGATGGCGGCCCGCAGCGCGCGCGGCAGCTCGTCCGGCCGGCGGATCGGGCCGAATCCTTCGCCGCCCTGGGCCTTTGCCAGCATGCCGAGATCGGGCTCGGGGTCGGCGATGCGCTGGCCGATCCAGCGGTTGGCGACCGGCCGGCCGCGCTGGCGGGCCATGCGGTCCTGGTGCAATTCGTCGTTGAAGAACGAATTGTTGTTGGAAACGACGACGAGGAGCGGGATCCGGTAATGGACGGCGGTCCACAGCGCCGTCGCGCCCATCAGGAAGTCGCCGTCGCCGAGCACTGCGACCGGCAGCCTGCCAAC
>JBARKH010000189.1:0-5227 GCA_049801295.1 Allostellaceae bacterium | reverse complement strand
GGTGCCACTCGCCGCTATGCTCGGCGCCGGCTACTGGTGGGCTCACTCCGCGCCGGCGCTGCCGCCGGGCATCGCCTTTGGCAACGGCCGTCTTGAAGCCGACGAAATCGACATCGCCACGAAATTCGCCGGCCGTATCGCCAAATTGTCGGCCGATGAGGGTGACATGGTGAAGGCGGGCGCGGTCGTCGCGGTGATGGACACAAGCGATCTCGCAGCCTCCCTCCAAAAGGCCCAATCCCAGGCGGGGCAGGCGCAGCGAGCCCTCGACGAGGCCCGGGCGAACCTCAACCAGCAGCAGACGCAGGTGAAGCTCGCCACGCAGGAGTTCGATCGCACCAGCACTCTGGTGCCAAAGGGCTATGCCACCGCGGAACTGCTCGATCAGCGCCGCCAGCAGATGGATGCCGCGCGCGCCGCGCTCAACGCGGCGACGGCCAGGGTCGGCGTCGCCGAGCACGCGCTCGACGCCGCGCGCCACGAGATCGAGCTCTACGAGGTCAACATCCGCGACAACACGCTGGTCGCGCCGCGCGACGGCCGGATCGAGTACCGGGTCGCCAATGTCGGCGAGGTCCTGGGCGCGGGCGGCAAGGTCTTTACGATGCTCGACACCGCATACGTCTACATGGACATCTACCTGCCGACAGCGGATGCCGGTCGCGTCAAGCTCGGCTCCGATGCCCGCATCGTGCTCGACGCCTACCCCGGTTATGCGATCCCGGCCAAAGTGGTGTTCCTCGCCGGCCAGGCGCAATTCACCCCCAAGGCCGTCGAGACCAAGGACGAGCGCGACAAGCTGATGTTCCGGATCCGGGTGCGGATCGACCCGGAGCGGCTGCGCACCCGCGCTGAGGCCGTACGCAGCGGGCTGCCCGGCATCGCTTATGTGCATACCGATCCGAATGCAACCTGGCCGCCACAGCTGCAAGGCAACCCGTCCTCATGACCCAGGGCGGCGGCGCTGTCGCCCGCCTCGACGACGTCAAACATTTCTACGGCAAGACCGCGGCTCTAGATGGCGTCACGCTTGCGTTGCCATCGGGCGTACTCGTCGGGCTCATCGGGCCGGACGGCGTCGGCAAATCCTCGCTCCTGGCGATCGTCGCCGGCGCCCGGCGCATCCAGTCGGGGACGGTCGATGTCCTCGGCGGCAACATCGCGGATGCCGCGCACCGCGCCGCGATTTGCCCACGCATCGCCTACATGCCGCAAGGCCTCGGTAAGAACCTCTACCCCGATCTCAGCGTGCGCGAGAACATCGCGTTTTTCAGCCGCCTCTTCGGGCAGTCTCGCACCGAGCGGGAAAGCCGCATCGCCGAGCTGCTCGACGCCACCGGCCTGGCGCCCTTTTCCGGGCGTCCGGCGAAAAAGCTGTCGGGCGGCATGCGGCAGAAGCTCGGGCTGTGCTGCGCGCTGATCCACGACCCCGACCTCTTGATCCTCGACGAGCCGACCACGGGGGTCGACCCGCTGTCACGCCGTCAGTTCTGGGAGCTGATCGCTCGGATGCGGGCGCGCCGGCCGGGCCTCAGCGTCATCGTCGCAACCGCTTATATGGAAGAAGCCGAGCGTTTCGATTGGCTGGTCGCGATGAATGCCGGCAGGATCGCGGCAGCAGGCTCGCCCCTCGAATTGAAAGAGCGCACCGGGGCAGGCACCGTCGAAGAGACGTTCGTCGCGCTGCTGCCGCGGGGTCAGCGGGACGGCCACCAGGCCCTGCACATCCCGCCGCGGCCCCGCCATGACGGCGAGCCCGTAATCGTGGCGCGCGAGCTGACCCGCCGCTTTGGCGATTTCACCGCGGTCGACCGCGTCAGTTTCACGATCGAGCGCGGCGAGATCTTTGGCTTTGTCGGCTCGAACGGTTGCGGCAAGACGACGACGATGAAGATGCTGACCGGGTTGTTACCGGCCAGCGACGGCGAGGCCCGGCTGTTTGGCCGGCCGGTCGATGCGCGCGACCTCGGCTCGCGCAACCGGGTCGGCTACATGTCGCAGTCGTTTTCGCTCTATTCCGAATTGACCGTCCGGCAAAACCTTGTTCTGCACGCCCGCCTCTTCCACCTCGGCCGAGCCAAGGCGAAGGCCCGCATCGCCGCGCTCGTCGAACGCTTTGGCCTCGCTTCTTATCTCAACCAGCTCGCCCTCGATCTGCCGCTCGGCATTCGCCAGCGCCTGTCGCTCGCGGTGGCGATCGTGCATGAGCCCGAGATGCTGATCCTCGACGAGCCGACCTCGGGGGTTGATCCGGTGGCGCGCGACCGCTTCTGGAGTTTGCTGGTCGATTTGTCGCGCAACCAGGGCGTGACGATCTTCATCTCGACCCATTTCATGAACGAAGCCGAACGCTGCGACCGGGTTTCGCTGATGGATTCGGGACGCGTGCTGGCGACCGATACGCCGGCGGGGCTCGTCAAGGCGTGCGGGGCGGCCACGCTCGAAGACGCGTTTATCCTCTATCTCGAAGCCGCTGCGGGAGCGCGCGCGAGCGCGACGGTTGCGGCGCCACGCCAATTGCAAGAACCGGTGATCGCGCGAGAGCGGCCGGCAAGGGTTGCGGCCGGCTTCAGTCCGCAACGGCTCTTTGCCTGCGCGATCCGCGAGGCGCTCGAACTGTTGCGCGACCCGATCCGGCTCGGCTTTGCGATGTTCGGGACTGCCTTCCTGATGGTGGTCTTCGGATTCGGCATCTCGACCGACGTCAACAATCTCTCGTTTGCCGTGCTCGACCGCGACCAGAGCCACGACAGCCGGGCCTATCTCGAAGAGTTGCGGGGCTCGCCCTATTTCACCGAAAAGCCGGCGCTCGGCGGTTACGCCGATCTCGAAGCGCGGCTCGAAGACGGCAAGATCAGGGCCGCCATCGAAATCCCGCCCGGCTTCGGGCGCGACATCGCACGCGGCCGGCCGACCTGGGTCAGTGCCTGGGTGGATGGCGCGATGCCGTTCCGCGCGCAGACGATCCGCGGCTATCTGGAGGGGATGCACCAGCTCTATCTGACCGACCCCGCGGTGACGCGGAGCGGCCCGGCCCCGTTGCCGCCCGCCACGGTCGAGACCCGCTTCAAGTACAACCAGAATTTCGACAGCATCTACGCCATGGTGCCGTCGACCATCGCAATGCTGTTGGCGCTGTTCCCCGCGATTCTGATGGCGCTTGCCATCGTCCGTGAAAAGGAACTGGGCTCGATCACCAACCTCTACGTGACGCCGGTCACCCGCCTCGAATTCCTGCTCGGCAAGCAGCTGCCCTACATCGCGGTCGCGACCGTCAATTTCGCCGTGATGTTCCTGATGGCGGTATTTCTTTTTGGGGTGCCGCTCAAGGGCAGCTTTCCCACCCTCTTCCTCGGGGTGGTAATCTATGTCACCGCGACCACCGCCTACGGCATGCTGATTTCGGCATTCACCCGCACCCAGATCGCCGCGCTCTTCGGCACCGCCATTCTGACCGTCCTGCCGGCTACCCAGTTTGCCGGCATGCTGGTGCCGGTCTCCGCGCTGTCGGGCGTGGCGCAGATCATGGGCCGCGCCTTTCCGATGACCTATTTCCTGCCGATCAGCGTCGGCACCTTCACCAAGGGCCTGGGGTTTCACGACCTTGCCGCGAACCTCGCCGGTCTGGCCGTGTTCATCCCGGTGCTGACGCTGCTCAGCCTCCTGTTTCTGCGCAAGCAGGAGCGCTAGTGCAGGCCGCCATGGGCAAGCTTGCGAACATCTTCTGGCTCGGCACCAAGGAGCTGCGCAGCTTCCTGCGCGACTACGTGCTCTTGGGGCTGGTCATCTATGCCTTCTCGATCGCGATTCTGGCCCAGGCGCGCAGCAGCTCGCAGGAGCTGCACAATGCCTCGATCGCGATTGTCGACGAGGACCATTCGGTCTTGTCGCGCCGCATCGCACATGCCTTTCTGCCGCCCTATTTCCAGACGCCGCGGCCGATCGCGGAAAGCGAGATCGTGCCGCTGATGAATAGCGGCCGCTACACCTTCGTCGTCGATATCCCGCCCAATTTCGAGCGCGATGTTCGCGCCGGCCACCGGCCTGCGATCCAGCTCGATGTCGATGCGACCGCGATGGTGCAGGCCGGTCTGGGATCGGGCTATGCCGAGCAGATCATCACCACCGAGATCGCCGATTTCCTCTCCCGCGCCGAGGGAATTCCGCCCCCGCCGGTCGCTCTCGTGGTGCGCCTCGCCTTCAACCCGAATGCCACGAGCGCCTGGTTCACCAGCGTCATGGGGATCATCAACAACGTCACGATGCTGGCCATCATCCTGGCCGGAGCCGCTCTGGTCCGCGAGCGCGAGCACGGCACGATGGACCATCTCCTGGTCATGCCGCTGACGCCGTTCGAGATCGCGATGTCCAAGGTCTGGGCGAACGGCCTGGTGATTACGCTCGCCGTCGGCCTTTCGCTGTCGATCGTCGTGCGCATGCTGCTCGGGGTACCGATCGCCGGGTCGGTTGCGCTGTTCATGCTTGGGGTCATGATCTACCTCTTCTTTGCCACCGCGGTCGGCATTTTCCTCGGGACGATTGCGCGCTCGATGCCGCAGCTCGGTCTCCTGTTCATTCTCGTGCAGCTCCCGATGAACATGCTGTCCGGCAGCAATACGCCGCTCGAAAGCATGCCGCCCTGGCTGGCGACGATCATGCAAGTTTCGCCCTCGACCCATTTCGTCTCGTTCGCGCAGGCGATCCTCTATCGCGGCGCGGGTTTCGCCGTGGTGTGGCCGCAATTCCTCGTCGTCGCCGTGATCGGCGGGCTCTTCCTCGGGCTCGCGCTCCTGCGCTTCCGCAGGGTCGCCGCCGCGACGATGTGAGTGGGACGCTCGCTGCCGCCGCGCCGGCCGGATCGCAGCGTTTGACATGGGTCAAGGCCGCGCCCTTGTTTTTCGCGCGAGATAGGCTCACTGACTCCGTAGAGCGCATCGACGGAAGAGAAATCCGATGATCAAGACAATCCTGGTTGGCGCGACCGGCAACGACAGCGATGCCGCGACCTTTGCCGCGGCCCTGGCGATCGCCCGGCCGCTTGCCGCGCATCTCGACGTGCTGCATGTCCGGCTCGACCCCGTCGCCCTGGCGGTCGCGATGGCGACCGATGTCGGTGCCGGTACCATGACGGCGGGGCTGATGGAGCAGCTGGAACGCGATTCAGATGAGCGCGAGAAGAAGGCGCAGGAAATCTTCACCCGGTTTTGCGGCGGCGCCGGCCTCGCGG
>JBARKH010000188.1:0-4473 GCA_049801295.1 Allostellaceae bacterium | reverse complement strand
GCGGTGATCGACCGCGATGGCGCGGCGGCCGCGCAGGTTGCCGCCGAGATCGGCCGCGCGGCAACCGGGCATGCCCTTGATGTCGCCGACGGTGCGGCCTTTGCCGCGCTCGTCGCGCAGATCGCGGCAGCCGAAGGCGGTATCGACGTCCTGGTGAACTCAGCCGGGACGATCACCCGCCAGACGATCGCGGCGATGCCGGTGGCCGATTGGGACCGGGTGATCGCGGTCAATCTGCGCGGGCCCTTCAACGGCACGCAAGCGGTCATTCCGCACATGAAAAAGCGCGGCGGCGGCGCGATCGTCAACATCGCCTCGGCAGCCGGGCGGCGGATTTCGTTTGGCGGCGGCGCCAATTACAGCGCGTCCAAGGCCGGGCTCCTCGGCCTCACCCGCCACGCCGCCTACGAGCTGGCGCCCGACAAGATCCGGGTCAACGCGGTCTGTCCCGGGCCGACCGCGACGGGGTTCGGCGGCGGGCAGGTCCCCTCGGCCGCGCGCAAGGCCGAGCGCGCGGCGAAGATCCCCTTGGGGCGCATGGTCGAGCCCGAGGACATCGCCGACGCGGTTCTCTTCCTCGCCAGCGACCTCTCACGCATGTGCACCGGCATCGCCCTCGATGTCGATGGCGGCGTCCTCATCAGCAACGACATCCCCTACGAGGAATACTTCGCCCGCGCGCGATAGCGCGTTGGACCGCGGCCGTCTCGGCCCGCCTGCGGGCGGGACGCCCGCGGTCCTGCTACTGCCGCGGCTTGCTGTAGGGATAGATCAGCTCACCGGTCGCGTACTTGGCTGGCGAGAGGATCGTTACCGTGTTCGGCTCGCGGAACTGGTCAACGTCGTGACCCTTGATGCCGTGATACTGCGTCCAGATCGGCCGCGCTTCGGTCCATTCGCCCTCCGGGCCGAAGGCGATTTCGCCCTCGATCGTCTGGAACGGGTGGCTGTGCATGTATTCGACGAGCTTGTTTTCATCGAGGCTCTTGGTCGCCTCGACGGCCTGCCCGAGGATCTGCAACTCGCTGTAGGCGAAGGGCGGCAGGAAATAGCCGAGCGGATCGACCCCTTCGGCCCCGGCCTTGGCCTGATATTTCTTGATGAAATCCATCACCCCGGGGAATTGCATCGTCTTCACGGGTTCCCACAGTTCGATGTTGACGACACCGTTGGCCGCTTCGCCAAGCTGCATCTTGATCGCCGCCGCCGCCAGCCCGGCCAGCCCGCCGCCCAGCATGTTGGTCTTCAGCCCGACCTCGTTGACCGCGCGCAAAAAGCCGACGGTATCGGACGGGTATGAGGCGAGATAGACGAGATCGGGTTGCGCGGCGCCGATAGCGCGGACGATCGGAGTGAAATCGACCGTGGTCGGCGGATAGGCGCGGTCGTAGACGATGTTGAGCCCGGCGGCCTTGGCGTGGCTGCGCGCGCTATCGGTGGCCTTGCGCTGGAACTCGGCATCGGCGCCGACGATCGCCAGCGTCTTGGGCTTCGGGTTCTGCGCCATCGCCAGGTCGAAATAGCCCTCCGCGAAGGTTTTGACCGGGTCGGGGCCGAAGGGCAGCATCGAGAAGTATTTCGGATAATGGAACTGCTCGTTGGCGGCGAGCGCGAAGAGGCCGAAGAACATCCGGTTGTGCGAGATCGCCACCGGCATCGCCGGAACCACGAGGTTGGTGCCGTAGCTCGACACCAGGAGATCGACCTTGTCGACGTCGATCAGCTTGGTATAGATGCCGGGCACTGTCGCCGGGTTGCTCTGGTCGTCGTAATAAACCAGCTTGACCGGCCGGCCGAGGAGCCCGCCCTTGGCGTTGATCTCCTCCTCCCAGATCTTGAAGGCAAGGAGCCCGGTTTTGCCGACGACGGCGAAGGGGCCGGTCAGCTCCATGCTGAAGCCGATCTTGATCGGCTCCTTGTCTTGCGCCCGCGCGGCCGCTCCGCAGAGTAGCAGGACCGCAACCGCTGCTCCGAGCGCGGCTTTCAGCTTCGTCATCGCTGGCTCCTCCCCTCCCCGCTGCCGCCGGCCTTGCCTTTGACCGAAGCGCGCGCCAACAGTAGCGGCGCGCGGTGGCAATCGCAAACCCGGTAGGCATCACATAATCCGCGCGTGATGCGATTGCAGTTGAGGCTCGGAGGGAGCGCGGATGAGCGAGCGATCGTATTACGTTTATATGTTCTCTGTGGCCGGCACCGTTCGCTATGTGGGCAGCGGTAAAGGCAAGCGGATGCAGTCGCATCTCCGCGAAATCAAGAAGCGAATGAAGCTCCGGGAAACTGGAAAGACCGTACCGGCGCGTCGCTGGTACGACAATTTGGAGGCCGCGATCCGTACCGGCGCCGAGATTAAATACTGGAAAGTAATGGATGGGTTGAACGGCGATGAAGCGAAACGGTGCGAGTTTGCCGAGATAGCGAAATTCCCGGCAGAGCAACTTTGGAACTCAGTCCTGTCGCATCACCCCTTCGTCACGCAGGAAGAGGCGGCGGAGCGACATCGCGTCGCGACCGCTGTCGCAAACCGCGTAACCGTGAAAGACCCCAAATGGAAGGCGAGTCATACGGGCGCCATGCGGGCGGTCGTACAGGACCCGGAATGGAAATCTAATCACACGTCGGCGATGCAGGCGATCGTGCAGGACCCGGAGTGGAGGGCAAAACAAAAAGCCGGTATTGAAGCGAGACGCGCTCGCAAGAAGGCCGAAGAGGCTGCGCATACCGCCAATTTGCCAGGGATTTGCTGAGTTAGGAGCGTCGCCGATGCCGAAATTCGCCGCCAATCTCAGCTTCATGTTCCAGGACATCGGGTTTCTCGAGCGGTTCGACGCGGCCGCACGCGCCGGGTTCAAGGCGGTCGAGTTCCTCTTTCCCTACGATCATCCGCCCGAGACGATCGCTGAGCGGCTGGAGCGCAATCGCCTCACCCTGGCGCTCTTCAACACGGTTGCCGGCGATTGGGCCGGCGGCGAGCGCGGGTTGGCCGCGCTTCCCGGGCGCGAACAGGAATTCCGCGACGGGGTCGACACCGCGATCCGCTACGCCAGGGCGGCGAGGTGTCCGCTCATCCACACAATGGCCGGGTTGTGGCCGGAGGGGCATGAGAAGGCCGAGGGCGAGCGCGTCTATATCGACAATCTGCGCTGGGCCGCCGACCGCGTCGCTTCGGCCGGGCTCACCGCCGTTATCGAGCCGATCAACACCCGCGACATTCCCGGCTATTTCCTCAATTACACGAGCCAGGCGATGGGGGTCATCGAGCGGGTCGGCCGGGCCAATCTGAAGCTTCAACTCGACCTCTATCATGTGCAGATCATGGAGGGCGATCTGGCGACCAGGATCCGCGCCCTCGCCGGCCACTACCCGCACATCCAGATCGCCGGCAATCCCGGTCGCAACGAGCCCGATATCGGCGAAATCCATTACCCCTATCTGTTCGACCTCCTCGACGAGATCGGCTATCAGGGCTGGATCGGCTGCGAATACCGGCCAAAGGGCGACACGGTGGCCGGGCTCGGCTGGGCGAAGAAGTACGGGATCGGGTAACCCGTGCTGCATGACGGGCGTGCGTCCTTCGACACGCGCCCTTCGGGCGCTCCTCAAGATGAGGATAAGTATATGACGACATTAAGAAAAAATCTCATCCTGAGGAACCCGCTCAGCGGGCGTCTCGAAGGACGCGAGGTGGCGATCCGAGCCTCCGGACAGAGGAGCTGAAGCATGCGCATCGTCATCACCGGCGGATGTGGGTTTCTCGGCCGGCGGGTGGCGATCCGCCTGCTGGAGCACGGAAGCGGCCTGGGACCAATTGACGAATTGGTGCTGTTCGACAACGCGGCGCCGGCCCTGCCCTTGCCCGAGGACAAGCGCGTCCGCCTCGTCACCGGCGACATCGCCGATCCGGCCACCGTCCGGCGGCTGATTGCGCCCGGCACCGAAGCAGTCTTTCACCTCGCCGCGATCGTCAGCGGCGAAGCAGAGGCCAACACCGATCTCGGCTACCGGGTCAATCTCGACGGCACCCGCGCCGTGCTCGATGCCTGCCGCGCGCTCGGTACATCCCCGCGGCTGGTTTTCGCCAGCTCGCTGGCGGTTTATGGCGGGACTTTGCCGCCTTCGGTCGGTGACGACACCGCGCTCACTCCGCAGACCTCCTATGGCACCCAGAAGGCATTGGGCGAGCTCCTCGTCAACGACTACAGCCGCAAGGGGTTTGTCGACGGCCGCGCTTTGCGCCTGCCGACCGTGGTGGTGCGGCCCGGGCGGCCCAACCGCGCCGCCTCGACCTTTGCCTCCTCGATCATCCGCGAGCCGCTCTCCGGGCAGGATGCGGTGTGCCCGGTATCGCCCGACACGGTCATGGCCCTGGCCTCGCCCCGCCGCATCGTCGAGGGGCTGGTGCACGCCCTCGATCTGCCGGGCGCGGCCTTCGGCACGAGCCGTTCGCTGCAGCTGCCGGGGTTCTCGGTCGCGGTC
>JBARKH010000187.1:0-2559 GCA_049801295.1 Allostellaceae bacterium | reverse complement strand
GGAACGTCTGATCAAGGGCCTGTAACCTGGCCTTGGTCGAGCGAATGGGCAATGAGGACGAGTGTTTGGCCGGCTTGGCGGCGCGGTTCGGCGATTTGGCCGGCCCGGCAGCGCTCGCATCCGGTATCATCCGCCGATCGGCGTGGCGCGGCGGGCGCACTACGCCTGTCGCAGCCGCAGCAGGCTTCGCCGGACAGTGAACAGGTTGGCCAGCGCGCAGGTGACGAACAGCCGGTGCGCGTTCTTGACCAGGCCGCGGTAACGCACCTTGACGAATCCGAAGACGCGCTTGAGCACCCCGATCGGGTGCTCGACCTTCGCCCGCACCCGCGATTTGCTGCGGTTCTTCCTCTGCTCGGCCGCATCGATGATGCCGCGATGGCGATAGCGGCGATTGGTGAAATCCTTGGCGCGCGGCGCCCGACGGCGGATCGCGGCGCGCTGGCCGCGATAGGCTTGATCGCCCCAGACCCGCGTCTCGCCCCCGTGCAGCAGCTCCGGCAGCACCGTCGCGTCCGCCACATTCGCCGCGGTCGCCACCACCGAATGGATCAGTTTCGTCTTGCTGTCCACGCCGAGATGCGCCTTCATGCCGAAATACCACTGCTTGCCCTTCTTGGTCTGATGCATCTCCGGATCGCGTTGCTTCGCGGCGTTCTTGGTCGAAGCGGGGGCGTGGATGATGGTCGCGTCGACGATCGTGCCAGTGCTTACCTTGAGGCCGCAGCGCGTGAGGTGCTCCTGCACGCGGTCGAACAGTACCCGCCCGAGCTCGTGCCGCTCCAACAGGTGGCGGAACTTGCAGATCGTGGTCTCGTCCGGCACCGGCTCGCGACCGAGATCGATGCCCGCGAACCGCCGCATCGCCGCGGAGTCGTAGAGCGCTTCCTCCGCAGCGGGGTCCGAGAGGTTGAACCATTGCTGCAGAAAGTAGATACGCAGCATCCGCTCCAGACCGACCGGCGGGCGGCCGTTGCCCGGCGCGGGATAGACCGGCGCGATCAGCGCGCACAGCTCCGCCCACGGCACCACCCGCTCCATCTCGGCCAGGAACGCCGCGCGCCTGGTCGTCTTGCCGTAGCGCTCAAACCCCGCCGTCGCCAAGGTCAGTTGCCGCATCCGAGCCCGCTCCCCCGCAGTGCGGCACTGTTCCTATACGTCGTTCCGTAGCCGAGTCGAGAGGGACTTTTTCAGAGATTCCCTAGGTGCCGCCCGCGCGTCTTCAGGATACCGGCGCATCGCCATGGCATCCTGGCTCGGCGCCAGATTCCAGGTCGGACCCGCGTTAGGCAGCGAGTTTGCCGTGCGGAATCCGCCAGCCACTCCGGCGGCACCCCGTAGGCGAGCAGCGCGCCATCGGGCACGGCGTCGAACAGGCAAGGCTTGGGCGATGAGGAATTCCATTCGCCGGGCTCAGACCCCGAGCACCTTCATCACCTCGTCGCCGAGGTGGTTCCGCCGGCCTCGTCTGCCCGACAAGCACAAACGTTCCGGGTCACGGCGGGACAGGGCGGTTCGATTGCATCGGGAGGATCAGTCATAGCAGTAGCCACGCAGAAGGTCCGCGCCAGCCCGCAGCCCAATTAGCGAAACCATTCCGATACCCAAACCACAACCTGCATTCTGCCCGATTTCAGCGAGGGGCAAGTCAGGCATCTCACACGCTGCATGAAACTGACACGCAAATACCGGTCAGCCAGCCGCTGCGCCCGCAATCTGTCCGGCCGGTCCGACAAGGTAAAAAATCGCCGTCTTGGGCCTCACCGGATGGGCGGCGGACTGAAGCAGCGGGGCACCTCGCCAGGTAATCCCGCACCGATCCGAAATCGACCAGCGTTGCAC
Source organism: Allostellaceae bacterium (assembly GCA_049801295.1). GTDB lineage: Bacteria > Pseudomonadota > Alphaproteobacteria > ATCC43930 > CGMCC-115725 > DATARH01. The sequence goes on along the minus strand of JBARKH010000187.1, from coordinate 717 downwards.
TGCCTACTTTGACGAACCGGATCTGTCCCTCGCCTGCCAATAGGTAGAGGCGGCTGCGAGACAGCCCGTACCGGCGGCAAGCTTCCGGGATGCGCCCGTATTCGGGCGTTTGTTCAGCGTTGCTCACGAGACACTCCCTTCGCGTGCTACAGGACGCGACAGGATTTACCTTGGGCCGTTCCGCAAAAAAGGGAGGTTTATCAGAATCTCGTTGAGCGAATAGCGCTCAAACACTCCCGGGCCAGCGCACGCCGAGTTTCCCTCGTGTGCGAAGGCAAGAACAGATGCGTATAACCTGCGCGCAGCTCCTTCAATTGTTTGCTAGCCAGAGCGGGGGCACAACCGTGGATTTCATCCCGCCAGCGGAGCAACTGCGACGGCTGGACAGCCTTGCCAGTAGGCAATTTCAATCCTAAAAGGCTCAGCTCGCGCGCCACAAATATTGCCGCCTCATCGCGGCTCTCGTTGCCTTCGATGAGCGCGCCGAGAACCGCAGCAACGGAACCGTTCGCCAGATCGAAAGACCCGCCGGCAGGACGCCCCGCTGCCTTTTTTCCGACTGAACAACAATGCTGCCTTAGCCCCTGATGCGAGGTCGCGCACGACACGGACTAAGACGTTGAGTGTCGGCGCGCCCCGGGGGCCGGGGCCTTCACACGTCGAGCGAGGCGCCGCGCGCCCAGCCGTGCGCGTGGTCGATGCCGTCGTCGTAAGCCT
>JBARKH010000186.1:0-2137 GCA_049801295.1 Allostellaceae bacterium | reverse complement strand
AGCTGCGGCCGATCCACCGGGCCGGCGCGGCGCCGGTGATTGTCGCCGGGACGCTCGACACCAAAGGCGCCGAACTCCGTTTCATTCGCGACCAGATCGCCGCCGCCGGCGTGCGCGTGATCCTGGTCGATCTTTCCACTTCCGGCGGACCCTCGCCGGCCGACGTGCCGCCGCACCATATTGCAGCGTATTTTCGTGGCGGGCCAAACGCCGTCTTCAGCGGCGAGCGGGGCGGCGCGATTACTGCGATGGCCGAGGCGTTCGAGGCCTGGATTCGGCGGCAGGAACCGGTCGGCGGCCTCATTTCTGCCGGCGGATCCGGCGGCAGTTCGCTGGTCGCGCCGGCCATGCGCGCGCTTCCGATCGGCGTGCCGAAAGTCCTCATCTCATCGGTTGCTTCGGGCAATGTCGCGCCTTATGTGGGCCCCGCCGACATCATGATGCTGTACTCGGTGACCGACGTCGCCGGCCTCAATTCGGTGACGCGCCAGGTACTCGCCAACGGCGCCGCGGCAATGGTGGGAATGGTCAAGGCGCGCGTCGCCGGCGCGGATCGCGATCGCGCGCCGGCACGGCGCGGCGACAAGAAGCTGGCGATCGGCTTGACCATGTTTGGGGTGACGACCCCTTGCGTCGACGCCATCGTCGGCGCGCTCGAAGAGGATTTCGAGTGTCTGGTTTTCCACGCGACCGGCGTCGGCGGGCAATCGATGGAGAAGCTCGTTGATTCCGGGGTGCTGGCGGGCGTCATCGACATCACCACCACCGAGGTCTGCGATCTTCTGTGCGGCGGCGTGCTGCCGGCGACGGAGGATCGTTTCGGAGCGATCGCGCGCACCCGAGTCCCCTATATCGGATCGTGCGGGGCGCTCGACATGGTGAACTTCGGCCCGATGGACAGCGTGCCCGAGCGCTACCGCGGTCGCACGCTCCATGTGCACAACCCCACCGTAACGCTGATGCGCACCACACCTGAAGAGAACGTGCGGATCGGACGCTGGATCGGCGAGCGGCTCAATCTCATGGACGGCCCGGTGCGCTTCTTCCTGCCGGGAGGCGGGGTCTCGGCGCTTGATGCGCCGGGTCGGCCGTTCTCGGATCCGAACGCCGACGAAGAGCTTTTCCGATCGCTCGAGACCACCGTTCGGCAAACCGCTTCGCGCCGCATCATCCGGCTGCCCATGCATATCAACGACCCGCGCTTTTCCGCGGAAATCGTCACCGAATTTCGCCGCTTGTTCGGTGGTCGATCGGTCCACCGGCGAGCCAGGGGATAACCGCATGCCCCGCGTCGCACGCTCCGACATCCTCGCTCGTTTCCACGCTATGATAGCGCGCGGCGAGCCGATTATTGGCGCCGGCGCCGGTACCGGCCTGTCGGCAAAAGGCGAGGAAGCAGGCGGCGCCGATCTCATCGTCATCTACAATTCGGGGCGGTTTCGCATGGCCGGCAGGGGATCGCTTGCCGGCATGATGCCGTATGGCGACGCCAACGGCGTGGTGCTGGAAATGGCCCGTGATGTGCTGCCCGTGGTCGCGCATACCCCGGTGCTCGCCGGGGTGTGCGGCACCGATCCGTCGCGCCAGATGGATGTCTTTTTGGACGAGATCCTGCGGCTCGGTTTCAGCGGCGTGCAGAATTTCCCCACGGTCGGACTGATCGACGGCCGCTTTCGCGCAGGGCTTGAGGAAACGGGCATGGGCTATGCCCGCGAGGTCGAGATGATCGCCAAGGCGCGCGAACGCGACCTGCTGACCACTCCCTACGTTTTCGACCCGTCGGAGGCGGCGGCGATGGCGCGCGCGGGAGCGGATGTGCTGGTCTGCCACTTCGGCTTGACCGTCGGCGGCTCGATCGGCGCGGCGACGGCGACCCGATTGGAACACTGTCCGGCGTTGACCGACGCGATGGCCGAGGCGGCGTTCGCGGTGAACCGTGACGCGGTCATCCTCGTCCACGGCGGGCCGATCGCCGAACCGGCCGACGCCGAATATGTCCTGTCGCGGGCGCGCCATTGCCACGGCTTCTACGGGGCGTCGTCGATGGAGCGCCTTCCGGTCGAACGCGCACTTTGCGCGCAGGTTGCAAAATTCAAGGCCATCAAGAGAGCTTAGAACGGAGCAAAGAACAGGCCCG
>JBARKH010000185.1:0-10944 GCA_049801295.1 Allostellaceae bacterium | reverse complement strand
TAGAGCATTTTCAGATTCAGTCTGCATAGCCTGCGGCGCGGAGGTAATTGGCGGATTCATCGGGAGCAAATTGGTCGAGCAAGGCGCCGATGCGTCGCCAAAGGCCGTCGCGGGTTCGTTCCGGTGCCTGCCGCAGCAGCGTCTTGAGCTTGGCGAAGGCCATCTCGATCGGGTTCATGTCGGGCGAATAGGGCGGCAGCAGAAAGAGCTGGGCGCCGGCGGCAGCAATCGCAGCGCGCACCGCGGCGATCTTGTGGGCGGGCAGGTTGTCCATGACGATGATGTCGTCGGGTTTGAGGGTCGGGATCAGTACCTGCTCGACATAGGCGAGGAAGGCTTGGCCGGTGATCGGGCCATCCAGCACCATCGGCGCGCCGAGGCCATCGCGGCGTAGCGCAGCGACGAAGGTCGTGGTTTTCCAATGACCGAACGGTGCTTTGGCCAACAGACGCCGGCCGCGCGGCGCGCGACCATAGAGCCGGGTCATCTTGGTGGTGGCGCCGGTCTCGTCGATGAAGACCAGCTTGTCGGCATCGATGAAGGGCTGCGCCGCGCGCCAGATGCGGCGCCGTGCCGCGACATCGGGGCGGTCCTGCTCGGCCGCGCGGAGGGTCTTTTTTTAAACGACAACCCGAGCCGATCGACCGCCGACCACATCGCCCCGTTCGACAGCCGCACCGCGTGCTCGCCCGCCAGCCAGGTTTGCAGCGCCGCCAGGGTGATGTCCGGATGGGCCGCGATATGCGCCGCCAGGGCCGCCTCTTGCTCAGGCGTCAGCTTGCGCGGCCGGTGACCGCGCCGCGTGCTGGCGCTCGCCTGCCCGGTCTGTCGCCGCCGGATCAACGCCTTGTAGATATACGACACACTGACCCGAAACACTCGTGCCGCCGCCCGCGCCGCCATGCCGCCGTCGATCGCTGCCAGAACCCGTGCCCGCAGATCCTCCGAATAGCTCTGCCCCTGCCGCCAAGCCATCGCCGTCCCCCACATCTTGCGGTCGGACCAGCGAATCACACTTTCCCTCGTTTGGGAATCCCTCTCAGCGATTCCACCCAACCCGGCTATGCTCTAATGGACCTTGAATCCGATTTGCGCGGCACGCTGCGCAATTTCGGTTTGAAAGTCGGCGTCGTCAGTGGTGGTCGATACGAGGCGCGGGTCCGTGAGCTCGTCGCAGGATTTCCGAGGTTGGCGGCGATCGCCGAGCCGCTGCTCAACGTCCGCCGGGTCATGCGCCAGCAGCTCGCCGTGCTACACAAGATGCTGCTCGACACGGTCCGCGGCGACCCGGTATGCCGGCTGCTGATGACCGGCCCTGGGGTCGGGGCGGTGGTAGCGCTGACCTACCGTGCGACGGTCGACCAGCCGCAACGCTTCGTCCATTCCCGGGCGGTCGGCGCGCATGTCGGCCTGACGCCGAAGCGCTACCAGTCCGGCGAGATCGACTATGACGGCGGGGTGTCCAAATGTGGCGACGCCCTGCTGCGCACCATGCTCTACGAGGCCGCACAGGTACTGCTTACCCACGGCAGTAAATGGTCGTGGCTGAAGGCGTGGGGCGTGCGGGTGGCTCAGCGGCGTGGGATGCGTCGAGCGATCGTCGCGGTTGCCAGGCGCCTGGCGGTCGTTCTGCACCGGATGTGGGTCGATGGTAGCGAGTTCCGCTGGAGCAAAGACAGCGCCGCCGTTCCTACGGCTGCCTGAACCAGCGACGGAGAATGTCGGAAAATTACAGGCAAAGAGATGACGGGTTCTGCTTCGGCAGAAAAATGTCCTCACGGGGACGACGGGTGGGGTGAGTTCGCAGGGTCGGCCGACCCTGCCGCTGACCAGCGGCAAGGGCGCCCCTTAGATTGAACCTCCCCATTCTTCTCATCCCATCATGAGGCGGCTTGGCGCCGACCTCGAAGAGAAGCAAGAACCCCGTGTGGCGTCATCAACTGAGCGCAGAAGGGTGACAGCATGAAGTGATCAGGGCGAAGCTTGACACGGGCCGCGATAGAGAAGCCGACGCTCGAGCTTGGCGGTGGGACCTGGTCAGAACGGATCGAACGCAGCCCCGCCGCCGTATCCGGTTCGATGACCGCTTTGGAACGCGGACGCTGGTGGTCCGACGAGTTGACGAAGATCAATGTCGCCATGCCGAAGTCGCCTAAAATTTCTTAAAAGGCTCAGCGCACGGCCGATATCGGGCGAGCGACGGCAATGAGACAGGAAAGCGGTTATGCCATCCCGGATGATCATCCGCGTCTTGGCCGGCATCGTTGGGATCATCGCCTGCGTCAGCCTCCATACGCTGACGGCGGCGCAGCCGGCGCCGAGCGTTCCGCCGCTTGCGGCCGAGCAGCTCGACCGGCTGGTTGCCCCGATTGCACTCTACCCCGATCCGCTGCTGGTGCAGATCCTGATGGCGGCAACCTATCCTCTGGAGGTGGTCGAAGCGGACCGCTGGCTGCAGATTCCCGCCAATGCCGCGCTCGCGGGCGATGAATTAGCTGCCGCGCTGCAGCAGCAGCAGTGGGATCCGAGCGTCAAGTCGCTGATCGCGTTCCCCCGGGTGCTGCGCATGATGGACGACAATCTCAGCTGGATCGAGCAGCTTGGCGACGCGTTCCTGGCGCAACAAGCCGGTGTGATGGATGCGGTTCAGCGCCTTCGCCGACTGGCAGACGCCGCGGGCTCGCTAGCCGCGGGGGCCCACCAAACGGTGTCCGCGGCCGGACCGGAGATCACGATTGAACCGGCGAACCCGGAAATCGTCTATGTCCCGGCCTATAATCCCGCGTGTGTTTACGGCACCTGGCCCGCGCCGGCTTACCCGCCCGTCTCGATTGGATCTTGGCCCGCCGATTGCGCCCCGGTCCTCGAATTCCATGACGGAGTTTATCCGGCGTTCGGCTTCTGGGCATGGGGCTCCTTCCGGTGGCACCGCCACGACATCCGGATCGACCACGCCCGCTTCGCGCACTTCCACCGCAGCGATGAGTCGCCCGGCAAGGTGTGGTACCACGATCCCACCCATCGCCGCGGCGTCCCCTATCCCAATCCGAGTACGGCAGCACGGTTCCTCGGGGCGTCCGCAGCAGCGCGGCGAGAGTTCCGCGGCTTCGACACAACCTCAGTGGCAGAGCTGCCAGCCGGCTCCGCGGCACCGACGGGGAGACGCGCGAACCCACCGAACGTGATCCGCGGCGGTGCCGCGCGGGCGCCCGTGATCGCGGCGCCGCCGATTTTCCAGTCGTTCGGCCGCGGCGCTCAGGTTCGCAGCGAAGCGGTCCGCGGAACTTCCAGCCGCATGTCGCCGCCTCCAGAGTTCCGCGCGGCGCCCGCCCCAAGCTTCCACGCTGCGCCGGCGCCAAGCGTCCATGCTGCCCCGGCCGTAGGCTTTGGCCGCGGCGTCCACCGATGATGGGCGCGGCGACCCCAGAGATCATGCAAACGATGCGACGAACAACAGGAAGCAGACTGCTCTTCGCGCTTTGGCTCGGCGCTACCGGGGTCGGCTCCGTCGCGCTTCCAGCATCGGCGGAGACGGCGGTCACCGCGCAACAGAGCACCTTCGCCACGCCAGCGGCGGCGGTCAACGCGCTGATTGCGGCGAACCGCGCCAACAACCTGCGAGAGCTCCTCGCCGTCCTCGGCCCTGAAAGTGCCCCGTTGATCGATTCCGGCGATCCCGTCGCCGACAGCGGCGGCAGAGCACGGTTCGTTGCCGCGTATGACGACGCCCACAGGCTCGAACGCCACCGTCGGGACAAGGTGGTCCTGGTTGTCGGCCGAGAGGGGTGGCCCCTGCCGATCCCGCTGATCCGCCAACAGGGCGCCTGGCGCTTCGACAGCAAGGCCGGCGCGTCCGAGATCCTCGACCGACGGATCGGCCGCAACGAGCTCAGCGTGATCGAGGTGTGCCGCGCGTATGTCGTGGCCCAGCGCGAATTCGCGGCCCTGCGCGCGAAGCCCGGTGGTTCTGCCGAATATGCGCAGCACTTCATGAGTGCGACGGGGCAACAAAATGGGCTCTACTGGCCTGTCAAGCCCGGCGAGAAGGAGAGCCCGCTCGGACCGCTGATCGCCCGCGCCCGCGCCGCCGGCTACACGCCGGGCGCGCCGCACACGGAGCCGCGGCCGTATTATGGGTATTATTTCCGGATCCTGACCGACCAGGGGGCCTCTGCGCCCGGCGGCTTCCGCAACTATGTCGTCGATGGACATATGACCGGCGGCTTCGCACTGTTGGCCTATCCGGCGATTTACGGCGATTCCGGTGTCATGACCTTCATCGTCAACCAGGACGGCATCGTCTATCAAAAGAATTTCGGGCTCGCGACCTCGCGGATCGCGCTGCAGATCACCCAATACGACCCGGATGCGACCTGGCAACCCAGCCCGCCATGACCGCATGCCCCCGCTTGCGGGATGGAGCATCTGCTCTTTCTAGGAGCGCGAAGGAATGACCTACACCATCGTCGTCAATCGCGAGAAACGAACTGTCGATGTCGACCGCGATATGCCGCTTCTCTGGGTGCTACGCGACGAACTCAACCTGAAGGGCAGCAAGTTCGGCTGTGGCACCGGGGTTTGCGGTGCCTGCACGATCCACCTCGACGGCAGGGCGGTGCGCTCCTGCATCGTGCCGGTCGCCGCAGTCGGCAGCGCCGCCATCGCCACGATCGAAGGGCTGGCGGCCGATCCCGTCGGCAAGAAGCTGCAAGCAGCCTGGCTGGAGCTTGACGTTCCGCAGTGTGGCTATTGCCAAGCAGGACAGATCATGTCGGCGGTCGAGCTGCTGACAAAGCATCCGCGCCCCACCGACGACCAGATCGACGTGGCGATGGCGGGCAACATCTGCCGCTGTTGCACCTACCCGCGCATCCGTGCCGCGATCAAGAAGACCGCCGGATTGAGTACTGCTGACACGAGGACGCCATGACCGTTCTCGGAGAGCGCGGCGCGGCGTCATCCGCGCCTCCGGATCGTGCCGGCGCTTCCCGGCGTACCTTCCTCTCGGCAAGCATGGCCATCGGGGGAGGCCTGCTTTTGCACGCGATCCTGCCCGATTTAGCGCGCGCCGAAACCGCGGATGCGGTGACGGAAGTCGCGCACGCTCTCAATGCATTCATCGCCATCGCGCCCGACGGCGTCGTTACGATCGCCGCGAAGAACCCGGAAATCGGCCAGGGCGTCAAGACGATGCTGCCTATGCTGATCGCCGAGGAACTCGACGTCGATTGGAAGGATGTGCGCGCCGAACAGGCGGACCTTGATGCCACCAAATACGGGCGGCAGTTTGCCGGCGGCAGCACGGCGACGCCGCTCAATTGGGAGCCGCTGCGCCGGGTCGGAGCCGCAGGGCGCGAGATGCTCGTGGCGGCGGCGGCGCAAATTTGGAACGTCGCGCCCGCCGCGTGTAACACTGCCTCGGGCGTCGTGTATCACGCTGCGAGCGGGCGCAGGCTTGGCTATGGCGCGCTGGTCAAAAAGGCAGCTTTGTTGCCGGTGCCTGACCTCGACGCGGTCCGGCTCAAGGAGCCGAAGGACTTCACGATCATCGGCCGGCCGCTGCCGGGCGTTGACAATCCGCTGGTCGTGACCGGCAAGCCGCTGTTCGGCATCGACGTCGCCGTTCCGGACATGCTTTACGCAGTGTTCGAGAAATGCCCGGTGTTTGGCGGCAAGGTCGTGCGTGCGAATACCGACGCGATCAAGAGATTACCGGGCGTGCGCGATGCTTTCGTGGTCGAAGGCGGGGACGATCCCCAGGGGCTGGTCGGAGGCGTCGCTATCGTCGCGGATAGCTGGTGGGCAGCGAGCAAAGCGCGCGAGAAGCTTCAGATTGCATGGAACGAAGGCCCGACCGCTGCGCAAAGCAGCGCCGGGTTCGCCAGCAGCGCGAAGGAGCTGGCGAACAGAGCTCCTGCCCGGTCGCTGCGTCGCGACGGCAACACGGCCGCCGCCTTTGCGCGCGCCGCTCACACCCTTGAAGCGGCTTATTCCTATCCTTTCCTCGCGCATCTCACTCTCGAGCCGCAAAACTGCACGGCTCATGTCCGCGACGGCAAGGTGGAGATCTGGGCGCCGACCCAGGACCCCGGGGGTGGCGCGAGGATCGTGGCATCGACCCTCGGCGTGGCGGAAAGTGATGTTCTCGTCCATATGACGCGCGTCGGAGGCGGCTTCGGACGGCGCTTGCGGAACGATTACATGGTCGAGGCAGCCTGGATCGCGAAGAGCGTTAGCTCGCCGGTGAAGCTGATTTGGAGCCGTCCGGACGACATACAGCACGATTTCTACCGGCCGGCCGGCTTTCATTTCCTCAAGGGTGGCGTCGACACCGACGGCCGGCTGATCGCGCTCAGCGACCATTTCGTGACTCTCGGGCACGGCGACCAAGTTGCCGCCTCGGCGGGAATGGATGCGAGCGAATTCCCGGCGCAGCTTGTCGACAATCTCGACTTCGGCATGTCGATTATGCCGTCCGGTATACCGACGGGGCCGCTGCGCGCGCCCGGGGCAAACGGGCTTGCGTTTGTGTTTCAATCCTTCCTGGACGAACTCGCGCACGCTGCCGGCAAGGATCCGATCGCGTTCCATCTGGCCCTGTTGGGTCAGCCGCGAGTGCCGCCGAGTTCCTCGGGAGGAAGCAACCCAGCGCGCAATCTCGATACCAGCCGGCTTCGCGGAGTCCTCGAACTGGTGGCGGAAGTATCCGGTTGGGCGAACCGGCATAGCCTGCCAAACGGCACCGGGATGGGCGTGGCGTCCTACTTCTGCCACCTCGGTTACTTCGCGGAAGTCGTTCAGGCGACGGTGGCGCCCTCTGGTGCGGTGAAGGTGGACAAGATCTGGGCTGCCGGCGATATCGGCAGCCAGATCATCAATCCCAGCAACGCCGAGAACCAGGTACAGGGCGCGGTACTCGACGGGATCGGCGAAGCCCTCGGCCAAGCCATCACGATCGAACGGGGCCGCGTTATGGAGGCCAACTTCGACACGGTGCGGCCGCTTCGCATCCATCAGGCGCCGCCGGTGGAGGTGCATTTTCGGATCACCGGCCATTCGCCGACCGGACTTGGCGAGCCGGCGCTTCCGCCAGTCATCCCCGCATTATGCAACGCCATTTTCGCAGCGACCGGAAGGCGAATCCGCAGCCTGCCGATCGACACCGCCGGACTGAAGCGGGATTGACCGCGGCAGCACGGCGCGCCGAAGTTCCGCGTATTGACCAGGCTTTATTCGTCCGGAAGTGGGCGTCGTACGAGAAGTACAGCATGGTCACGACGCGCAGCCGGCATCGGGGCGGGCGCCAGCCTCGCCATCGCCGCTATTCGCAAGCCGCCGGCGGCGGCAGCGAATGCCGAGCCAGTCGAACCGCCCGCGCCGCGCCAGAAAGCCGGCAAGCGTTGGCGCTACCGCGCTTGATCCGCGTCCACGCCATAAAACCGCTGCCGTCACAGCGTCTCTCGGACCTGTTATGGGCTGTGAACGGCATCAAGAGCGCAAACGGCCAAAATTGAGCCGACAGTCTGAAGCTCATCCGACCGGTGCCGGCGAACTAGCCGATCTCTTTGGCCAGGAACAAAAAGACCGTGTTTATCGTGTTCCTCCGCCGATCCCGATCACCATCCCAAGCATGGTCGTGAACGGAAGCTTTGGGGTCGAACTGGACGGTTCGTACCTGCCTACACCAACGGCGGGAATCGGCGCTTGTTTCTCATTGCCGTGGGCTCCGGCGAGGGTCTCTTGTTCGATCACAGAGCGGGCGCTGAGCCGGGGCGGTGGCAACGGGTCAAAATGCCCCTCAGCGGACCCTCGGCCCTCGCTGCGGGAACCGCTCTAGGAATGCGCGATGACCACCGGGCTATCCGCCGGGGAAGCGGTGACGCGGATCTATGAGCAGCCTCGTCGGGCATGATCTTGTCTCGGGCGCGGCGGCGCACCGTAACTTGCGGCGGAAATCATACCGGAATACGGTCCTCCTAGGGGGGCGATCGTTGCTCGCGAGTTGGTGATCGCGCGAGCGGTGAATGGCCGAAGAGGCGTCCGATGCCGGATGAGGCACCGCCACGGATGTGCATCAGCTACTGCCACGACAGTCCGGGGCATCAGGATCGATTGCTCGCCCTTGCAGACCGGCTGCATGGCGAGGGCGTCGGCGGCGCGGAGAAAGTTCTTCGCCCGATCCGGCGACGTCGAATTGGGCTTCTTGCGGCGGCGGGTGCGGTCGCCGGAATGTTACTGGCCGGCCCCGCCATCGCGGACCCTTCCCCGGCTGCCGCGATAACCGAGTGCGACCGGTTGGCGGCTGATCCGGATGATCCGAACCGAGAAGGTCCGGGCGTGGCCCTTGACAAGATCAACGCACCTTCGGCAATCGCGAGGTGCGGTCAGGCGTTGGCGCAGCATCCGAACAATCCGCGTGTCATGTTCAATCTCGGTCGAGCAAACGAACGGGCGGGTCGGCTCGACGAAGCCGCTCGCCTCTACAAGCTCGCCGCCGATCAGGGGTACGCTCCGGCGCAGGTCGATCTCGGAGCCTCCTACGCGGGTGGCAGCCGCGGGCTTGCGAAGGATGAGCGGGAAGCCGTTCGCCTCTTCAAGCTTGCGGCCGACCAGGGGTACGCTCCGGCGCAGTTCACCCTCGGCGTCTCCTACTCGGAGGGCCGCGGCGGGCTGGCGAAGGACGAGCGGGAAGCCGTTCGCCTCTTCAAGCTCGCCAGCGATCAGGGGTTCCCCCGGGCGCACGCCATCCTTGCCCTCCTTTACCAGAATGGCGCCGGCGGGCTGTCAAAGGACGAGCGTGAAGCCGCTCGCCTCTACAAGCTCGCCGCCGATCAGGGGTACGCCGTGGCGCAGAACAACCTCGGCAGCTTCTACAGGGATGGCGCCGGCGGGCTGGTGAAGGACGAGCGTGAAGCCGCTCGCCTCTACAAGCTCGCTGCCGATCAGGGAGTTGCTGCAGCGCAGAACAACCTCGGCAACTTCTACAAGGAGGGCCGCGGCGAGCTGGCGAAGGACGACCGGGAAGCCGCTCGCCTCTATAAGCTCGCCGCCGATCAGGGGATGCCCGACGCGCAGAACAGCCTCGGCGTCTTCTACGAGCTTGGCCGCGGCGGGCTGGCAAAGGACGAGCGGGAAGCTGCTCGCTTCTACAAACTCGCCGCCGAACAGGGGGACCCCGACGCGCAGACCAGCCTCGGCGTCTTCTACGAGCATGGCCGCGGTGGGCTGGCGAAGGACGACTGGGAAGCCGCTCGCCTCTACAAGCTCGCCGCCGTTCATGGGATGCCCGCGGCGCGGTTCAACCTCGGCGTCTCCTACGAGCTTGGCCGCGGCGGGCTGGCAAAGGACGAGCGGAAAGCCGCTCTCCTCTACAAGCTCGCCGCCGATCAGGGGATGCGCGAGGCGCAGTACAACCTTGGCAGTTTCTACGAGGATGGCGCCGGCGGGCTGGCAAAGGACGAGCGCGAAGCCGCTCGTCCTCTACAAGCTCGCCGCCGATCAGGGGATGCCCGTGGCGGAGTTCAGCCTCGGCGTCTTCTACGAGAATGGGCGCGGCGGGCTGGCGAAGGACGACCGGGAAGCCGCTCGCTTCTACAAGCTCGCCGCCGATAGGGGGTTCCCCCAGGCGCAGAACAACCTTGGCGTCTTCTACGAGCATGGCCGCGGCGGGCTGGTAAAGGATGAACGGGAAGCCGCTCGCCTGTTCAGGCTCTCGGCAGAACAGAGAAACGAACTCGCAAAACAAAACCTTGCGCGCCTCGGTATCCGATAGAGGCTCCGCCCCCAGAGGCAGAGAGGGAGCAGAGTAGTGCCCTCCCTTGCTCAAACGTCCCGCGGGGTCAACTCGATGTAGCCGAACCGGTCGATCTCTTGGCGTCAAAGGCGCGGCTGACGAAGGTCTAGTCTAGGTCTCGTCCTCGACGATGACAGCCGGGCCGAGAATCACCGCGCCAGGCATGAGCGACGCGCGGCCGTAGATCGCGACCTCGACGAAATCGGCGCCGTCGGGATCGAACACCAGGCGGCCCGTGCCGGTGCCGGGCAATGCCGGGGCGGCGCTCTCGTCCTGCGGTACCGGCCCCGCTCAGCAGCAAGATCTAGCTCAGTACCTCGACCCCGGGTTGGCGTCGCGGGCGACCATCCGCTTGCGAAAGTGGTCGAACGGCCCAGTTGCTCGTCGCTGCGGCGAACGGCCGGTATCGGCGCCGCTCGCCCGATGCCGCGCGACCTGGCGAGGGTCCACTTACTGAACCGACAACCGTCGCTCAGCCTTGGCTGCGGGTACCGCTTAAGTTGCCGCTTACCGGCAACTGGCATGGGCAACCAGATCAATATACCTAATAGATTTTAACGATGAATGGTTATCAATTTGAAAGAGATATCGATTACGATCGGGGTATGTTGGCCTTTAAGGGAAAGGGAACAAGCAATGCAAGCATATTATCTAGCGCTCATTTTTGCCATAGCGGGGCGCGGTTTGTTGTGGCCACGATAGTAGGCGGGTCAATTCGTTGGAACAAAAAATAGACCCGCACAATATTTTCCCGTTACAAGACTTCGTATCATAATACGGGGTCCAGTGCCGCAGCCCAGCGACTATGCCGTGTCCTAGTGGTGAAAATCAAACGGAAGAGTCCGCCGCAATCCGAGGCATTCTACGGATTTGCACCTCATCCGCGGGGTTCCATCTGTCAGATTCGCTCCACTAGTTTTGATAGCCCAAACCCACACCGCCGTGGAACTGCGAGCGGCACATAGGACGCAAGAGGTGGGAAGGTGGCCGGGCGATACTCGGATAAGGTTGCTCGATAGTGGACGCTTCCCTGGGCACACACGGCGAACGCGGAGCGGACGCGAATTCTGCAACTCAGCCGCGGTTCGGAGGGGCCGGCTCAGATTTTGGCGAGCCCGAGCGGGGAGCCCGAATCGCCCCCGAGTTGGCTT
>JBARKH010000184.1:0-1617 GCA_049801295.1 Allostellaceae bacterium | reverse complement strand
GAGAGGGACTGCCGCGCGCCGCGCGCAACGCGCTCGCGGGGTTCATCGGGGCGCTCGACCGCTGGCGCGAGGCGGCGGAAGTTGTGCCGCACACCGATCTCATCCAGAGCGTGCTCGACGAAGCGGGCTATACCGGGATGTGGCAGGCCGACAAATCGCCCGATGCGCCTGGAAGGCTCGAAAACCTGAAGGAACTGGTCGTCGCGATGGCCGAGTTCGAGAACCTCGCCGGGTTTCTCGAACATGTCAGCCTCGTCATGGACAACGCCGCCGATGCGAGCGCCGACATGGTCAACCTGATGACCCTCCACAGCGCCAAGGGGCTCGAATTCGACAGCGTCTTCCTGCCCGGCTGGGAGGAGGGGCTGTTTCCGAGCCAGCGCTCGGTCGATGAACACGGCCAGAAGGGCCTCGAAGAGGAGCGCCGGCTCGCCTATGTCGGGCTGACCCGGGCGCGCCGCCGGGTGTTTGTGTCGGTTGCCGGAGGGCGGCGCATTCACGGGCAATGGCAGCACTCGGCGCGCTCGCGCTTTATCGACGAGCTGCCGGCGGGGAATGTCGAGATGGCGAGCGAGATGGGGCTGGCGGCGAGCGCGGCCTCGGGCGGCAGCTGGGCCGCCGCCTCGCCCGGCTGGGGTGTCCAGTGGGAACAGGCGCGCGACGCGCGCAACAAGCGCCCGCCGCTCCTCATCGAGGGCGGGCGGGTCCCACAGCGCGGCCAGGAACTCAAGAAGGTCGGCGGCTTTGCGGTCGGCGACCGGGTGTTCCACCAGAAATTCGGCTACGGTACGGTGCAAGCGGTCGAGGACAACAAGCTGGCGATCCTCTTCGAGCATGCCGGCGACAAGAAGGTGATGGACGCCTTTGTCGAGCGCGCCTGACTTCAATCCCCTCGTCGCCCCCGCGAAAGCGGGGGTCCAGGCTAGGCGATGAGGCTTTTGCCCCTGGTTCCCGCTTTCGCGGGAATGACGTGGTGAGAGGGTTGTCCGGGCCGTTGCGAATCAGCGCGGAGGTGGCCGGCGCCGATGCGGCGCTGGAGGTGGCGGCTGTCTTCGACGGGCTTCTCGGCGCGGTCAGCGCGTTCGAGATGAGCGAGGCCGATGCGCTGTGGCGGGTCGAAGCCTATCCGAAGGCGCCGGTGCTCGACGCCGCGCTGGAAGTACGGCTTGCGCTCACCGCCACCGCGGCGGGCGGCCGGCTCATTCATGTGGTCGAAGAAAGACTGCCCGAGCGCGACTGGCTTTTGGAAAACCGCCGCGCCTTTCCGCCGCTGCGGATCGGCTGTTTCTTTGTTCACGGGTCGCATTGGGAGGGGAGGGTGCCGGCGGGCGCGATCGAGATCGAGATCGACGCGGCGACGGCGTTTGGCACCGGCGAGCACGCTTCGACCGCCGGGTGCCTCATGGCGCTTGACAGCCTGGCGCGCCGGCGCCGGTTCGCGCGTCCGCTCGACATCGGCACCGGCAGCGGGATCCTGGCGATCGCCGCGGCGAAACGGCTGCATCGCTGGGTGTTGGCGAGCGACATAGATTGTGCCGCGGTGCGGGTTGCTGCCCATCATGTGCGGCGCAACGGGTTGGCCTCGCAGGTGCGCGTGGTCTGCGCGCCGGGCTACCG
>JBARKH010000183.1:0-4134 GCA_049801295.1 Allostellaceae bacterium | reverse complement strand
CGATCTGCCGCGCCTCGGCCGCCTGGCGCGCGGCGAGCTGCGGGTCGTCGGGCAGGAGGCGGCCGAGGCTGTCACGCATCGTTGGCCGTCCCCGAGACGATCAGTTCCGGTGTCGCGATAAGCAACGCGTTGTAGCTGCGGACCGCGGCTTGCAAGCGGCGCTCGACCCGCATGCCGCCATTAGCCTGGATAATCGGGGTGAAGTCGAATGGCACGCCGTCGGGGTGATCGCGCTCATCGAGGATCGCAGCGCACGCGCTCTTGACCCCGCCGAGGGCAGCGGACAAGCCGGGGGTCCGGCACTGATATGCCATCGCGCACATGCTCGCCGGCGATGGCGTGGACTCGGTCACCATGGCCGACCCAGCATCGCGGCGAGCTGGGCCTGGCCGACCCCGATCGGGCGGCCGATCATGCCGGCGCCCGCCATCACCGCGAAATCGCGTATCGTCCAGCGGGGCGATCGAGCCGCCGCTCGTCGCCGACCTGAGGCCGCGCTGACACCCGGTAAGCCGGTAACTCAGGTTAGCAGCCCGAGCGCCAGCGCCCTGGTCGCCCCGATCGTGGCGTTGCCGGCTTCGAGCGAGGCCAGGATGCCGGTGTTGCAACCAATGCAGCGCGCGATGCGGTCCTGGCACCGCTTGTCGAGCCGGTCGAGCTTTTCGGCCTCAGCGCGGAATTGATATGAGGTCATGCGCCGGCCGGACGGCGACATCGGCGCCGACAAGTGCATCGCGAATTGCGCCGAGATCGCCCCGACGCGCTCGTCGCAGGCCGCAACGCAGACGATCGAGGCCGAGTCGGCGCGGCCGATGATGCGGGCGGTAGTTTTGCCGGCGTGCGAGGTGACGATGTCGGCGATCGTCTCGGCGGCGCCGATCGATCCGCCGGGCGAATGGGCAAAGATCAACGTCAGCGGCTCGCGCGGGCCGCTCGCGCTCGCGGCGCGCACCGCGGCCACGGTGGTGCGGTCAACGTCGCGAATGACGACAATTGCCATCGCTATGCCTCGCGTCCCGCTTCAGCGCGAAGAACGCGGTACGGAGCATTGCGGAGTTGAGGTGGTGGAAGAGCGCGGTGAACCGCTCCTTCCTCCTTTGCTTTGCGGCTTGCCGTACGCGCTCCAGCGCCTGTGACACGCTTTCCCGGTCCTGCGCCCGGCGCTGACCGGCCCTGCTCGACCCCCGCGGCGGTCACCGCGCCGCGCATGACGCGTAACGCCCATCCCGCGTAGGCGATGACGATCGACAGGAAGACGGGCGTTGCAACGAGCATGATGAACAGTGTGGTCGGGCTGATCGAGGCGTCCCAGACGGTCAGGCTGCTGCGCGGATCGAGCGAGGACGGCAGCAGGGACGGGGACAGGCTGACGCCGGCTGTCGCAACGCCCCCGGTGGAGCGTTTTTACAGAGCGAAGCAACGCGGAGATGATGACCGCTACCGGATCGTCAGGCGGGTGCTTTAGATCGGGAGGATCGGCAGGAGGGCGAGTTCGAAATCGTCCCTTGCGCAGTCCGGGCGCTTTTCGAGCTTTGTGCTGCCGCCGATCTCGGACACCATGGCGACGCGCTCAAGGACCGTTCGGTCGAGCGGCGCCATCAGGTCCGGGCACAGCCACAGGTGCGGCGCGACCGTCCGCAAGACATTACGGCACCACTGTGTGGTCATGCGCCGGTCCTTCAGCCCAAAGGACAGGCCGTGGTGGATGCCGCGGAAGAAATTGAGCGCGCTCATTTCCTCATAGATGGTCGACTCGTAGCCTTCGGCGCGGTCGAACACCGGGATCCAGGCCGCCTGCCCATGCCATGCTTGCAACGGTGCCGCCGCGGCGGCCAGCCCATCGAGCCGCGCGATCATCTCGCCAATAGAGGTGCCGAGCTGCGCCTGGCAATCGGGGTGGTTGATGACCCAGTTATACAAGTGGACGGTCTCGCCTGGCACCGCGTCGCGAGTCTCGCGCCCATGCATCTTTGCGATCGTCAGCGCGAGTGCCCAGGCGTTGTATGCGTCGGCCTCCGTCTCCCGGCTGGGATGCCGCGGCTCTACGCGCCCGCAAGGTGCAATTGAGCCCCATCCCGGCGATCGGAAATTCGTCGCCAGCATCGATGAATTCGATGATGACGGCCTGGTATTCGTTCGCCGGGTCGAACAGCTTGCCCCACCCCTTGTCCGCCAGAACTGTGTCGGCCGGCCATTCCTTCCTGGTCTTGCCGACATGGAAGGCTTCGGTCATCTGGCGTTCGGCGCGCACGCGGATCAGCCCGCCGGTCGCGGCGAGCGGGCGCAGCCAACCCTCGATGTAGCCACGGCAGTGATCCAGCGTCGGCTCCCCTCGTCGAGCAGGATCGCGACACTCGACGCGACCGCCGGGTGATCGAGCTCGCGCTCGTTCGGCAAGCGTTGCCGCGAATGCTGCAGGTCCTGCAGCCAGGCCTTGTAATTGTGCTCGCGTCCCGCCGAAAGCTGATGTTGGAGCGCCGCTTTTGCCTCAGCTTCCGGCGCGCCGGTAAAGCGATGCGAACCGTACCGCCGAACCATTACATCCATTAGGCTGTCCGGAAGCGGTGGCTCGACGATGTCGGCGGTGTCGTATGCGGTCTTCGGGTTGAGGCCCGAAACCACCGGCAGCCCGCCCTGCTCCGTCGCCGCGACCCGCGCCCGCGGCAGCTCGCACGAATATTCGCCATCCGATCCAGGGTGCAACGTCACCCGGACATCCCATTCCCCAGGCCGCGACGCAGCAATGTGGAGTTGCAGAACGACGATGATTTGGGTGGTACTCGCTGGCGTTATCGGCGGCACGTAAAGGTTGGGGTATTCGGCGCGGTAATGTTGCACACTGGGCGATGCGTCGTCGACTGGCGCCGGCACAAAGCGCTTGCGTTCGAGATAAGCCCGCGCGGCTTCCACCGGGGCGTTGGCAGGCAGTTCGTAACCGCCGACGATCTGACCGTTGTGGAACTTGGCGCCATTGACGATGCCAGTCGAAAATGCCAGCCCCTCGGGTCCCGATACCTCGATCGCCGCCGTGCCGCCGCGGAACCCCGCGCCTCCGCTGAGCAAGAGCCAGGTCAGGATCCCGTCCTGCCCGACCGGCATCGGCCACGCCGCGGGGTAAACCAGCAGCTTGCGGCTGTTGTCCGGATCAAAATAATTCCGCAGAGCGATCTGCCCGTCAGCGATCGGGGCCGCTATCTCCTTTTTGCGGAAATGCAGCGCGAGGGCGGCATCGCCCTCTCCCGCAAAATCGGAAAAGTGCCGCTGCGCCCGGTCGCCCGGGAGCCCGATCAGCCCGCATAACCCGGTCACCACGTCATCGGCAAACGCCGTCCCCGGCGCCGCGGCCCGTTTGATCTGTTCCACGGTCGCCTCGCTGCCGAAGATCCTGTTCCATTGCGCAACCCGCGACTTCCCGGCGAGGCGCTTCAGCGGCCCGTTATAGCTATCGGCGTCGGTCATCAGCAGATCGACCTGCCGGCCGTTGCTGAACACGACAAACTCGTAGCTGTCGCTGTCATAAAGGCTGGTGACGACCGCGCCGGTCTTGAGCAGTTTTGAGGCGGCAAGCGCCGCGTCCTTCAACTCGCCACTATCAAGATCGGCGTTGGTGCTGTCGAACACCGAGACATAGCGTTCCCTGGCGCGCGCCAGCAGAATGACCTGCTTGCCGCCCTCCGCCGGCGGCTTTTTCACTCGCTCGTAGCCGAGCTTGGTGTAGGCGCGGCCGATCGCCTTGGCGGCGTCCTCGACACTGCCGCGCCACAAAGCGTGAAAGCTCGCGCATGTTGTTCCCATCGGGCCCTCCGGTTCTCGCCGATTTTCTTACAGACTCTCTTGCGCGTTGGTGAACGCCGCACGGGGCCTCGCCTGAGTTTTGAATTCCCGCAATCGGCGCGTCTCGCTCATTCCCGTGCTTCCGGCGATGGTCTCCTTTCTGAACTGATTCCGTTGAAAAAGTAGGGATTGCGCGAGTTGCGGGTCGCTGATTATGGGATGGCCCGCCCCTTTCGAAACGGTCCGGTAGGATCGCTGGGGTTACGAGAGGAGGAGCGGACCGATGGATATCGCGGTACTTGGGATCGACCTGGGCAAGAATATCTGCAGCGTGGTCGGATTGGACGACGATGGGCGGGT
>JBARKH010000182.1:0-1890 GCA_049801295.1 Allostellaceae bacterium | reverse complement strand
GACAAATCGCGAGCTGGCGGCAATGCAGGGCCTC
This sequence comes from Allostellaceae bacterium, assembly GCA_049801295.1. GTDB lineage: Bacteria > Pseudomonadota > Alphaproteobacteria > ATCC43930 > CGMCC-115725 > DATARH01. The sequence continues at coordinate 1,856 of JBARKH010000182.1, read as the reverse complement.
CTGGATCGCGAAATCCTGACGTTGAGGACGATGGCGAACGGCGGGGTCAAGGGGGCTTGGCTCGATCGGCGGCCCGCTTCGCTTTGCCGTCGGGCCGGCGCGACGGAGGTGAGCGATGCCAAATAATGTCAGCCTGCTTGAACGGCGCCAGCAGGCCGAAGCGGAAGAGCTGGCGCGGCTGTTGCGCGGCTATGCCGAGGTGCTGCCGCAGCCGGAGCGCAGTGAGACGTTCGGCGGTTTTTTCGACCGCTTTGCCGACGCCAGGGTGGTGCTGCTCGGCGAGGCGACGCACGGCACGTCCGAGTTCTACCGGGCGCGCGCTGCGATCACGCAGCGTCTGATCGCAACGCACGGCTTCACGATTGTCGCGGTCGAGGCGGATTGGCCCGACGCGGCCCGCATCGACCGCTACGCCCGCCATCTCGCGCCGCCGACGTCGGCACGGCAGACCTTCGAGCGCTTCCCGACCTGGATGTGGCGCAACGAGGAGGTCATGGCCTTTCTCGATTGGCTGCGGCTGCACAATGAAAATCTCCCATCCGAGCGCCGCACCGCGTTCCGCGGGCTGGACGTTTACAGCCTTGCCGCGTCGATAGAGGCGGTACTCGGCTATCTCGACCGGGTCGACCCCAACGCCGCCGCTGGCGCGCGCCGCCGCTACGGATGTCTGACGCCATGGCAGGACGAGCCGGCCGATTACGGCCGCGCGGTATTGTACGGGCAGAAGGACTCGTGCGAGGAAAAGGCGATCGAGCAGCTCAACGAGCTGCTCGCCCACCGTCTCGATTATATCCGCCAGGATGGCGAAGCGTTTTTCGACGCGGCGCAGAACGCGCGGATCGTCCGCGCTGCCGAGCGGTACTACCGGATCATGTATCGCGGCGCCGCCGAATCGTGGAACCTGCGCGACCGCCACATGTTCGACACGCTGCAGGCGCTGATGCGGGCGGGCGGCGACGGCGCCAAGGCGGTCGTCTGGGCGCACAACTCGCATATCGGCAATGCCGCCGCGACGGCGATGGGCTGGCAGGGCGAGTTCAACCTCGGCGAATTGTGCCGCACCGCCTATGGCGACGGTGCGGTGCTGATCGGCTTCGGGACCGACCGCGGCACGGTCGCGGCGGCCGACGACTGGGGTGGCGAAATGCAAGTCAAGACCGTCTTGCCGGCCCGCCCGGACAGCTATGAGTTCGCCTTCCGCAAGGCCGGCCTTGCCCGCTCGCTGACCGATTGGCGGCGAAGCGACCAGCTGTCACTGACCGAGGCGTTGCGCGAGCCACGGCTCGAACGCGCGATCGGGGTCGTCTATCGGCCGCAGACGGAATTCACGAGCCATTACTTCGAGGCTGTGCTGGCCGAGCAGTTCGACGCTTATGTCTGGTTCGAGGATACACGCGCGGTGACGGCACTGCCCGCGGGTCGCCCGTACGGCGCGCCCGAAACCTACCCATTCGGGGTGTGAAAAGGAGTAGCCGCGGACCACGTGCGGTTGCACGCGCTCGACCGTGGAGCTTGAGCTTGGCAGATGGTAATCGCGTGACCAGTCTCGGCGGAACCCGGAATGCCGATTCATGCAGCGGCTCAAAGGGCATATTCGAGTGTCCGCTCCCTGATTGCCCCGATCATAATTCGCTGGCGTGGCGGCGAATGTCTCTTGAGGGGCGATTGTGTTGAAAAACTAGGGGTTGTGCGGGTTCGGGGTCGCTGATTATGGGATGGCCCGCCCCTCTCGAAACGGTCCGGTAGGATCGCTGGGGTTACGAGAGGAGGAGCGGACCGATGGATATCGCGGTACTTGGGATCGACCTGGGCAAGAATATCTGCAGCGTGGTCGGATTGGACGACGATGGGCGGGT
>JBARKH010000181.1:0-8261 GCA_049801295.1 Allostellaceae bacterium | reverse complement strand
CCTCAGGATGAGGTTTTTTCTTAATGCCATCATAAGCTTGCCCTCATCCTGAGGAGGCGCGAAGCGCCGTCTCGAAGGACGCATATTCGGTCGTGCAGCACTTGCTTCCCGGCTTCCGGCAATTTTTCACAGACTTTGAGGATCGTACCTAGCGCGGTTCGCCCTCGACGATGAACAGGCGGCTGTTTGCGGAGCGCTGCCGCAGCGGGATCAGACCGTTGTAAGGCGGCGTGCTGTACCAACGCTCGGCATCGGCCAGGCTGTCGAATTCGATAACGACGATGTTGCCCGCTGGCGCCGGGCCTTCCTTGGCGCGCGCCTTGCCGCGCGTGATCAGGCGGGCATTGTAGGCCGCCAGCGTCGCCCCGGCCTTGGCGGCGTAGTCGCCAAACACCGCCGGGTCGGTAACCTCGACCTCGGCGATCACATAGGCGGGTGTTTTACCCTGCATAATTTCCTCCCTGCCAGGATCGTCAACAGCGGAGATGCCTGGGCAGATTAGCGCTCCAGCGCCGGCCGCGAAAGCGCGGCACGCCTCCCCTCAATACGATTTCGGCAGCCCGAGCACGCGCTCGCCGATATGCGACAGGATCAGCTGCGACATGACCGGCGCGATACGGGCGATCTGGGCTTCGCGGAAATAGCGCTCGACGTGGAACTCCTTGGCATAGCCCATCCCGCCATGGGTCAGCATCGCGGTCTCGCAGGCCCGCGCGCCGGCTTCGCCGGCGAAATACTTGGCGGCGTTTGCGTAGGCGCCGACGGTTCCGGATTCCTCGTGCGCGTCGTAAGCCGCAGCGGCGCGCAGCACCAATAATTCCGCGGCCTCCAGTTCGATCCAGCGCTCGGCGAGCGGGTGCTGGATGCCCTGGTTCTGGCCGATCGGGCGGCCGAAGACGATGCGTTCGCCGGCATATTTGGCGGCCCGCGCGAGGGCGACGCGCCCCAAGCCCACCGCCTCGGCGGCGATCAGGATGCGCTCGGGGTTCATCCCGTGGAGGATATACTGGAAGCCCCTGCCCTCTTCGCCAATCCGGTCTTCGAGCGGAACCTTGAGCCCGTCGATGAACAGCATGTTCGAATCGACCGCGTGGCGGCCCATCTTGGGGATCTCGCGAACCTCGACCGCGCTGCGGTCGAGGTCGGTATAAAAGAGGGTCATGCCGGCCGAGGGCCGCGGCGAATTCTCAAATGCGGTGGTGCGGGTCAGGATCAGCATCTTCTCGGTGACCTGCGCGGTCGAGGTCCAGATCTTGCGCCCGGTGATGGTGTAGCCGTTGCCGTCCTTCACCGCGCGGGTCTTGAGCCGGGTGGTGTCGAGCCCGGCATCCGGCTCGGTGACGGCAAAGCAGGCCTTTTCCTTGCCGGCGATCAAGGGCGGGAGAAAGCGCTGTTTCTGCTCGTCGGTGCCGAAGACGACGACGGGGTGGAGCCCGAATATGTTCATGTGGACGGCCGAGGCGCCGGAAAACCCGGCGCCCGACTGCGCGACGGCCTGCATGACGACCGCGGCCTCGCTGATACCGAGACCGGCGCCGCCATATTCCTCGGGCATCGCCACGCCGAGCCAGCCACCTTCGGCCATCGCCTGGTGGAATTCGTGCGGGAAGCCGCCCTCGGTATCCTTCTTCAGCCAGTACTCGTCACCAAAGCGCTCGCACAGCCGCGCCACCGCGTCGCGGATCTCCAGCTGTTCAGGCGTGAGGGCGAAGGTCATTCCATCCTCCTTGCAGCCCCGCCGTTTGGTCCCAGCGCGTGGCGGCATATATTCTGCGACAGATCGCGCTCCGGAGCACCCTCTTGCCGCTCGACATCGCCTACACCGTCTGCCCGCATGATTGTCCGAGCGCCTGCGCGCTCGCGGTCGAGGTTATCGACGGCAGGCGGATCGACCGGGTGCGCGGGGCCGAGGGACAGTCCTACACGCAAGGGGTGGTGTGCGCCAAGGTCGCGCGTTATGCCGAGCGCCAGCACCATCCCGACCGCCTCTCGGTGCCGCTGCGCCGGGTCGGCGACAAGGGCGCTGGGCGTGAGGCGTTCCGTCCGATCTCGTGGGACGATGCGCTCGACGAGGTCGCGGAGCGATTGACCCGGGCAGCGCAGCTTCATGGCGCCGAGGCGGTGTGGCCCTATTACTACGCCGGGACGATGGGGCGGGTGCAGCGCGACGGCATCAACCGGCTGCGCCACGCAATGGGGTATTCGCGCGAGCTCTTGACGATCTGCAATTTCCTGACCGATGCCGGCTGGCTCGCCGGGGTGGGCGCCAAGCGCGGGGTCGACGCGCGCGAGAATGCCAGGTCAGACCTGATTGTCGTGTGGGGCGGCAACCCGGTATCGACCCAGGTCAACGTGATGACCCATATCGCCCAGGCGAAAAAGGAGCGCGGGGCCAAGTTCGTCGTCGTCGATCCCTACCGCACCGGCACCGCCGAAATCGCTGACATCCATCTGGCACCATTGCCCGGCACCGACGGCGCGCTCGCCTGCGCGGTCATGCACGTGCTGTTCAAGGAGGGTTACGCGGATCGCGCCTACCTCAAGCGCTATGCCGATGATCCCGCAGGGCTCGAAGCCCATCTGCAGACGCGCGACCCCTTGTGGGCCTCGCGGATCACCGGCCTCAGTGAAGCGGAAATCGTCGAGTTCGCGCGGCTCTACGGCCAGAGCCGCCGCAGCTTTATCCGGGTCGGCTATGGGTTTTCGCGTTCGCGCAACGGCGCGGCGCAGATGTTTGCGGTGACCTGCCTGCCGACGGTGACCGGCGCCTGGCAATACGAAGGCGGCGGGGCGCATTATTCGAACCACGGCGCATTGCCGCTTGATCTCACGATGATCGAGGGGCTCGATGTCGTCGACCATCGGACCCGCATCCTCGACCAGTCGCGAATCGGCCCGGTTCTCACCGGTGACCGGCGCGATCTCGGCGATGGGCCACCGGTAACGGCGCTCTTCATCCAGAACACCAATCCCGTTGTGGTGGCGCCCGAATCGGGGCTGGTGCACGAGGGTTTCCGACGCGACGATCTCTTCGTTTGCGTCCACGAGCAGTTCCTGACCGAAACGGCCGCGATGGCCGATATCGTGCTGCCGGCCACGACCTTTCTCGAGCACGACGACATCTATACCGCCGGCGGCCACCATTTTCTGCAGATCGGCCGCGCGATCCTCCCGCCCCACGGCGAATGCCGCTCGAACCACGACGTGATCTGCGGCTTGGCCGAACGCCTCGGCGCCCGCCATCCAGCCTTCAGGATGACCGCATTCGAGCTGATCGAGGAGACGCTGCGCGCGAGCGGGCTGCCCCGGCCGGCGGCGTTCGAGGAAGGGGTCTGGCTCGATTGCTGGCCGGGCTTTGAAACGGGGCATTTCCTCGACGGCTTTGGCCACCAGGACAAAAAGTTTCACTTCCGCGCCAATTGGGCCGCGCTCGGCGCCGAGCACAGGCGGCTGCCGGGCTTTCCCGATCATGTCGGGGTCATCGACGACGGCGATCCCGAGCGCCCGTTCCGCCTCATTCCGGCGCCGTCGCGCTCGTTTCTCAATACGAGCTTCAACAACCTCGCCTCGGGCATCGCCCGCGAGGGGCGGCCGACCGCGCTCGTCCACCCCGACGCGCTGGAGGGGCTCGGCATCGCCGACGGCGCACGTATCCGCATCGGCAATCAGAAGGGTAGCGTCGTCGTCCACGCCCGCGCGGCGGGTGGGATGCAGTCCCGCGTCGTGATCGTCGAGGGGCTATGGCCGAACCACGCCTTCGAGGAGGGGATCGGCATCAATTTGTTGACCAGCGCCGATCCCGGCCTGCCGGGCGGCGGCGCCGTATTCCACGACACCTCGGTCTGGTTGAGGCCGGTGTGATAGTCCAATTTAACATGCACCATGTGTTTAATCGTCGCCCCCGCGAAAGCGGGGCCCAGGGCGGGCGATCGAGCCTCGGGTCCCTGGATTCCCGCTTTCGCGGGAATGACGCGCAAACGGGTTGGGTTGAATGAGCGATGATAAGGAGCGGCTGCCGACCGCGCCGAAGGCCGGCGACGCGTCCACCGAGGTCGACGCCTTTCTGCGCGATCTGCAGCGCGCGCCGAAGCCGCCTCCTTCGGGCGGCCGCGGCAGGCTGATCTTTGCGCTCGACGCGACGGCGAGCCGCGAGCCCAGCTGGGACCGCGCCTGCCGCATCCAGGGCGAGATGTTCGAGGCCACCGCCGCATTGGGCGGGCTTGATGTCAAGCTGGTCTATTACCGTGGCTTCAACGAATGCCAGGCGAGCCGGTGGATGTCGAATGCCGCCGATCTGCACCGGGTAATGCGCAGCGTCTCCTGCCTCGGCGGCGAAACGCAGATCGAGCGGGTCTTCGCCCACGCGCTCAGCGAAACCAAGCGTCAGCGTGTCAATGCCCTTGTTTTTGTCGGCGACGCGATGGAGGAGAATGTCGACCGCTTGTGTCAGCTCGCCGGCGAACTCGGCCTCAACGGCGTGCCGATCTTCCTCTTTCACGAGGGCAACAACCCGATCGTCGCGCGCGCCTTTCAGCAGATGGCGCGGCTGTCGCGCGGCGCCTATCTGCGCTTCGATACGGGCAGCGCCAACCGCCTCAAGGACCTCCTCGGCGCGGTCGCGGTCTATGCCGCCGGCGGCTATCGCGCGCTCAGCGCCTATGGCGAGAAGAAGGGCGGCGACGTGCTGCGGCTGACTTCGCAATTACAGGGCTGATGCTTCCCCTTCTCGGCGGCTTTGCGATCCTCGTCGGGCTTTTGCTGCTCGGCTATCTGTTCGTCAACGCCGATCCGGTGCGGCTCGCGCGGATCGTAAAATGGGGCGGCATCGCGCTAGGAGGAGCCGCAATAATCGCGCTTCTCGTGTTGACCGAGGGGCGCATCTTCATGTTCCTGGCGCCGCTCTTGGCCGTGCTGCCGGCGTTGCGCCGGGTGCGCTCGATGATGAGCGGCTTTGGCGGCCCGTCGGCGGCGCGCGACTCCACCGTCGAGACCCGGTTTATCCGCATGACGCTCGATCACGATACCGGGGCGATGAGCGGCACGGTGTTGGCGGGCCGTTTCGCCGGGATGCGGCTCGAAGAGCTGCGCCCGCCCGAACTCTTGGCCCTCTTGCGCGAGTGCCGGGCCGAGGACGAGGAAGCCGCGCGGCTCCTCGAAGCCTATCTCGACCGGGTGCGCTCCAACTGGCACGACGAGATGGCCGGCGAGGAGGCGAGAGCCGCTCCGCCGTCGAGCAGCCCCGACGTCACGGTCGAGGAGGCCTATGCCATTCTGGGCCTCGCGCCGGGGGCGGACGCCGCCGCGATCAAGGCCGCGCACCACCGGCTGATGAAACAGCTCCACCCCGATCACGGCGGCACCGACTACCTCGCCGGCAAGATCAACCGCGCCCGCGATGTGCTGCTCAAGCACTAGGCCCGGCCTGTCATTGCGAGCGCAGCGAAGCGATCCCCTGACGGTGCGCTTGACTGCAAGGGGATTGCTTCGTCGCTGCGCTCCTCGCAATGACACGAAACGGATTGAATAATTCGACGGTTCGAGGCGTTTGCAATAGTCTCGCCGCGACGCGGGAGCCCGCGCTCAAGGAGTTCCATGCCGAAGCCTGTGCGCAAGGCGGTGTTCCCGGTGGCCGGTCTCGGCACCCGGATCCTCCCGGCAACCAAGGCGCTGCCGAAGGAGATGCTGCCGGTCGTCGACAAGCCGCTGATCCAATATGCGCTTGAGGAAGCCAGGGCGGCCGGGATCGAAGAGTTCTATTTCGTCACCGGGCGAGCCAAGAGCGCGATCGAAGACCATTTCGACGTCGCCTTCGAGCTCGAAGCGACGTTGCGCGAGCGCGGCAGGGGCACGCTTCTTGATGAATTGGACGCCTGGCTGCCCAAAGCGGGCGAAGTTTCCTATACTCGCCAGCAGCGCCCGCTCGGGCTTGGCCATGCGGTGTGGTGCGCGCGCTACCTCGTCGGCGACGAACCGTTCGCCGTCCTCCTCGTCGATGATCTGATGGTCGGCGAGCCGCCCTGCCTCAAAGAGATGATCGACGCCTATCAGGGGACCGGCGGCAATCTCGTCGCGGTGATCGAGGTCCCGCGCGAAGAGACGCGGCGCTACGGCGTCCTCGACGTCATTGCCGATGACGGGCGGCTGGTGCGGGCGAAAGGGGTCGTCGAAAAGCCCGAACCCGCGGTCGCGCCCTCGACCCTGACGATCGTCGGGCGCTATATCATCCAGCCCGAGATCTTCCACCATCTTGAGGGGGCCAAGCCCGGCGCCGGCAACGAGATCCAATTGACCGACGGGCTCGGCAAGTTGATCGCCGACGGTCAGCCCTTCCACGGAATGCGCGCCGCCGCCCGGCGTTTCGATTGCGGCGACAAGCTCGGCTATCTCGAAGCCAATGTCGCCCTCGGGCTCGAGCATCCCGCGCTCGGCGCCGCGTTCCGCCGCATCCTTGCAACCTATTTGTGAAATTCGGCCATAATTCCCACTTACGCGTCATTCCCGCGCAAGCGGGAACCCAGGGGCCGCAGGGCCGTGCGGACCGCCCTGGACCCCCGCTTTCGCGGGGGCGATGAGAACCAATCGGTGGTCCTTGCCATGCCGCATCGTTTCGACCCGACGATCCTCAGGGAATACGACATCCGCGGCATTGTCGGTACGACGCTGTTTCCCGCCGACGCCCGCGCTCTCGGCCGGGTGTTCGCCGAAATACTTGCTGAGGCCGGTGGGCGGCGCGCCGCTGTCGGCTATGACGGCAGGCTGACCTCGCCCGAGTTCGAAGCCGCGCTCGTCGAGGGGCTCGCAGAGGGCGGCGCGGATGTCGTGCGCATCGGCCGCGGGCCGACCCCGATGCTCTATTTCGCCGCGGCGACGCTCAAGGTCGATGGCGGCATCATGGTAACCGGCTCGCACAACCCGCCCGACCATAACGGGTTCAAGATCGTGCTCGGCGGCAAGCCGTTTTTCGGTGAGGCGGTCCAGCGGGTCGGGCGGATGGCGCTCGCCCTCGGTCCCGCTCGCGCGATGCGCGGCCGGGTCGAAGAGCACAGCGTCTTTGATGATTACGTCGCGCGCCTGGCAAAGGATTACGACGGTACCCGCCCGCTGAATGTCGCCTGGGATTGCGGCAACGGAGCGACGGGCGACGTTGTCACCGCTCTCGTGCGGCGTCTGCCGGGGCGCCACATCCTGATCAACGAGACGATCGATGGCACCTTCCCGGCGCACCACCCCGACCCGACCGTCGCCGAGAACCTCGTGCAGTTGCAAGAGGCGGTGACGGCCGAAGGCTGCGACCTCGGCATCGCCTTCGACGGTGACGGCGACCGCATCGGCGTTGTCGACTCAAAGGGCCGGATCCTCTGGGGCGACCAGCTTTTGATCGTGCTGGCGCGCGACGTCCTCGTCCGCCATCCTGGCGCGCCGATCATCGGAGACGTGAAGGCGAGCCAGGTGCTGTTCGACGAGATCGCGCGCGCCGGCGGGAAGCCGGTGATGACGGCAACCGGCCATTCGCTGATCAAGGCGCGGCTCGCCGAAACGGGCGCGCCGCTCGCGGGCGAGATGAGCGGTCACATCTTTTTCGCCGATCGCTATTACGGATTCGACGACGCGACTTATGTGGCTGTACGGCTCCTCGGCGTCCTCGCGCGCACCGGAGAGAGCCTCGCCGAGATGCTCGACAAGCTGCCGCCCGTATTCAACACGCCCGAACTGCGGGTGCCATGCGACGATTTGCGCAAATTTGCCATGGTCGAGGAGGTCCGCGACCGCTTGCGCCGGCGCGGCGCCGAAGTGGTCGACATCGACGGGGTCCGCGTGCGCAATGCGGACGGCTGGTGGCTGCTGCGCGCCTCGAACACCCAGGCGGTCGTCGTCGTCCGCGCCGAATCGACGAGCGAAGCTGGGCTCGACCGCTTGAAGGGGCAGCTTGCCGCCGAACTGGCGTCGAGCGGACTGGCGTTGCCGGCGTACTGAGGCCTAGCGGCTGGCGACCTTCAAGCCGCCGGGGTGCACCACCGAACAGGCGACGCCTTTGCGGTGCAGCTCGGCGCAGGCGGCCTGCGCGCCCTTCGCGGTGAAATGCAAGAGGCGCGCGCGATAGAGCCGGGTCGAATCGTGCTTGGCCGGCGCGACGATCTGGTGCGGCTTACTTTTCGCGATCGCCAGGCCGGCGACATGGCGCGTCGCCTCCTCGGCCGCCGCTTCGTCATGGAAGGCGCCGAGCTGAATTGCCCAATCGGTGCCGGCGCTCGGCTCATGCG
>JBARKH010000180.1:0-23729 GCA_049801295.1 Allostellaceae bacterium | reverse complement strand
CGCTCACCCTTGCCCGCCGCGCGCTCGCCGATCTGGGCGAGCCGTCCGCGGTGACGGCATAAACGTATCGATGCGCCGGGTTGGGGCCTGCGCCGCAATGGCGGTGTGGATTTCCGTCACGCTGTTGATGTCGGCCTGCACCAGCGAAGTTGCCGCCCCGCCGGTAATTACCGCGCCACCGCCACCTCCGCCTCCGCAGCGTCCGGAGCCTTCGACGCGCAGGCAGGTTCGCGCGGAGATCGTGCGCTGGTTTTCGGCGGCCGGATATCCCGGATTTCAGGTCGAGGCCTTGGTCGAACATGCCAGGATGGAGAGCGGTTTCCGGCCGTGCGCCGCGGGTCCCGCCGGTCTTCGCTATTCGTTCCAATGGGGCGGACTGCGGCTGCGGCGCCTGCATGAGTTTGATGGCGCCGAGCGCTGCCCGCCGCTCGACACGCAATTGGCGTTTGCTGACAACGAACTTCGCAACGAGCCGAATTACGGGTGCTTCTGGCGGGCGACGACAAAATCCGCTGCGCTCTCCGCCCTGCGCCGCGGGTTTGGCCGCGGGCGCTGCTGACCGCTTGCGGACAAACGCCCTAATCCTCGAGCGATTTCGCCGTCACGTAATCGGTGAGTGCGTGGCGCGAGCGGCCGAGGCCCGCCCACGCGCCGTCGATCGCGAAGCTGGCCCGCGCGGTGGTCGGGAACTTGCCGGCGGCGAGCGCCTTGTAGCGTAGCGAGTCGGGTGCGGCGAGCGCCAGAGCCAGCTCGTGCAGCCCGGGGTTGTGGCCGATCACAATGACCGCGCCGGCGCTCTCGTCGAGCTGGCGCAGACGGCGCAGGAGGGCGGCGCGGCCGGCGAGATAGAGCACTTTTTCGAAGAGGATGCGCGGCGGCGGGGCCATGCTGGCGAGAACCAGTTCGGCGGTTTCCCTGGTGCGCACGGAGGTCGAGCACAGCACGAGATCGATCGCCCCGAGCCCCGACCCCAGGCTCTCGCCGACGCGGCGCGCCGCCTCGCGGCCACGCCGGCTCAGCGGGCGCTCAACATCATCGACGCCCTCGGAGTAGTTGGATTTCGCGTGACGCAGCAAATGCAGTCGGTGCATCGGGCGATCTCCCGGTCACCCCATCCGAGCCTAAAACATCTCGGGCGTGATCACATTCTGCGGCCGGTTGGTGAGGAGGGCCGCGCGCATTGTTTCGGCCGATTTCCGCCGCGTGTCCTCAAAGGAATGCGGCGTCAGCCAAGCCGAATGCGGGGTGATCACCAGGCGCCCTTCGAGCCAGGGCTCGCGCGCCCGGTAGGCGCGCAACAATTCGGGGATCGGCTCGACCGGCGGCTCGACTGGCAGCACGTCGAGCCCGGCGCCGGCAATGTGGTCCGAGCGCAGCAGTTCCAACAGCGCATCGAGATCGATGATGGGCCCCCGCGCGTCGTTGACCACGACCGCGCCCCGCCGCAATAGGGCGAGCTGCTCCTTGCCCAGCATGCCGCGCGTTTCCGGGGTCAGGGGCGCGTGGATCGACAAGGTGTCGGTCTGGCGCAGAAGGTCTTCGAGGCTCGCCGCCCGGTTGATGCCGAGCGCGAGCTCGACCCCGTTGGGCAGGTAGGGATCGTAGAAGGTGACCCGGAAATTGAAGGCCTTGGCGCGCAGCGCGACCGCGATGCCGATGCGACCGAGCCCGATGATCCCGAAATTCTGCATGCCCAATCGCTGGATCAGCGGATGCTGGAACGAGCGGAACGGCGCCGGCGGGTCATGCCGCTGCATCTCGTGGTGGAGCAGGATGCCGCGGCGGAATGTGAGGGCCAGCGCGATCGCATGGTCGGCAACCTCGGTCGTGCCGTAATCGGGGACGTTGCAGACAAGGATGTTGCGCTGGGCGGCGGCCGGGCGGTCGAGCTTGTCGTAGCCGACCCCCATCCGGACAATCGCGCGCAGCTTGGGAAAGCGCTGGAGGTCGGCGCCGGTGACGGCGAACCCCATGATCATCAGCCCGTCGGCTTCGGCGCAATCGGCGTCGGAAAGATCGGAGAGCGCCCCCGTATCGCGCTTGACGATACGCAGATCGGGGCCGAAAACCTCGGTCTCCAGATGGTCGGGCTGCTGGCGGGCCTCGGGATAGAGCACGGTGACGGGCATCGGCATTCCTCTCGTTTGAACCTCAATCGCGCGCGACCTTGACCGGCTGGTGCGTTGCCGCCGAACGCACGATCGCCTCGAAGACGGCGACACCGTGTAACACCTCATCGGCCGGGATCGGATAGGGCGCCTCGCCACGGATCGCCGCTGCGAAGGCTTCGAGTTCGGCCTGAATCGCGTTGAACCGGCGATGCTCGATCACTTCCGGCGGCGGCTGGGCGTGGCGGCCGGCCGGCATCGCGTCGGGAGTCGCGGTGAAATGGAAATCAAGTTCCGGTGTCAATAGTTCGGCGCAGCCCTTGGTGCCGAAGACGGCGAGGCGATAACTGACTGCAGTCGCGATGCAGCTCAAGAGGCCCGCCGACATGCCACCCGCGAACCCGAACATGACGCTGGTCGTGTCCTCAGCATCATAGGCAACGGCGCGGCGCAGGCTCATCGCATATACTTCGTCGATCCGGCCGAACAAATGGATCATCGCATCGAGGTTGTGGACGCCCGATGCGGTCATCCCGCCGGCCGGCGCCTCCGCGGGGTCGGCGCGCCAGGATTGCGGGTTCATGAAGAGGCCGGCGGGGGCATTCTGCTCAGCCTGGCAATGGGCGATGGTGCCGAGCCGGCGATCGTCGATTCGCGCTTTCAACTCGCGCATGCCGGGATGGAAGCGGCGGGGATAGGCGACCCCGAGGACGATTCCGGCCCGCGCCGCCGCGTCGAGCGCCTTTGCCGCGCTTTTGCGGTCGAGAGTGAACGGCTTTTCCATGAAGACGTGCTTCCCCGCCGCCGCCGCGCGCTCGACCTGGGGCCCGTGCTCGCTGTGCGGCGTCGCGAACACGACCGCGTCGACCGCGGGATCGGCGAGGATTTGATCGAGGGTGTCCTGCAGCGCGATCCCATGCTCGGCGCAGAACGGCTCGGCATGGGCGCGCGTGCGGTTATAGCCGGCGGTAAAGCAGATTGCGGCGCTCTTGCCTTGCACCGCGCCGACTAGCGTGCGGCCCCACCGCCCGATCCCGACGATCGCGGCACGAATCATGCGCCCACTCCCCAAGCCAAAGCAGAACCGGCAATGGTTTTACACATTGCGCGCGGCTGGGGCCATGATCCGTCCAGAGGGTGCTGTCCTAATTCGGACACTCGCCGCCTCAGCTTAGAGCCTGAGGCAGAAGCTTACGTCCTGGCGAGCCGCCTGATCGCGAGGCGGGCGCGGGACGGCAATGGGACCCCGCCATCCCTCGGCAATCAGCGCGGATTTCCCGGTTTCATAGGGATCATAACGTGCTCGTAGGGTGTCCCCGCCCACATCACGTAGGGCTTCGTCGGGTCGGGGTCGGGCGTGCGCGGGAAGCCCGTCATCTTCTTAACGGCCGCGCCGACCATCATAATGTGAGCGTCAGTCTTGACCCAATGATTGCCGGGCGTTCGCTTCGTCGCCCAGGGATCGGTGTTGCTCATCCCGGTGTCGCCATTGAGCATGTAGATAAATCCGAGCTTATCTGGCGGGGGTATGTGGGTCTGCCACGCGTGCGCCCATTCCATGGCGATGGGAGCCATGCACATCGGCCCTGTATTGGCTACCATGCAGGTGAACTCATTGGCACCCTTCTTCACGGTCTGCATGGCGCCGTTCACCATGCGCACAATGGTCGCATCTTGAGCGATGTCCCGCGGTGCCGCAGTCATCGCCCTCGCCACATATTCGTTATCCGCGCCCCCAGTCATCTGCTGGGTAGTGGCAGCGCCGGCGAGAGCAAGAAGCGGTAGACCGATTGCGAGGCCGGCGAATTATGCACGTACCGACATTGTGTCCTCCCGAGGTATGTGTGTCACGGCGGCCCTGCCTTAAGGCGTGCCCACCCCTACATACGCTTCAGCATGACCACCGGGAGGCTGGTCAGCGGAGAAATGCCTGACACTTCTCCTCTTCTACATTAGGACTGTTTTCGGGTTATGCGGCCTTGATCCAGATCAATGCGGACGATTAATTTTGAGAGATCGCCCTGGCGAGCCGGATAGAGGAGAGGGTAACGAAGGTGGCCAGGGTCTGGGCAAGGGTCTCGAAGTCCTTGGCGAGGCGGCGATTTCGACCGAACGAGGAGACGGTGCGCGCACCATCCTCCATCCCAAGCGCGATCCGCTGGTTGTAGCGGAAATCAAACTCGGCCGGATGGCGCTTGAGATCAGTGGAGCTGCAATGTCAGCTCAGGACACCGTGCCCGGAATTAGGACAGCACCTTCCGGAGCCGGCGCATGACACCGGCCCCTTCGGCGCGGTAGAATCGCGCGCGGCGGCCCGCCATATCGGAGGCGGGTGGGAGAGCGGCCATGAACACCAGCGCGCAGATCGTCGAGATCCGCCAGGGCGAACCGAAGGTGGGCGATTCATCCTCGCCGGCTCGCTTCATCAACCGCGAGCTGTCGTGGCTCGCCTTCAACGAGCGCGTCTTGACCGAAGCGGACAATCCCCGCCATCCGCTGTTGGAGCGGCTGCGCTTTCTGTCGATCTCGGCAAACAACCTCGACGAATTCTACATGGTCCGGGTGGCCGGGCTCAAAGGTCAGCACCTCGCCGGCATCAAGGCCTTGAGCCAGGACGGCCTCTCCCCGGCCCAGCAGCTCGACGCGATCCACGAGCGCGCCGGGGCCCTGATGGAAGCCCAGCAGGTGACCTGGCTGTCGCTGCGCGGCCAGCTCGCCGATGCGGGCGTCGCGGTCGTTGAGCCGACCGATCTGGAACCCGGCGACCGCGCCTGGCTCGAACGCCACTTCATGGCCGACATCTTTCCGGTGCTGACCCCGCTCGCGATGGATCCGGCGCATCCGTTTCCGTTTGTCGCCAACCGCGGTTTCGGCCTCGCGCTCCAACTCGAGCGGGTCAGCGACAATGTGCGCCTCCAGGCATTGATTTTGATCCCGGTCTCGGTCGACCGCTTCATCCGCCTGCCGGGCACGGCCATCCGCTTTCTGCCGGTCGAGCAGATGATCGCGATGTTTCTCGATCATCTGTTTCCCGGCTTCGCCGTCGTCGCGCAGGGCGTCTTCCGCGTGTTGCGCGACAGCGAGGTCGAGCTCGAGGAAGAGGCCGAGGATCTGGTTCGCCTGTTCGAGACCGCGCTCAAGCGGCGCCGGCGCGGCCATATCATCCACCTCGCGGTCGATGCGCGGATGCCGGCCGATTTGCGGCGCTTTTTGAGCGAGCACCTCGACGCCGCCCCGGCCGATGTGTTCGAGACGCCGGGCATTCTCGGCCTCGGCGACACCGCACGGCTGATCGACGACGAGCGCCCCGATCTCGTCTTTACCCCCTACAACCCGCGCTTTCCCGAGCGTATCCGCGATTTCGGCGGCGATTGCTTTGCCGCGATCCGGCAGAAGGACATCGTCGTCCATCACCCTTATGAGAGCTTCGACGTCGTCGTCCAGTTCCTGGCGCAAGCGGCGCGCGACCCGGCGGTGGTTGCGATCAAGCAGACACTCTATCGCACCAGCGACGACAGCCCGATCGTCCGCGAGCTGGCGGGAGCGGCCGAGGCCGGCAAGTCCGTGACCGCGATGATCGAATTGAAGGCGCGCTTCGACGAAGAAGCCAACATCCGCTGGGCCCATGAGCTGGAGCGCGCCGGCGTGCAGGTGGTCTATGGGTTTCTCCAACTGAAGACGCACGCCAAGGTGTCTCTGGTGGTGCGCCGCGAGGGCGGCGAATTGCGCTCCTACGTCCATTTCGGGACCGGCAACTACCATCCCTACACAGCCAAGGTTTACACCGATTTGTCGTTTTTCACCTGCGACCCGGCGCTGTGCCGCGACGCCGCCCGTCTGTTCAACTTCATGACCGGATATGCCCGCCCGGCGAGCCTCGAAAAGATCGCGGTGGCGCCGATCAACCTGCGAGCGCGCGTCGCCGAATTGATCGAGGCGGAGATCGCCAATGCGCGGGGGGGCAAGCCCGCGCAGATCTGGGCCAAGCTCAATGCGCTGGTCGACCCGGCGATCATCGACTTGTTGTACAAGGCGTCTGAGGCCGGTGTCAGCATCGACCTGGTGGTGCGCGGGATCTGCTGCCTGCGGCCCGGGGTGCCCGGAATGTCGGAGAATATCCGGGTCAAAAGCATCATCGGGCGCTTTCTCGAGCATGGGCGGGTCGTCTGCTTCGGCAACGGCAACCGGCTGCCGTCGGACCAGGCCAAGGTGTTCATCAGCTCGGCCGATTGGATGCCGCGCAATTTCGACGGACGCGTCGAGGCGCTGGTGCCGATCAAGAACGTGACGGTGCATCGCCAGATCCTCGACGAGATCATGGTGGCCAATCTGCGCGACACGCTGCAAAGCTGGAACCTGGCGTCGGACGGGACCTATGCGAGGGTCGCCGTCGAGGACGAGGGCTTCTCTGCCCACACCTATTTCATGACCAATCCGAGCCTCTCCGGGCGCGGCAAGGCCTTGCGGCGCGCCCCCGGGCGGGCGGCGGCTCTGGCCGCCGTCCCGGGACGGGTCCAGCGCTGAGATCGCCGGGCGCCGATGCCGGATCACGCCACCGCCGCCCCGCTCGGCCGCATCGCCGTCGTCGATGTCGGGTCGAACTCGCTGCGCCTTGTTGTCTTCGAACGGCTCGGCGCGAGCCTCCTGCCGCTCCTTAATGAAAAGGTCATGTGCGCGCTCGGGCGCGGCATAGCGCGGACCGGACGCCTCAATCCGGACGGAATCGAGCTCGCCTTCGCTAATCTGCAGCGTTTCGTCGCGCTGGCCCGCGCGCTCCTCGTCGATCATCTCGCGATCATCGCGACCGCGGCGGTGCGCGAGGCGAGCGATGGCCGCGCCTTTGCCGCCGAGGCGGAACGCCAATGCGGCGTACCGGTACGCATCATCGAGGGCGGCGAGGAAGCGAGGCTCTCGGCGATGGGGGTTCTGGCCGGGATCCGCGAGGTCGATGGCGTCGTTGCCGATCTCGGCGGCGGCAGCGTCGAGCTGGCCCGGGTCGATTCCGGCGCCAGCGCGCCGATCGGCGCCAGCGTCAGCCTGCCCTTAGGGGCGCTGCGCCTCGCCGAGCTTGATGACAACAAGAAGGCCGTCGCCGAGGCGATCGAACGCGCTATCGCCAGCGCGCCGGTGCTGCGCGAAACCGCCGGCAAGACCCTCTATCTGGTTGGCGGCGCCTGGCGGGCAATTGCGCGCCTGCACATGGAACAAGCGCACTACCCGCTGCACATCATTCATGAATACACGATCCCCCGGCGCCCGGCCGAAGGGTTTCTCGAGATGATGGCCGGCCAGTCCCGCCGCTCGCTCGAACGGATCGCTTCGATCAGCAGGAAGCGCCTCGAACTGGTGCCGCTCGCCGCGACGATCCTGCGCCAGCTGATCGCGGCCGGCCGGCCCGATCAGATCGTCTTCTCGGCCTTTGGGCTGCGCGAAGGGTATGCCGACGGTCTGTTGCCGCCGGATCCCAGGATCCCTCCGTTGATCGCGGCCTGTCGGGGGATCGCGGCGAACCTCAGCCGCGGGCATAGCGATGGCGACCGGTTACAGCACTGGATCGCGCCAATCTTTCCCGATCTTGACGAGGATCGGCGCCGGCTCCATCGCGCCGCCGCCTGGCTCAGCGACATCGCCTGGACCGAGCATCCGGACTACCGCGCCGAGCATGCCTTCACCCGCGGTCTGCGCATGCCGGTCGCGCAGATCGGCCATCGCGAGCGGGTATTCGTCGCCGCGGCGCTGCACGCGAGGTACGGCGGTGCGATGGACGACCCGATCAAGGCGGCGACGCGGCCGCTACTCGATGACACCGCCACGGGCGAAGCGCGCTGTCTCGGTCTTGCGTTTCGGCTCGCCTATACCCTGTGCGGCGGCGCGCTAGAGCTGCTGGACCAGGTGGGCCTGGCGCGCGAGGCCTCGGGCCTCGTCCTCGAATTGCCGCCGGACGGGAGCCTCTTCACCGGTGAAGTGGTGCAGCGCCGCCTCGATGCGCTCGGCCGCGCGTTCAGCCTCGGCACAAGAACCGAGCGGCGGCGAAGCCCCAGCCCGGCGCTCGCTTAGCCCGGATTACTGTCGCCGCCAGTTAGAGGGTCCCGGCCTCGCCCGTAACGACGAGGCCGGGAATATCGCGAATTTCAGATTGGGGACGCCAGCTCAAGAGGATGAGCCGGTCGGCTTGACGACAATTTTGCCGACCATCACCGGGTGAATCGTGCAGTAGTAGGTGAACTCGCCCGGCGCGGCGAAGGTGTAGGAAAAGCTGTCCTTGGTGTCGAGCCCGGCGGAACGGAAGACTTTGCCCTTGTCGGTGACCGTGTGGGGCGAATTGTCCTCGTTGACCCAGGTCACCTTGGTGCCGGCGGGAACCGTCAGCGTCGCCGGGACGAACTTCATGTTGTGGATCTCGACGACGGCCGGAGCGGACGCGGTCGCATCGGCGGCAAGAGCCACCGCCGGCAGCGCGCCAAGCGCCGCGGCGAAGAGCAGCATCCTTGACATGGCAATCTCCTGCTAGACCGCGAGCGGGGATTCGGTCAACGCCGGCACGCCGCGTTTGCCGGCGACAAAATCGACGTTCCGCAGCCCCAGATACTTGCGCAGCTGCTCAGCCGGCACCGCCATCGGACCGGGCGCCGGGGCGCTGCCGGGAGAGGGCTGTGGGAAGGCGGTTGATGCCGCGGTGTGCAGCGTGATGTTGCCCTCGACCTTCTGGATGATCTGGTGGATATGGCCGTTGAGCACGGTGACCGATCCGAAGCGCTTCAGATAGCCGAGTGCGCGGCCGGCATCCGAGGTGCCCCAGCCCCATTGCTCATAGATCGTCCACATCGGCAGATGCGCCAGAACCACGATCGGCGTGCTCGTCGGCCGGTGCGCGAGGTCCTTTTCGAGCCATTCGAGCTGCTCGTTGCCGAGCGTCGCGAGGCCCGCCGATTTAAACCCGGGATTGAAGTTGAAGACGTTGATGATCGCGACGAAGTGAACGCCAGCAACGTCGAAAGTGTACCAGCCGCGTCCCTGCGTCCCCTTGCCGTAGCGGGCGAGATAGGCCTTGCCGTTGTCGGCATCGGCCACGTCGTGCTCACCGGGGATGTAGTGGACTTGCTTGTTCGCCCCCTTGATCACCTGGTCGGCGGTGTCCCACTGGTCCTCTTTCGAGAGGTGGCTGATATCGCCCGTATGCACGAGGAACGCCGGCTCGACCGGCATTGCCTTGATTTTTCCGATGACTTCGCCAAGGGTCGCCGCCGGGTCGGGGTTGACCGGCAGCTTGAAGCCGATATGGCTGTCGCTGATCTGCACGAAATGTAAGGCGCCCTTTGCCGCCTCGGCGGCGGACGCCTCGCCGATCAGCCCCACGGTGCGCGGGATCCCGCCCGTTACCGTCCACAACACGCCGGCGCCGGCCCAGCTCATGCATTGCAGCACCCGGCGCCGGTTGACGTCCGCTCCTATCACTGTTCCCTGATTGATCCGGTCGGCCATGCTTTCCTCCATCGTCAGACGTTCTGACGCCATGGAGACTGAGCGCCACACTGATCTATTCGCGTGCTTCGGCAAAAAAGTGCGCGCGCCCGGCGGATTATTTTGCCGCGCGAAAAAAACTTCGCCGGGGCAGAATAAGGCGCGCCGCATTCGGGTCTAATGGGTTGACGGCGTCCGCCCTTGGCTGGCGGCTGATCGGGTTGGGTGAGGTGCCGGAGCCATCGCGTGACGACTCGTTCGAGGCGGTCGTGCTGCCGCATCTCGACGCCGCCTACAATCTGGCGCGCTGGCTGATGCGCGACGCGGCGGCGGCGGAGGATGTGGTGCAGGAGGCAATGCTGCGCGCGCTGACCTATTTCGCGAGCTTCAAGGGCGTCAACCCGCGCGCCTGGCTGTTACAGATCGTGCGCAACGCAGCCTACACGTCGCAAAGCCTCGATCGCGGTGTCGAGTTCGTACCAATCGCGCAGACGGCGGAGCCTGGCGTGGTCGCGAGCGATGAACTCGTTTCGAACGCGGACGACCCCGAGCTGGCCCTGATCAAGGCGCGCGGCGCGCGGCAGGTCCGGGAATTGATCGCGGCACTGCCGGTTGAGTTACGCGAGCCCTTGGTGCTGCGCGAACTGGAGGAGCTGTCCTATAAGGAGATCGCCGAGATCTCCCGCATTCCGATCGGCACGGTGATGTCGCGGCTGTGGCGCGCGCGGCGGCTGCTGGCGCAGGCCGCGGGAAGCGAGGCGCGATGAACGCGGCGCCCGAATGCGACCAGGTCCTGCTCGTCCAGGCCGAACTTGATGGGGAGCTTGATGCCGCTCAGGCGGCCGCACTCGCAGCACATCGCGCGACCTGTCCGATCTGTGAGGCTGCCGCCGTCGAGCTGGCGCGCGCCCGCACGCTGATCGCCGGGGAGCTCCATAGCGGGCTCGATCAGAGGATGCCGGAGGAGGTACGCGGCCGGGTGATGGCGCAAATCAGGGCCGCTTCGGCGCTCGCCCCCTCCCAAGCCCTCCCCGGCAAGCCAGGGAGGGAAGGGTGGTGGCCCCGGTGGTGGTCGGCTGCGGCCGGGTTCGGGCTCGGCGGCGCGTGTGCCGCCGCGCTGGCGCTGCTCGTGCTGCTGCCGCGCCAGCCTAACATCGTCGACGACATTGTCGCCGGCCACATTCGCGCTTTGCAGCCCGGGCATCTCGAAGACGTCGTCTCGACCGACCAGCATACGGTCAAGCCGTGGTTCGACGGCCGCATCGATTTCGCTCCGCCGGTCAAGGATCTCGCGGCCGAGCGCTTTCCGCTGCGTGGCGGACGGCTCGATTATGTCGGCGGGCGGCCGGTCGCTGCGCTTGTCTACCAGCACGACAAGCACCTGATCGATCTCTACATCTGGCCGGCAGGAACGGGTGCGGCGCATCCGCCTGAAGTTGCGGCGCGCCACGGCTACAATGTGGTGCACTGGACCCAGGATGGGATGGCGCTGTGGGCCGTCTCCGATCTCGAAGTGAGCCTCTTGCGCGAATTCGCCGAGGATTGGCGAGGATCGCCTTGACCGGCGCGCGACCGTCGAGTCGAATCGGCGGATGGCGTCCCTTTGTGAAGTCGAATGATCGAAATCCGCGGTCTGGCGAAATCCTTCGGCGACCTGCGGGTGGTTCGGGACGTCAGTTTCGTTGCGCGTGACGGCGAGATCACCGGCCTCATCGGGCCGAACGGCGCCGGCAAGACGACGATGTTTCGCCTGATCTGCACGGTGTTGCGGCCGGACCGCGGCACCACGCTGATCGATGGCATCGACAGCCAGGTGGACCCGCTGGCGGCGCGGCGCCGGCTCGGTGTCCTCCCCGATATCCGCGCGCTGTACCAGCGGCTGACGGCGCGCGAGCACCTGCGCTACTTCGGCGAATTGCACGGGATTCCCCGAAGGGAGCTTGACCGGCGCATCGATGAGCTGGTCGAGACGTTGCGCATGGAGGATTTCATCGATCGGCGCGCCAAGGGCTTCTCGCGCGGCCAGCAGATGAAGGTCGCGCTGGGCCGCGCCCTGGTGCACGAGCCGCACAACATCATGCTCGACGAGCCGACCAACGGGCTTGATGTGGCGACCAGCCGCGCCGTGCGCGAGCTCCTGCGCCGGCTTCGCGAAGAGGGCCGCTGCATCCTCCTGACCAGCCATATCATGCAGGAAGTTGCCGCGCTCGCCGACCGCATCGTCATCCTGTCCGGCGGTCATGTCGTCTTGCAGGGGGCTCCGGCCGAGCTGCGGCGCGCCACCGGCCTCGCCGATCTGGAAGAAATCTTTATGACGGCAACCCAGGAAGCGGCGGCCGAACCGGCGCTTGCCGCCGGCGACTGACGATGTCCGCGATCCTCACGGTGTTCAAGAAGGAGATGGTCGACCACCTGCGCGACGGGCGCAGCATCCTCGTCTCGATGATCTATCCGCTGATGGGCCCCTTATTGCTCGGGCTGATGTTTTTCTTTGTCGGCGGCTCGATGCGGCTCAGTGACACCGGGCCGCTGCTGGTGCCCGTGGCCAACAGCGGCAGCGCGCCCGAGCTCGTGCGTTTCCTCGAGAAGGAGGGGGCACGGGTCCAGCCGCTCTGGGGCGACGCGAGGAACCTGGTGGCGGGTGGCCGGGTGGCGTTCGCTCTGATCCTGCCCGAGCGGCCCGCCGCGACGCCGCAAAGTACGCTCTCCGTGCGGCTCCTCACCAATCCCTCGCGGGTCGATAGCATCGTGGCGACCTCGCGCGTCGTGGAGCTGCTGCACAGCTATCAGCGCGAGACGCTGGGGGAGAGGCTGCGCGCGGCGGGCCTGCCCTCCGATGTGATGGATGTTCTCGATATCGGGCAGGAGAATATCGGCCGGGCCGCCGGGCCGGCGATCATCCTTCTGACGATGATCCCGCCCTTTCTGATCTTCACGCTGTTTACCGGCGGGGTCCATGTCGCGCTCGATACGACGAGCGGCGAGCGCGAACGCGGCTCCTTCGAGCCCTTGATGATGAACCCGGTGCGGCGCTACCAGGTGCTGGCCGGCAAGCTCGGCGCGGTGATCGTCTTCACGCTGATGGCGCTCGCCTCGCAGATCGTCGCCTTCTGGGTGATGCTGCATGTCGTGCCCGAGGCATCGCTCGGGCTCGTTGCGCCGCCGGGCGCACTGCGCCTTCTCCTGGTGGTCTCGGTGTGCCTCCCCCTCGTCGTCCTCGCCGCGGCGACGCAATTGTTGATCTCCGCCGTCACCCGCAGCATGAAGGAGGCGCAGACCTATCTTGGCCTCTTGCCGCTGGTGCCGGGTCTGGCGGGGATGGTGCTGGCGCTGGCGCCGGTGCGCGCGCAGCCGCTCCTCGCGGCGATCCCGACCTTCGGGCAGACCTTGCTGATGGGCCAGCTGGTGCGCAGCGAGGCGGTGAGCGCGGTATTTATCGGCATCACCGCGGTTGCGACGCTGATTGCGACCGGGCTCCTGCTGTGGCTCGGGTTTCGCCTATACGAGCGCGAGGGGATCCTCTTCCCGCAATAATTTGTCGCGCTCCATCCGGCGCTGCGCGATCTCGCGCCAGCCCCTTGCGGCAGCAATCGCGAAGAGCGCAATCGCGGCGACCGGAAAGACCGGCACATGCCAGCCCTCGGCGAGGCCGCGGCCGTCGAGGACCACCACGAAGAGCGCCGCCAGCGCCGGGTTCTGCCAGCCCCAGGTTGCCGGGGAATTGCTGTCGCGAATGAGCCAGGCGGCGGCGATCGCTCCGAGCATCAAATCGTAAAGCAGCGCCAGGGGTGCCGCGACGAGGCTCGCCGCTGCGAGCGTTGCCGCCCGCGTCGGCAGCGATAGAGGGCGGCGCCAGACCGCCACGACAAATCCGGCTGCGATGAGGCTCACCGCAGCTTGCAGACCATAGGCGTAGGGCGTCGCAACCCCGAGGAGGCGCGCCGCGCCGAAGGGATTGGCCATCCCAGCGAAGAGGATGCGTCCGGACTCGTACATCGCGTGCGAGGCGCCGGCGGTGGCGAAGAAGGCCTGCCAGGTATCGGCGCCGAATAGCGCGAGCGAGGCGACTACGAGCGCGACGGTCGCTGCGCCGGCGGCGGCAAAGGCGCGCCATTGCCCGGCGGCACCGAGGGCGAACGGCACCAAGAGGCCGAATTGCGGCTTATAACAAAGCGCGCCGAAGAAAAGTCCGGCAACGATCGGGCGGCGATCGATGAGCAGGGTGGCGGCTCCGAAAAGCCCGGCGGTCAGAAACGCGTTCTGTCCAAGCCCGATGTTCCAGAAGACCAGCGGAAAGGCGAGGAGGACGACGAGCGCCGTGCCGCCGCGCTCGCCCAGAATCCGGCAGGCGACGAAGAGATAAAGAAGGAGCGTCGCCGCCTCGAAGAGGACGAACGCCACGAGGTAAGGGAGCCGCGCCAGAACGGCGCATAACAGGATGAAGACCGGCGGGTAGTTGAAGAACTGGTAGCCGATGCCGGTGGCGGTCGCGCGCTCCTCGGCGGCCAAATGCGCCGCGCGATCGTAGGCAAGCGCCGCTGTTCCGTCGTTGGCCAGGGTTCCAGCGGCGTAGAAGCTGACGAAATCGGTTGTCGTCGGCCCCGGCAGTGGGACGATCCAGCCATGCGTTCCGGCGACCATGAAAATAAAGCCGCCGAGCTGGATCGCGAGCAGCACCCCGCAACACCGGTCGATGCAGCGCCGGTCCAAGAGCTTGCTCAATTTTGCCGGCGCCACGGCGCTGTCGGAAAACATCGCCGCGGGTCTCATCTCAGGCCCCCCGCCTGCGCGTTCTGGCGGAGGCGCTGCGGGACAGCCTCAAACCGCTCCGCGGGCGGCGCCATCCCGGCGAGCTGCGGCGGGAACTCCATGGCCGGCATCGGCCGTGCCTCGCACCGCCCGGCGCGCCGGGCGAGGCAAGTCTCGCCGAAACAGCGCAGCGTCGCGAAGCCCAGTTCCGGTGGCACCGCCTGCTGGTAGAGAAGTGTGTCGAAGGCGCCGGCGGAGGCAGCCAGCGCCGCGGCGTCCTTGGGCCAGAACATCGGTACCGGGCGGTGCAGGTAGGTGTAGCCGCCGAAGCGGTCCCATCCGTCGCCGCCGTAGAGGGCGATGCCGCAGGGCATCGGCATCGCCCGCGCGACAAACTCGACCGCCAGCAGGTTGTCATGGTCGCGCTGGCGCAGCTCGGCGAGGGCGGCGCCCGACCACACGCCGAATGCAGTGGTACCCCAATAGCCCAATAGCAGAGCGGCGCACACGACCGCCGCGGTGCCTCTGCGCACGCCGCGCCGGATCAGCCACTGTTCACCCCAGCTCGTGAGTTGGGCAAGTCCGACAGCGGCAAGCACCATCGCGAGAACCATCGCCGGATAGATGAACCGATACTCCTTATGCGCGATTCCGGAGTGCACAGCGATCACCGTGAAGGCTACGACCAGCAGCGCGGGCAGCCGCCGCGCTCCCAGCGCGACCAAAAGAAGCAAAAACGGCGCCGCGCCTAGCCAAACAGCGAGCTCGCCACGCAGGTAACTATTCCACGGCGCCACGCTGAAGTCCGAGCTGACGCCTTGATAGACATTGTAGACGATGTTGCGCCAGACGGATGCCAGCGGATAGCCGAGCGTCAGCCAATCGAGAACCGCTCCGATCGCCAGCGCGGCCAGGCCGCCGCCAACCAGCGCAGGAAGCCGACAACGCTAGGCGGCCCCCGGCCGACCACAGGGCAATGATCGCAACCCCCGGGGCGAGGTGAATGCGCAACAGGAAGACCGCCCCGAGCAGAATTCCGCCCACCATCAATCGCCGTCGCGAGAGGACCCGATAGCCCGGCTCGAGCACGTAGAACGCGATCACCAAGAGATGGGCGGCGACCACCTCGTTCAGGGCTCGGGCGCCGAAAAACACAAGCTCCGGAGCGACGGCGACGGTGGCCGCGGCGACGATGGCGCCGGCAAGCCCGAACCAGCGGCGGCACCACAGGAAGCAGCAAACGACCGGCGCACTCGCGATGAGGCCGAGGCCGATCGCGATCGCCGGCAGGTAGTAATCGGGGCCGTCCCCGACGAGCCTGGCAAGCTCCATCAGCCCGGCGACCGCGCCCGGCAGCAGCCACGACCGCATGCCCAGCTGGAATTCCCACGGCACCAGGCCATAACCATAGACCAGCCGATGGGCCTGCTCGGTCGATTGGAAGATCTCGTCGGCCCAATCCGTGCTCGGCACGATGAGGATCGGGACGAGGCGCAGCCCGATCGCGAGCAACACCAGGCACAGCAGGGCGCCCGTAGCCACCCGCCGGTCGCCGAGTGAGGACACGCGCGCAATCTCGGCACCGGCTTCGCCCGCCAACACCTCGCGCGATGCGATCACCGCTGCACTCCTTTGCGGACCGGTGCTCGTCCTGGCCGACGGGCTGATTTTAGGAGGGCGGGCGTTAGGACAAGCTTAAGGATTACGATGCCCCCTGGCGGTGGAAGACGCGGCTATAGCCGCGGCCCGGCTTGACGGCAACGCAACCGTGCGATCGTAGGCGAGCGCCGGCTGCCTCTCATTGGCCAGGGTCCCGGCCGCGTAGAAGCTGGCGAAATCGGTTGTCGTCGGCTGCGGCAGCGGAACAATCCAGCCATGCGTGCCGGCGATGATGAAGAGGAACCCAGCGAGCTGGAGCGCCAACAGGATCGCCGCGCCGAGGCCGACCCGTTTGCGGGTGAGCCAGGCCGACCAGACCGCGGGCCGGCGCCATCGAGCAACCGCGGGGCTCGCGCGGTCAGCTTCGATGTGCCCGTTCACAAAGCGTCCGTCCCGATGGCGTCTCGCGCCGCGGCAGGGGCCGAGCGCGTCGCCCTGATCTCGAGGACGCTGACGAAAAAGGCGCCCGAGGCGGTCTCAAATCCGAGGAGGATCAGCGTTCCCGACGGGATGACGTAGCGCATCGCCTGGCTCGCCGCGAGCACGCCAAAATTTTCCTCACCCCACGAGCCCAGCGCATAGAACCCCAAAGCCATGCCGAGCAGCAGCATCACAGCCCCGCAGATCAGCCCGACTTCCAGCGTGAACACGCCGACGATCGAGCGGAACCAGGGGTCGGAGGGCACGATCCCCTCGCGCGCCCCGTAAATCCGGACGTACACCCAGAACTGCATCGACTGAAACCCGACGACGACGGCGAGCGAGGCATAAAACAGCGTATGGACGTCGAAGGTGACCGCGCCGATGCGGCGTGGCGCCGGCAACAGCCAGGCCATCGCCGCCAGCCCGATCAGAAAGAGGGCGCATCCGGGATAGAAAAACAGCCAGCGCGGGCTGAACAGCAACAGAAAGCGCAAGTGCCGCCAGCCGTCGCGCCAGCTGCGCAGGTGGGAGGGGCGGCCGCGTCCATCCGGCGACAAGGTCGTCGGCACTTCGGTGATTGCGAGGCCCTGGATTGTGGCCTTCACGACCATCTCGCTGGCGAACTCCATGCCGGGCGCCTGGAGATCGAGGCCGAGGATCGCGTCACGCCGGAAACCGCGCAAGCCGCAATGGAAATCGCGGCAGGGGCTGTGAAAGAACGCGCGTCCGATCGCCGACAGGACGGGGTTACCGAGGTAGCGGTGCAGCGCCGGCATCGCGCCGGGCGCGATCCCGCCGGCAAAGCGGTTGCCCATGACGAGGTCGAAACCCGCGCGCAGCTGCTCGAGAAAGCCACCGAGCGCGCTGAAATCGTAGCTGTCATCGCTGTCGCCGATGATGACATAGGTGCCGCGGGCCGCCTGGATGCCGCCGAGGAGCGCGCTGCCGTAGCCGCGCGCCGCAACCTCGACGATTCGCGCGCCGCGGGCCTGGGCGATTCCCTGCGAGCCGTCCGTGCTGCCGTTATCGGCGACGATGATCTCGCCGCGGACCGCGCTGCGGGTGAGGAACCCGCGCGCCTTGTCGATGCAACGGCCGACCGTCACCGCCTCGTTGAGACACGGCATCACGATCGACAGTTCAATAGCGGCAGGCATTTGGGGTTGAGCGTCGCAGCGGGCGATTAGCAAAGGGTTAAGCCTATCGGGCGCAAAGCCGCACAGGCAGCCGATCCCAGGCGATCAACAAAGCGGTAACCGGTATGATGGTATCCTATCCGCTCCACTTCGCACCCTCATCCCGTTGCCGAACCAACCGCCCGCCGTTTTCACCGCCGCATCCGCGATCCCCGCCCCGCTGCCGATCGGGCGGGCGGCGCCATGAGCGCCGAGCCCGCCTATGCCTATAGCGGCGTTGACAACCTCGAGATCATGGCCGAGGCGGTCAACTACAACGCCTTCCTCTTGGGGCTGGTGACGGCGCAGGCCCGGCCGCACGATCAGATCCTCGATTTCGGCGCCGGCACCGGGGTGCTGATGCGGCCGCTCGTCGCCGCCGGATATCATGTCAGCTGCATCGAGCCCGACGAGCAGTTGCGTGCGCGTCTGCAGGCCGACGGGCTGAGCGCACACGCCACGATCGAGTCGGTCCCGCCGCAGAGCTTCGATCTGATCTACACGTTCAATGTCCTGGAGCACATCCTCGATGACGCCGATGCCGCCCGTTCGTTGCGCGAGCGGCTGAGGCCCGGCGGGCGCCTTGTCGTCTACGTCCCGGCCTTTCCGATCCTCTATAGCGCGCTCGACCGCAAGGTCGGTCATTTCCGGCGCTACCGTTATGCCGGGCTCGCCGCGCTGCTGCGCCAGGCGGGGCTGAGGATCGAACGGATCGGCTATCAGGATTGCCTCGGGTTTGCCGCAACACTGCTGTTCAAGCTGGCTGGCAACGATACCGGCACGATCAACCGGCGCGCGCTCATCCTCTTTGACCGTTGCGTCTTCCCGCTCAGCCGATTTCTCGACCGCTTTGCCGGTCGATGGGTCGGCAAGAACCTTTTCGCGGTCGCTCGCCGGGATGAGTAGGCCGCTCCTCGTCCGGCGGGCGGCGGACCGATCGGGCTGGCCCGCCGCGGGCGACAATATCCCGGCGCTCGGGCTCTCTCTCCTCATTCCGGCGACCCTCTATTACGCGTTTCTGATCACGATGGTGGGCAGCACGGGGTTGTTCGCCTCGGTGCCCTATGGGCTGACCTTCAACAGCATGCTGTCGCATCTGCTGGAGGGGCGCTTCGATGTCGA
Organism: Allostellaceae bacterium; assembly: GCA_049801295.1. GTDB lineage: Bacteria > Pseudomonadota > Alphaproteobacteria > ATCC43930 > CGMCC-115725 > DATARH01. Next base: position 5,032 of record JBARKH010000180.1, on the reverse strand, counting down.
TCCGAGCGCGATCGGCCCCGAGGGTTACGCCCGGGACGGCGCGGTTTACGCCTATTTCGGGATTTTTCCGGCCCTCTTCCGCGCCCTCTTCCTGCCGCTGCCCAACTTCGCCACGACCGATTTCACTCGCCTCAGCTGTCTGGTGGCGGTGTCGCTGATGGCGCTGTTCAAGGTGCTCTCGGCGCTCGTCGTATGGCGCAAGGCCGGGGCGCCGCGGCATTCGGCGCTGCTGGTGCTGCTGCTCGCGGCGATCCTCGCGGGCGGCGCGCAAATACAGTTCCTGCGGCCAACGATCTTCCAGGAGGTGATGCTGTGGGCGGACGCCCTGGCCGCGGCCTTCGTCTATCTCGTGCTCTACGGCTGGGCCGGCGAGGATGGCTTCACGACCCGCGTCATGGCGGCGCTGGCGGGCCTCGCGGGCCTCTGCCTCTTGACCCGGGTGTCGACCGCGCTCGGGCTCTACCTCGCTCTCGGTCTCGTTTTCCTGTGGCGCGGCTGGCAGGAAATCGGCTCGGCCGCCGACCGCTCGCTCTGGCGGCGGCTGTCGGTTTTTTCGCTGCCCATGCTGATCCTCGTCGGATTTGCCGCGGTGACCGCGATCGTCAACTACGAGCGTTGGGGCAATCCGCTTGTCTTCGTCGATTTCGACCGGTCGCTGATGACGGTGATATATCCAGGTCATTTCAAGCAGCTGCATCAATATGGCGAGTTCAATTTCGCCCGGCTGGGCTATGGCCTCATCTATTATTTCCTGCCCCTTTGGGTGCTGCACGACCAGTCTGGACAGCTCTTATGGTCGGGTTTTGTCGATCGGCAGATCGCCACCGTCGAATTGCCGCCGAGCAGCTTTCTTCTGTCCGATCCGCTGATCGTCGGGCTGGCCCTCTACGGGACCCTGGAGCTCGCCCGTAACAGGATCCCGCGCCGCGCGCCCATCGCCTTGGCCGCCTGCGGCCTTGCCGTCCCGGCCGGGCTGATGCTGATCGCGATCGTGATGGCGTTCCGCTACCGGATGGAGTTCTACCCGCTGTTCGAATTGTGCGCGTTCATCGGGTTTTGGCGCTTCCTCGCCGTGCCGCCGCGGCCTGCCAGGATCACCTTTGTCGCCGCCGCGCTCTTCAGCATCGTCGTGGCGCAAGCGCTGTGGCTAATCTACATGCTCTCGCCGTTCGGCGCGGCCGGGGTGCGCTTGGGAGAGAGCGGCATCCTCCAATTCTACCTCTCCGTCTTCCATTGAACGCGCCCGGCGCGCTGCCGCCGCGTCAGCTCGTGATCCTCGCCGCGACTTGCGGCAGCTTCGGGGTCATGGCCTGGGCCTTGTGGGTCTGGGTGTTCGCCGGCGAGCCCGCGCAGGATTGGATGGTCTTCTATACCGCCGCGCGAGCCTATTTCGACGGCAACCTGGCGCTGATCTTCGATGGCGAAGCGCTGACCGCGGCGCTCAACCAGCGCTTCGCGGGGTGGCTGGCGCTCCCCATTCACCTGCATCCCTGGGTCTATCCGCCGAGTTTCCTGCTGCTGTTCGCGCCGTTTGGGATGCTGCCGCCCTTCCTCTCGCTCGTGGTATTCCTGGCGAGCGGGTTCATCGCGCTCCTCGCGGCGGTCTCGCTCTATGCCGGGCGCGGCCAACCGCGTTGGATCGTCGCGTTCTCGCTGGTTCTGTGCCCGGCGGTCCCGTTCAACGTGATGACCGGGCAGAACGCATTCTTTACGAGCGCGCTCTTGGTCGGCGGGTTTGGGCTCCTCACCCGCTATCCGGTGCTCGGCGGCGGGCTCCTCGGCATCCTCACTTTCAAGCCGCAGTTGTGGCTGATGGTGCCCATTGCGCTCGTCGCGGCCCGTCACTGGCGCGCGCTCGCCGGCGCCGGGGTAAGCGCGCTCGCCGTCGCGCTCTTCAGCCTCGCCCTCTTTGGGCCAGAGATATGGCGCGTCTGGTTCGGGCTGATGACCGGGGGGGACGCGGCCTACCGCGCGTGGGTCACCAGCGGCCGGCTCAACGGCATCAGCGTCTTTGCCTGCGTCGCCTGGCTCGGCGCGCCTCTCGCAATTGCCAATCTGGCGCAATGGGCCGCAATAGCGATCTCCGCGGCGTTCGTCTACCGGGCGTATCGTCGGCCCCACCCGGGCACGCTCGCGCTCGCAATTCTCCTCGCCGCGACGATGCTGGCGGCGCCCCACGTCTCGACGTCGGATGCGGTGCTCCTGGCGCTGGCGACCAGCCTCTTTGTCACCGCTTCGGGCCAGGTCGCGCCGAGCCCCGCGCAGTTGATGCTCGCCGCCGCGGTCTGGATCATCCCCCTCTTCAACCCGCCGAGCGTCTTCCGCCCGGGCTCCTTCACCCCGCTCCTCATCCTGATGCTGCTCGGCGCCATCCTCGCCCGGATCGGTGACGAGGGCGGCCCGCCCGCGCCCGCGCCCCTTCGCAACGCTTGAGCGGAGCGCCGCGACACCCCATTTTGAGGCGTTGCGCGCCGTCGCGATAGGACGCCGCGGCGAGCGCAATCCGGGAGTGAGAGGTCGATGCCAGCCTTGCAGCCGGCGCGCGGCACGCAGGATGTTTTACCCGAGGCGGCGCGGCGTCACCGCCGGGTCAGCGAGACCGCGCGCGCGGCGGCGGGGCTTTACGGATTTGCCGAGATCGCGACGCCGATCTTCGAATTCACCGAAGTCTTCACCCGCCCGATCGGCGAGCACACCGACATCGTCTCGAAGGAGATGTACACCTTCAAGGACCGCGGCGGCGAGGAGGTGACGCTGCGGCCGGAAAACACCGCCGGCGTCGTGCGCGCCGTCTTATCGAACGGCCTGACGCAGTCGACCCCGCTCAAATACTTCTACTCGGGCCCGATGTTCCGCTACGAACGCCCGCAAAAGGGCCGCTTCCGCCAGTTCCACCAGATCGGCGTCGAATTGCTGGGGGTGGCGACGCCGCAAGCCGATATCGAGGTCATCGCCCTCGGCTGGCGCATCCTGCGCGAATTAGGAATCGGCGAGCAGGTCGCGCTCGAACTGAATACTCTAGGCGATCCGGAAAGCCGTGTCGCTTATCGCGAGGCACTGGTCGGCTATTTCGCGGCACGGGAGTCCGAATTGTCGGACGATAGCCGCCGCCGTCTGCGCACCAACCCGCTGCGCATCCTCGATTCGAAGGACCCGGGCGACATCCGCATCAATGCCGAGGCGCCTTCGTTCGATGCCTATTTGAACGACGCCTCGTTCGAGTTTTTCGGCCGCGTGCGTGACGGGCTTGCGCAGCTCGGCATTGCCTTCCGCCTCAACCCGCGGCTCGTGCGCGGCCTCGATTACTACACCCACACGGTGTTCGAGTTTGTCACCACCGATCTCGGCGCGCAGGGCACGGTGCTGGCCGGCGGGCGGTATGACGGGCTCGTCGAGCTGATGGGCGGTCCGTCGATGCCGGGGGTTGGCTGGGCAGCCGGGATCGAGCGGCTGGCGATGCTGATCGCCGAGCCGGCGCCCCCGCCACGGCCGGTGGCGCTGGTGCCGATCGGCGAGGAGGCCGAGGCGTTCGCGTTGCGGCTTGTCGAAGACTTGCGCGACGCCGGGCTCGTCGTCGATCTCGGCTACACCGGTAACCTTGCCCGGCGCATGCGGCGGGCCGACCGGATTGGCGCCCGCGCCGCGGTCTTGCTGGGCGAAGACGAGCTGGCGAAGGGCGTCGCTACCGTGCGCGATCTCGACAGCGGCGAGCAGTCCAAAGTCGCGCTCGGCGATCTGCCCGTGCGCCTCCGGACCCTCGGCTGAGCGATGGATCGGGCCCTCGAATCCCGTTTCGACCAGCTGTTGCGACGCCATGCCGAGCTCGGCGCGGCGCTCTCCGCCGCGGGGCTCGGCGGCGTGGAATTCGCCAAGCTGTCGAAGGAATACAGCGAGCTCAGCCCGATCATCGACGGGATCGAGAATTTGCGCCGCACCACGGCCGAACTCGAGGCGGCTGGCGAGATGGCGCAGGCCGGGGAAGACCCCGAGATGAAGGCGATGGCCGAGGACGAGGTGCGCGCTCTGCGCCAGCGCCTCCCCGAACTCGAGCTCGCCGTCAAGATGTCCCTCCTGCCGCGCGATTCGGATGACGAGCGCAACGCGATCCTCGAAATCCGCGCCGGCACCGGGGGCGAGGAGGCGGCCCTCTTCGCGGCCATCCTCTTCCGCATGTACCAGCGCTATGCGGCGCTGCGCGGCTGGCGCTTCGAAATCCTCGACCTCTCGGAAACTGGGCTCGGCGGCTTCAAGGAGGCGGTGGCCTCGATCACCGGGCGCGACGTCTTCGCCCGGCTCAAATACGAATCGGGCGTCCACCGGGTGCAGCGCGTGCCGGAAACCGAGGCATCGGGCCGCATCCATACTTCGGCCGCGACGGTCGCGGTGTTGCCGGAAGCCGAGGAAGTTGATGTCGAGATCGCCGACAAGGACCTGCGGATCGATGTCTTCCGGGCGAGCGGGCCTGGCGGGCAGTCGGTCAACACCACCGACAGCGCGGTCCGGATCACCCATCTGCCGACCGGGCTCGTCGTCATCCAGCAGGACGAGAAGTCGCAGCACAAGAACAAGGCGCGTGCCATGAAGGTGCTGCGGGCGCGGCTCTATGAGATGGAGCGCGAGGCGCAGGCTGCCACACGCGCCGCCGATCGGAAGAGCCAGGTCGGCAGCGGCGACCGCTCCGAGCGGATCCGCACCTACAATTTCCCGCAAGGCCGGGTCAGCGACCACCGTATCAACCTGACGCTCTACAAGATCGACAAGGTGATGTCGGGCGAGGCGCTCGACGAGATCATCGACGCGCTGACCACCGCCGACCGCGCCGCCAAACTGGCGATGGCGGGGTGAGCGCTTCCAACCCTCACCCACCGGTCGCTAGCGCGCCCGGTCCCCGCTCTCCCGCGGTGCGGGAGAGGGGAAGGAAGTCGATCGCCGCCGAGCCCCTCTCCCGCACCGCGGGAGAGGGTGCCCGAGGGCGGGTGAGGGTGTTTCAGCACGCATGTCCTCCGCCCTGACGATCGGCGCTGCCCTCGAC
>JBARKH010000179.1:0-17130 GCA_049801295.1 Allostellaceae bacterium | reverse complement strand
CTCCGGCGCGGGGCTGTCGGCGGGGCGCGAGGCTGCTGCACGGGTGGCCGCGCGCTACGACATTCCCCGCATCGACAGGGCGATGCTGGACCGCTGGCGCGCTGAAGCCGCGGGGCGCACCCTCTACCTGCTCGACGTCCGCACCCCCGAGGAATACGCGGCTGGGCATCTGAGCGGCGCCCGCTCGGCGCCCGGCGGCCAGCTGGTGCAGGAAACCGACGCGCACGTCGCGACGTGGGGCGCACGGATCGTCCTGGTCGACGATAACGGGGTGCGCGCGACGATGACCGCTTCGTGGCTGAAGCAGATGGGGTGGCCGGAGGTTGCCGTTCTGACCGCCGGTCCGGCCGAGGGCGATTGGGTGACCGGAGGGCATGTTCCGCGCGTGCTCGGTCTTGAAGCTGCTGCGGTCTCCGGCATCGCGACGAACGAGCTCCGCCGGTCCCTCGCTTCCGGCAGCGCCGTGGTTGTCGATCTCGATTTGAGCCGGCGCTACGGCCAGGGCCATATTCCCGGCGCCTGGTTCGCGACCCGGATGCGCCTTCCCGAAATCCTTGCCAAGCTTCCCGCGGCGGAGACCCCCGTGGCCAAGACCATTGTGCTGACCTCCCCCGATGGCCGGCTGGCGCAACTTGCGGCGGCTGAATTGGCCGGCATCGCCGCTGTCCCGGTCGTGGTGTTGGCAGGCGGTACGCAGGCCTGGGTAGAGGCTGGACTGCCGCTCGAACAGGGGGCGACCCACATGGCCTGCGAGGCCGACGACGTGGTTCTCTCAGCGCGCGAGCGCAACCAGGACCGCGAAGCGGCGATGCGCGAATACCTCGAATGGGAGATCAATCTGGTCAATGACATGGTCACCGACGACGATCACCGCTTCCAGGTTGCCGTCGGCTGATCGGCGCAATCGTCGGCTCTGCGCCGTCTGCCGGGCGGCGGTCACACTCCGGCAACGGCCTGCAGCGGCTCGGCTGTCCAGGCGAGATCATCAAAGACGCTCGCGGGCAACGGCAGGCCGTAATGTTCGCGCAACGTCGTCCCCGCGTATTCGGTGCGGAACAGCCCGCGACGCTGCAGGATCGGGATCACCTCGGCGCTGAACACGTCAAGCTGCGCCGGTAAGAGCGGCGGCATGATGTTGAACCCGTCGGCCGCGCCGTCCTCGTACCAGTCCACGATAAAGTCGGCGATCTGTTCGGGTGTGCCGGCGGTAACATAATGCCCGCGCGCGCCTGCCAGATAGCCGAGCAATTGCCGCAATGTCAGCTTGTCGCGCCGCACGAGGTTGATGATCACCTCGGTGCGGCTGCGCGCGGCCTCTACCGAACTCGGGTCGGGGAAATCCTCCGCAGCGAGCGGGCGATCGAGCGGCAGGTGCGAAAAGTCGTGCCCGCCGAAGCGGCCCGACAGCCGCTTGCGCCCGACCTCGGGGTCGGTGAGGTCGTTGACCTCGCGTGCGAGCCGCGTTGCTTCGGCCTCGGTGGCGGCGATCATCGGGCTGAGACCCGGCAGGATCAGAACATGCTCCGGCGGCCGGCCCTCGGCCACGACCAGCCGCTTCAGATCGGCGTAGAATTCCTGCGCCGTCGCCTTTGCCATATGAGCGGTGAATACCGCATCGGCATGCCGTGCGGCGAACTGGCGACCGGTGTCGGACGAGCCCGCCTGCACCAGCACCGGCCGGCCCTGCGGACAGCGCGGCATGTTGAGCGGCCCCGTCACCTGGTAGAAGTCGCCGCGGTGCTTGATCGCCCGAATGCGGTTCGCTCGCGCATAAATTCCCGCGGCTCGGTCGTCGACCACCGCGTCGGCCGCCCAGCTGTCCCACAGGGCTTTCACCACCGCCATGAACTCTTCGCCTCGAGCGTATCGGTCGGCGTGGCTCACCTGGCCGGTACCGCCGTAATTTTCCGCCGCTGTCGCGAGCCACGAGGTGACGATGTTCCAGGCCGCGCGGCCGTTGCTGATGTGATCGATCGAGGCGAACTGCCGCGCGAGATTGAAGGGCTCGGTGTAGGTGGTCGACGCGGTGGCGATCAGCCCGACCCGGCTGGTGGCCCCGGCCAGCGCCGCCAGCACGGTGATCGGCTCGAGCCAGGTGCGCGGCGCCTGCGCGACATCGCCGCCCAGCGCCAGCTGATCGGCGAAAAATATCGAATCGAACAGCGCAGCCTCGGCCCGCTGCGCCAGATCCTGATAATAGCGGATGTCGGTCAAGGGCAGCGGCGAGGAATGCGGATGCCGCCACGCCGCCTCGTGATGGCCGCGGCTGTGGATGAACAGGTTGAGGTGCAGTTGCCTTTTCATCGGGCCGATCCTCTCCACTATGCCTGCCTGCCCGTCCTCGATGGCAAGGCGGGCGATTGGAAACCTAGGCCCCGGCGGTCAGATCGGGCAAGACACATGCGGAATAAGTCGTGCGCTGCGTCGGCCATGTCGCTCGCTCCCGGTCGGCACTTGATCCAGGTCACGGCAGAGCAATCGCAGTTGTTGTCGGCGACGAGCGAGCGCCGGCTCATTCTGCGCCTGGCCGGCAGGATACGCGGCCAAAGCGTCCTCCTGTTCATCCGCGACGCATCATGCAACCGCCGGAGTGGGGCAACACTCGCCGAAGGCTGCAGCTCGGAGCGCCGCGCTGTGGGTGGGAAGCCGAAATTCAAACCGGGCCGCTACCCGGGCTTGACCTCTCGCCACCCGATACACATATCGAACCGACAATTTTTCGTGGTTTAATTGCTAATATCGAAAGACGCACAGGCGCCGAACAAATTCCCTGCTTTCCGTGCAAAAATTCCCTGCGGGCGTGCAAAATTTCCCTGCTTGGGTGCAATAAATTCCTAGTCCCGGTCACTCTGCCGAGGAGGAAACCTAGAAATATCAATGCGCAGACGGTATTTTCGGGCCCGCCGAGCGGCCAAATTCCCTGCCGGCAGGGAATTTGGCCACTCGGCCGGGCGAGGAGGGCATCGCCGCTCGAATTGACAAAGCGGGCACCCGCCGGGTCAACTGTGGGCCGTTGAACATTCTGAGAGGGCGGCACGATGGGCATGCTTGAGGGACGGGTCGCGATCTGCACCGGGGCGGCGCGCGGGGTCGGGGCCGAGGTAGCCAAGCTGATGGCGGCGCACGGCGCCAAGATCGTCGTCGTCGATCCCGGGGTCGGCGGCGCCGGCGAGGGCGGCGACCAGCGCCCGGCGCAGGTCACGGTCGACCAGATCAAGGCCGCGGGCGGGGAGGCCATCGCCAATTTCGGCTCGGTCACCAAGTTCGACGACTGCCTCGCCATGGTCGCCCAGGCGCGCGACACCTTCGGCGGCCTCCATATCGTCTTCAACGCCGCCGGGATCCTGCGCGACAAGATGTTCCACAACATGTTCCCGGAAGACTGGCAGGCGGTGATCGACGTCCACCTGACCGGCCATTTCAACGTCAACCGGGCGGCGATCAACCTGTTCCGCGAGCAGAATTACGGCCGCATGATCATGGTGTCGTCGACTTCGGGCCTCCTCGGCAATATCGGCCAGGCCAATTACGGTTCGGCCAAGTTCGGCGTCGTCGCCCTGGCGCGCATCGTCGCGATGGAGAACCAGTCGCGCGGCATCACCGCCAATGTGATTGCGCCCTCGGCCGACACGCGGATGACCCGCTCGGTGCCGACCCCGAAGGACCCGGCGGCGGCGGCCTTGCGCGAGGAGCGGCTGCGGCGCAGCCCGGCCGATGCGATCGCGCCCCTATGCGTCTATCTCGCCTCCGAACAGTCCGCCCACGTCACCGGCCAGGTGTTCCACCAGCGCGCCGCCGAACTCTCGCTCTACGGCCATATGCGCCCGGTGCGGATGGTGCACCACAACGGCGGCTGGACCCCGGAGCTCATCGCCGAGGTGGCGATGCCTTCGCTCGCCAACGCCTTCACCCCGCTCGATTCGCGCAACACCCACGCCGGCCTGCCGATGGAATAAGCGCGGTCGGCCCCGTGCCGGACCAGCCGGGCCCACCGCGATCGCCGCCGATCGGCGCCATCGCGCTTGTCCTCATCGCCTGCCCGCTCTACTCCCTCATGCTGGCGGCAATCCTCAGCATGCCCGGGGGCGACCCCGGCAGCTACGGCGGCGAAGGCAGCCTCGCGGCCGCTCTGACGCAGCTCTACGCCCTCATCGCCGGGGTCTTGCTGTGGGTCGTCCTCGGCATCCTCCTCTTGAGCGCCTGGCGGAACGGCGAAATGGGCGGGGATCGGCGCCGGCGTTCTCTGTCCGCTATCCGGCATCGCCGCCGCCGTCGCCACCGGCCTTGCCTACAGTTACGCCGGGGGCTGGCTGATTGTGGTGCCCGCGGCGCTGCCGCCGCTGATTGCCCTCTACGCGATGTGGGCGCGCCTGCCGGCGCTGCACGCCGACTTTCGACCGGACATCACCAGCGGCGTCCTACTGGGCGCGATCACCGTTGCGATCATTGCGATGCCGCCGCTCTGGTACCTGGATGATCTCCGGTTCCCCGAGCGCCTCGCGCGCGAACAGGCAGCGGCCGAATTGGCAATGGCGCAACGCGAGGCGGAATGGGCAAGACACAAGGAGGAACAGACCGCCAGGTTTGCAGCGCTGACCGCCGATTCCTCGCTGCGCGATTACCTCGACGAAGCACCTGCGGGAACCGACCGAGAGCAGGTCGTGGCTCGTATGCGCCGGGTGAAAAGCCGGCAAAGCGATGCCGTCCTCTTGCTCAAGGAGGGGAAGATCCGCCGGTTGGAGGAATTGTGGCGCTTCGACCTCGCGGCGACACCGGCCTTGTGTACGGCGTTTGTCGCGGCGCTCCGACAAGAGGCGAACGAAGACGATCTCGACTGGAGCGTCGCGGGGCGGCTTGCCGAACAACTGCCGAACATGAAATGGCTCGCCGACGAGCATTGCAATCTCGACGATGGCGTGACCGCCGCCGAAGCTAGGATCCGGCGCATTATCGCGGTGATGCAGAAATCCGACCTGCCTCGATGGCAACAGATCCTCGCCGACCTCACCGAGCTTCGCCAGAAGCGGTGATCTGGGGCGCCGCTGCGATCACTGCCGCTCGATGCGCTCGAGTTGCGTCAAATCCATCGACCAGGGGAGCGCCGAACGGCACCAAATCTGCCGCGCCGGCAGGAGTTCGGCGCGGCGGTCGAGCGTGCCGACCCGCAGCGAATAGGGGGGCGGGTCGCCCAGCCCGGCGGAGTAGATCGGCGTGCCGCACTCCGGGCAGAATGCATAGGCGCGGCGGTTGCCGCTGTCGGCTGTCTTGACATAGATCGTCGGCGCTCTGCCTTTCAGCACGAAGGTCCCGTCCACGACCGGCACATTGGTGCGAAAGGCGCTGCCGGACTGCATCTGGCAATCGGTGCAATGACACACCCTGACCCGGCTCGGGTCGATCTCCGCCGTGAAGGTAATCTGTCCGCAATGGCATTGGCCGGTGACCTTCACTCGCCCCTCCTCAGTGATCCGGCTCACGGGCGGTCGGCGACGCGGCGGGCGCAGATGACCCAGCTGTGCATCGCCTGCTCGGGGGTTGCCGGCTCCTTGCGCATTGCCGCCGCAGCGGAGGCGTTCGGGTGGTCGCGCAAATATTTAGCCAGCTCCAGGCTCGACAGCCCGCCGGGCTTGAGCGGCGGCACGATATCGTCGAGCCTCTCGCGGCAGTATTCGGCGCAGCCCTTTTGGCCGTTGCGCTCGCAATGCACGGCGATCGCGGTGATCGCCGCCATCACCGCGTCGGTCTTGTCGAAATCGGGCATTCGCTGCCACGGTTCGGGGTTGTCGCCGCCCTCCTCGAAGCGATCGAGCGCCGGGCCGAAGAGCCCCGGCGGCCAGGGCCGTTTGGCGGCGGCGACCGGCGGCGGGTCCACCTGCATCGCCAGCACCTCGGCGAGGACGCCCGGATGCCATGCCGCGGTGCGCTTTCTCGCCTCGTCGAGCTGCACCGAAGTCATTTTCGATTCGATGCTGTGACGAATGCTGGAATTGTCGTGGAATTGCGAACGGGCCGCCAAACGCAGCCACATGTCGGCGGTGACGGGATCGGGGGCGATGACGCTGCGCGCGCCGCTCATCGCGCCCTCGTTCAATAATACGCTCAAATCCTCCTGGGCGGCGTAGTCATCGAGCAGCGCCGCGCGCATCAGCCAGCGATAGCCCTTGGCCGGATCGCGCCCTTCGTTGTCCGGGACATGGGTGTACATATAGCCGACTTGGTGCATCGCATCGATGTTGCCATGGCTTCCGGCTGTTTCCATCCAGCGGAAGCCCTCGCCGCGGTTCTGCGGAACCCCCGGCGCGCCGCTCAGATAGAGTTTGGCCAAATCTATCTCCGCGTCCGAATCGCCGGCGGTCGAGGCGCTCCGCAAGAGTGCGAGCGCCGCTTCCGCGTCGCGCGGTGCGCCGCGGCCATAAATCCGCATGTCCGCAAGCGCCCGCATCGCATCGGTGTTGCCCTTGTCGATTTCGGCGCCGAGCGCGGCCACGATCTTTGCTTCGTCGGCCTCGATCGCCATGCCGTCATGGCGGGCGCGGTTGAGCGCGAGCGCGGCCTTGGCATGGCCCTGCTCGGCGGCACGCCCATACCACCCGGTCGCCCCGCGCTGATCGCGCGGCAGCCCGTCGCCGCGATCGAGGACCAGCCCCAGCTGATATTGCGCCTCGCGGTCACCGCCGACCGCATTTTCGAGCAACTGGAATTTCTCGGAGTCGATTGGGCAGAGGAAGGGTATCCCGCAGCGAGCGCGCATCGCGTCGACCGTGCGCGCGGCGTTTTCCGGCGCGTAATCGCCGCCGTCGGCGCGAGCCGCGATGGTGACCGCCAGGAGCGCGAGAACCGCCGCACCGAGTCGCAATGACAGCCGCGCGTGCTTCATTGCCGCTCAAGGCGCGGGACTTGGGTCAGATCCATCGACCACGGCAGCGCCGAGCGGCACCAGCCCTGGCGGGCGGGGCGAAGTTCGGCGCGGCGGTCGAGAGTCCCGACCCTGAGGCCATAGGAGGGCGGGTTGGGACCAGGCGTGGTCGAATAAAGCGGCGTGCCGCAATCCGGGCAGAACCCGTGCGCCCGCTGGTTCCCGCTCTCGGCGGTCTTGACGTAGATCTTCGGGGTGCCGCTTTTCAGCACGAACGTGCCAGGGAGCGATGCCACATTGGTGCGGAAGGCGGTGCCGGTCAGCGTCTGGCAGTCGGTGCAATGGCACACCCTGACCGCGCCTGGGTCGATCTCCGCTTCAAAGCTGATATGCCCGCAATGGCAGCGTCCGGTGACTTTCATCTTGCCCTCCCTCAAAACGCGCCCAATCCGAAGATGCCGTCGACCGGGTCGATGCCCGCGAGGACCCGGCGGCCGATCAGGTCCTTTAGCGTTTCAGTGGTGCCGCCGCCCAACGTGCCGTAGCGGGCGCCGCGGTAGAAGCGCGAGACCGGGAACTCCTCGGTAAAGCCGTAACCGCCATGCACCTGGAGTGCCTCGCTCGTGACCCTCAATGCCATCTCGTTGACGGTGACCTTGGCCGCCGCCGCCAGGAGCGGGTCGGGGAACGGGTCGGCCGAGGCGCAGGCGCGGTAGAGGATCGAGCGCGAGGCCTCGATGTCGCGGTACATCTCGGCGATCTTCCAGCGGATGCCCTGGAAATCGGCGATCGCGCGGCCGAAGGCGCGGCGCTCCTTGACGTATTTGACGGCTTCCTCGAGGGCGCCCTCGGCGAGGCCCAACGAGATCGAGGGGTTGAGGCAGCGCTGGGTGTTGAAGGCCGAGAGCAGTTTTCGAAACCCGTCTTCGAGGACGAGGTTTTCCGGCGGCAATTCGCAATCCTCGAAACGGATCTCGTGCAGGTTTTCCCCGCCCATCGTGTGGTAGGTGCCGGTGACCGAAAAGCCGGGCGTTCCCTTCTCCACCAAAACGCAGCCGATGCCGTCGCGCCCCGGCTTTTTGTCGATGCGCGTGAAGACGACGAACATCCCCGCTTCCTCGGCTCGGCTAATGAGGGTCTTGACCCCGTTGAGCTTGAGGCGGTTGCCGACATGGTCGGTATTGGTTCGGTAGTTGGCGACATCGGTCCCGGCATCGGGCTCGGTCATGCAGATTGCGAGGAGGCACTCGCCGCTCACCACCGCCGGCAGGACGCGCCGCTTGATCGCCTCCGGAGCGTAGGTCGCGATGATCCGGGTCTGCACCCCGACTTCGCCCAGGACCGCCATCGCGGTCACGTAACAGACCTTGGCGATCTCCTCGAGGACGAGCGCGGTATCGAAGACCGGCAGCCCCAGCCCGCCATATTCCTCCGGCACCGCCATGCCGAGGACGCCGAGCCCCGCGAGCGCCTTCATGTTCTCCCACGGGAAGGTGCCATCCATGTAACGCTGGGCCCGCTCACGGAACTCGCCCTGCGCCAGCTCGCGCACGGTCGAGACGAAACGGCGCTGTTCGTCGCTTAAGGTCGGAAACACGGGGGTTCTCCTCACCGGGGCCTGCGCTCGCGCCTGCCTCCGGGGCGTTACCCGGGCGGAAGCGGCGCAGCGATCAGCTTAGCGCCGACCGCTCGGCCGGGCCATTATGCGTTTGACGCGTTAAGGCTGGTCCGGGAGCTAGGTCCGGAGATGATCCGGGAATCCCGGCCCGGATCGGCCTCGCCCCGCGAAGCCCGGACCTGTCCATCTCCAGTACAAAAGCCGTGCCAACTGCAGCGACCCTCAACATTATCGACGGACCCTCCGGCGCGGAGGACAGCGTTGTGAGGAGTGGATCACGCGCAGGATTTCGACGGACGTCGCGACGCGGTAGACGACGATCCAGGGTGTTCTTGCCACCACCAGCTCACGGGTCGACGGGACCCGCCCGGCACGGCCCATCTCGGGAAAGTCAGCGAGGCGTTCCGTCGCCCCGCGGACTCTCTCGCTGGCCCGCGCCGCGGCCTGGGGATCGTCCGCGGCGATGTAGTCTATTTGCGATTCAAAGTCGCGAAGGGCGCTCCTGAGCCACCTAACCCGCATTGGGGTTGCGGTTCCGCCATTTGCCGAGCGACGCTTCGACCTCGGCGTCGGAGGCAAAATCGCCCGCATCTGCCTCAGCCAGCGCCTGTTTGATGGTCTCTATCTCGACAAAACTCTCGATCGCTCGCTCGATGACCCAGGTTCGGGGATGGTCGAGCGCCTGCGCGATCGTATCCACGCGGCGCTGAAGGGCGAGGGGCAGGCGGACCGTTAGTTCAACCGTTTCGTCCATGGCTCACTCACACGGTCGTGGATCAGCCTCATAATACACGCCGCCACCGCCGTCGTCCCCGCCGACCGGCCCCGCTAATTCTGCTCTCGGGTCGCCGTGAATCGGATCGCCGGCCATTCCTCGATCGTCGTGCGCAAATCCCAGGCATTGCGGGCGAGGTAAATCGGCACGCCGTCATGGTCTTGCGCCAGCGCTGCGCCATTCCGGGCGCGGAAGCGGTCGAGCTCGGCGGGTTCCGCATCGAGCCAGCGGGCCGCCTCGTAGGGGGCGGAGTCGAGCCGGGTCGCCAGGCCATATTCGGCCGCCAGCCGCGCCTCCAGCACATCGAGCTGCAACGCGCCGACAACCCCAATGATCCAGTCGCTGCCATCTCCGGGCTTGAACACGCGGGTGACGCCTTCATCGGCCAGCTGCGTCAGCGCATGGCGCAAATGCTTCTGCTTCATCGGGTCCTCGATATGCACCCGGCGCAGGATCTCCGGGGCAAAGCTCGGCAGTCCGGTGACCCGGATATCGGCGCCCTCGGTCAGCGTGTCGCCGAGGCGCAGGGTGCCGTGATTGGGGATGCCGATGATGTCGCCGGGCCACGCTTCCTCGGCGAGGTTGCGCTCGCGGGCGAGAAACAGCACCGGGTTCTGCACGCTCATCGGCCGCTGCGTGCGCGAGTTCTTCAGCTTCATGCCGCGGCGGAAATGCCCCGAGCACAGCCGCACAAAGGCGATGCGGTCGCGGTGCTGCGGGTCGATATTGGCCTGCACCTTGAACACGAAACCGGCAACAGCCTCTTCCTCGGGCAGTACCGGCCGCTTGCCGGTGGCGTCGATCGCCGGCTGCGGCCGCGGCGGTGGGGCAAGCTCGGCGACCCCGCGCAACAATTCGCGTACCCCGAAATTATGGAGCGCGCTGCCGAAGAAAATCGGCGTCAGGTGGCCTTCGCGGAACGCCTTGAGGTCAAATGGCGGGCAGAGGCCCCGCGCCATCTCGACCTCTTCGCGTAGCGTGGCGATGGCTTGTGCCGGCAGGCGTGTTGCCAGCGCCGGGTCGTCGAGCCCACGGCAGTGGATCGGCTCGACGAGCTCCCCGCCGAGGCCGCGCTCGAAGAGTAGCAGCCGGTCGCCAAACATATCGTAGCTGCCGAGGAAATCGCGGCCCATGCCGATCGGCCAGCTCGCCGGCGTGGCATCGAGCGCGAGGGTCTCCTGGATCTCGTCGATCAAATCGAACGGATCGCGGCTTTCGCGGTCGAGCTTGTTGATGAAGGTGATGATCGGCACGTCGCGCAGGCGGCACACCTCGAACAGCTTTTTGGTCTGCTCCTCGATGCCGCGCGCCGCGTCGATGACCATGATCGCACTGTCGACCGCGGTCAGCGTGCGGTAGGTGTCCTCGCTGAAATCCTGGTGGCCGGGGGTGTCGAGGAGGTTGAAGACTAAGCCCTCATGCTCGAAGGTCATCACCGCCGACGACACCGAGATGCCGCGCTCGCGCTCGATCGCCATCCAGTCCGAGCGCGCCCGCCGCCGCTCGCCGCGCGCCTTGACTTCGCCGGCGAGCTGAATCGCGCCGCCGAACAACAGGAGCTTTTCAGTGAGCGTCGTCTTGCCGGCGTCGGGGTGCGAGATGATCGCGAAAGTGCGCCGGCGCGCGATCTCGTCGGGGAGCGTGCCCATAGACCCTGAACCGAAGCTGCGGGATCCACCCTATATGTTGCGCTGCCGACGGATTGCCAATAAGTGCCGCGGCGCTCCTCGCAATGGCGATCGGTTACGACAGCAGCTTTTGCAGGCGTTCCGCGATTGCCGGCGCGGTTGCGTCGGGAGAGAGGGTCGCCGCGGCGCGACCCTGCGGGTCCATCACATAGATGACCGCGCTGTGGTCCATGTCGTAGCCGCCATCGGGCCGCAGGTGTTTGGCCGAATAGACGCGATAGGCCTTGGCCGCCTGCGCGACCTCCTCGACGCTGCCGGTCAGCGCGGTGATCGGCCCGTCGAAGTTTTCGACATAGGATTTGAGCACCGCTTGGGTGTCGCGCTCGGGGTCGGTGGTGATGAACACGATCGCTACCCTATCGCGCGCCTTGCCGATCCGATCGAGCGCCAGCGAGAGCTCGTTGAGCGCGGTCGGGCACTCATCGGGGCAATTCGTATAGCCGAAGAAGATCAGGTGCCATTTGCCCTTGAGGTCATCGTCGCTGAAGCGCTTACCGTTCTGATCGACGAGATGAAACGCGCCGCCGATCGCGCTGGCGAGGACGGAGCCGTTCGGGTTGTTGCGGACGCCGAGGGTGAGGAGCGTCCCGGCGGCGATGACGAGGAACCCCGCCAGGATCATCGCGATCGCGGCAAAGCGCGGCGCGCCGTTTGGTTTCTCGGAGGGAGCGGCCATCGCTCGGGCTACCTCAACGTCCCGGCGGCGTCGGCTTGCCAGCCTCGCTCGCCTTCTCCGGCCCCATCGCCCCCGCCTTCGCAACGCTGACCGTGACCTCGCGCGTCCCGTCCTTCTCGAAAGTGAGGGTCAACGGGAAAGACTGGCCGGGTATGAGCTTCTCGGTCAAGCCAACGAGCATGATGTGCGTGCCGCCCGGCTCGAGCCTGATCGGCTTGCCCGCCGGGAGATCGAGCCCGTCGATGCGGCGCATCTTGATGATCCCGCCTTCCCGGCTCGTCGTGTGCAGTTGCGCGGTCTGGGCGATCGGCGTCGACAGGCCGGTCAGTCGGTCGGCAATCGGAGATTGGAGGGTGAGATAAGCCGCCCCGATCTCCGCCGGTGTGGCGCGGGCCCAGGCGTCGGTGACCGCGACGGAGCCGGTCTGCGCCGCGGCGGCGCCGGCGGCCAGCAGCAAGGCGGCGAAGAGGACAAACTTTCTCGACATCGGGTTCCTTCGGCTCGGCCGGCTATCGCGACAGCCGCGCGTCGATTTCGGCGATCGGATATCGCGCATAAACGGCTGGCCACAATCCATCGTCCGCGACTGGATCGGGCGGCAGGATTAACATGCGGGCTGGCCGGACGGAAGGGGAGCCGGTCGATTGCCGTCAATCGGCTGCGGGGGTGATGACATGGCGCCGGAGCTTCACTAAGCTTGATTCATGGACGGTCCGGGATCGCGACGTTCCGCGGATGATGGCGCCCTCGACCTGCGGCAACCGCCGCAGCGGGCCATCCCGCTCGTCGTCGCTTCGCCGCACAGCGGGGCCGATTATTCCGACGATTTTCTCGCCTCCTCGCGTCTCGACCCGCTGACCCTGCGGCGCTCAGAGGACTGTTTCGTCGACGCGATCTTTGCCGCGGCGCCCGATCTGGGAGCGCCGCTCCTCGCCGCCCGCTTCCCGCGCGCCTATCTCGACGTCAACCGCGAGGCCTGGGAACTCGACCCGGCGATGTTTTCGGACCTGCTGCCGAGTTTCGTCAACGCCCGCTCGCCCCGGGTGCGCATGGGGCTCGGCACGATTGCCCGGATCGTCGCCAGCGGCGAGGAGATCTATGCCCGCAAGTTGCGCTTTGCCGAGGCGAGGATGCGGGTCGAGGCGCTCTATCATCCCTATCATCACGCATTGCGGCGGCTCGTCGACAAGACCGCTGCGAATTTCGGCGGCTATCTGCTGCTCGACTGCCATTCGATGCCCTCGGCGGCGAGCGCCGTCGGCGGCGAGGGCGCCGATATCGTGCTGGGCGACTGCTACGGCGCCTCCTGTGCGCCGAGCATCGTCGAGGCGGCGCGCGCTTTTCTCGCCGAGCGACAATTTGCGGTCGGGCTAAACGCGCCCTATGCCGGGGGGTTCACGACCGGTCACTACGGCACCCCGCGGCGCGGCCGCCATGCGCTTCAGATCGAGATCAACCGGGCTCTCTACATGGACGAGCGCCACTACCGGAAGAAGCCGGGGTTCGAGCGGCTGGCGGCGGAGATGACCGGGCTCGTCGCTCACCTCGGGGAGATCATCCACGAGCATCTGGCAGAGCCGCTCCGCCCTGCGGCCGAATAACACCGATCCCGTCATCGTCCACGATGCGCCGCTCCGCTTGACCTGATCGAGACCCGGCGATTGACGCGCGGCGCCGACGTTCATACCTGCAGGGGATGAGTGGGGCGGAGCATGGGATGGGCGACATCCGGGATTATGCGATCGAGCAGGACTGGTCGAGCTACAGCGCCGAGGAACATGCGGTCTGGCGGCTCTTGTTCGACCGCCAGCAGCACCTATTGGTCGGGCGCGCCTGCCGCGACTATCTCGACGGGCTGCAGGGCCTCGGCGTCGCTGCCGCGGGGATCCCCGATTTTCGTCGGCTCAGTGACCTCCTCGACCGGGCGACCGGGTGGCGCATCGCCGCCGTGTCCGGGTTGGTCCCGGACGACATATTTTTCGATTTCCTCGCGCGCCGCCACTTCCCGGCGACCTGTTTTATCCGGCGCCGCGGCCAGCTCGATTATCTCGAAGAGCCCGATGTCTTCCACGACATCTGCGGCCATGTCCCGATGTTGATGAACCCGGTGTTCGCCGATTACATGCAGGCCTATGGCGAGGGCGGGCTGAAGGCGCTGCGGCTCGGCCATTTACCGGAGCTCGCCCGGCTCTATTGGTACACCGTCGAATTCGGGCTGATCGCGACCCAAGCGGGGCTGCGGATCTACGGCTCTGGGATCCTCTCCTCGGCGGGTGAATCGACCTACTGTCTCGATGACCCGCGCCCCAATCGGCTGCACTTCGATCTGCGCCGGGTGATGCGAACTCGCTACCACATCGACCGCTACCAGGAGACCTATTTCGTGATCAACGATTTCGCCGAGTTGTTCGCCGCGACGCGCCCCGATTTCGCGCCGATTTACCGCGAGGTTGCGGGCCTGCCGGAGGTCGGCGCGGATGCCGTGCTTCCGGGGGAGCGCCCCTGGGACGAGGCTTTGCGAGGTGTCGCGGGCGCAAAAAAGAAGGGCCGTGCGTGAGCACGGCCCGAGTTTAGGGAGGAAACGCCTAGAAGACGTACGGCAGAACCACGTCATGGTCCATACCGCACCGCACAATTTAGTGACGAGCCCCGCGAAGTCAACCCCTGTTGCAAATTCGGCTGGCAGACTGTGATATTTCACATGGCTCTGCGATCCCCGACCGCATGCCATTGTGTGCGGCGCACAAAGCGCGGCTGGCCGCTGTGATGGCGCCACGGCGCCACCCCGGGGCGCAAGGCACGCTCGCGCTGACCTGGCTCGTCGGCGACATTGGCGCGACCAATGCGCGCTTCGGGCTGGTCTCGCCCGATGGGGCGCTGCTGCATTCGAGCACTTACGCCGCCGCCGATTTCGCCGAGATCGGCGCGGCGATCGCCGCCTATCTGGCAACCCGCGGCGATCTCCCGATGCCGCGCCGGGGAGCGCTGGCAATCGCTGCTCCGATCACCGGCGACCAGATCGCGATGACCAACCATCCCTGGAGCTTTTCTGTGGCTGGGCTGCGCGACCGGTTGGGTTTCGAGCGGCTAATCGCGATCAACGACTTTACCGCGGTGGCGCTGGCCGTGCCGCGCCTCTCGGCGGAGGACCGGATGGCGGTCGGCAGCGGCGCGCCGCTCGAGCGACAGCCGATCGCGGTCATCGGCCCCGGCTCGGGACTGGGCGTTTCGGGCCTGGTCCCGGCCGGATCGGGGTGGGTCGCGCTGGCTGGTGAGGGCGGCCATGTGACAATGGCCCCGGGAAACGACCGCGAGAGCGCCGTCCTTGAGGTGATGCGCCGAGGCTTCGGCCACGTCTCGGCCGAGCGCTGCCTCTCCGGGCCGGGCCTGGTTAACCTCTACAACAGCCTGGCGTCGCTCGACGGGGCGCCGGCCGCGCCGTATACCGCGGCTCAGATCATCGACCCCGACACCGGCGCCCGAGACCCGCTCTGCCGCGAGGCGACGGCGATGTTCTGCGCGATGCTTGGCACGGTAGCCGGGGATCTTGCACTGACCCTGGGCGCGCGCGGCGGCGTCTATATCGCCGGCGGCATCGTCGGGCGGCTCGGGCCCCGCTTTGCCGACAGCCCGTTCCGCGAGCGTTTCGAAGCCAAGGGCCGGATGAGCGCCCTTGTCGCCGCAATCCCGAGTTATGTCGTCACCCACCAGCTGCCGGCGTTTCTCGGCTGTGCCGCCGCGCTCGCCGCCGATAGCCAGGCGGGGCAAAACGCGCGACACTAGCGCGATGGATGTCGCCGGTTGGCTGCGCGATCTCGGCCTTGGTCAATACGCCGCTTCGTTCCGCGACAACGCGATTGACGCGAGCGTATTGCCAAGCCTGACCGCCGAGGATCTGAGGGATCTCGGCGTCACCCTGGTTGGCCACCGCCCCCGCCTCCTCGATGCGATCGCCGCGCTCGGGCAGGAACGGGTCGCCGCTCCCATTCCTGCCGCAGCCGTGGTTCCTGCCGTCGCCGCCGAAGCGGAGCGGCGTCAGCTGACCGTACTGTTCTGCGACCTGGCCGGCTCGACCGGGCTCGCCGCGCGGCTTGACCCCGAGGATCTGCGCGCGATCATCGGCGCCTACCATCAGGCGGTCGCTGCGGTGCTGACTGGGTTCGGTGGGTTTGTCGCCAAATACATGGGCGACGGCATCCTCGCCTATTTCGGGTATCCCCAGGCGCATGAGGAAGATTGCGAGCGCGCCGTGCGGGCCGGCCTCGCCATTGTCGACGCCGTCGCCCGGCTCGATCTTGCCGAGCCGTTGGCGGTGCGCATCGGCATCGCCACCGGGCTCGTCGTCGTCGGCGATCTGCTCGGCGCCGGGGCGGCGCAGGAGCAGGCGGTGGTCGGCGAGACCCCGAACCTGGCGGCCCGGCTGCAAGGCCTCGCCGAACCCGATGCGATCGTCGTCGCCGATGCGACCCGGCGCCAGATCGGCAGCCTGTTCGAGATAAAGGATCTCGGCCCACAGGCGTTGAAGGGGTTTGCCGCGGAGCAGCGGGTCTGGCGCGTCGTCGGCGAGAGCGGCGTCGCCAGCCGGTTCGAGGCGTTGCGCTCGGGCGCGACGCCCTTGGTCGGGCGCGACGAGGAGGTCGACCTCTTGCTGCGGCGCTGGGCCCAGGCCAAGGCCGGCGAGGGCCGGGTGGTGCTGATCTCGGCCGAGCCGGGGATCGGCAAGTCGCGGCTCGCCGAGGCGGTCGAGGAGCGGATCGCCGCAGGGCCACACACCACGCCGCATACCAGGCTGCGCTATTTCTGCTCGCCGCATCATCAAGACAGCGCGCTCTTTCCGGTGATCGGCCAGATCGAGCGCGCCGCCGGTTTTGCCCGCGACGATGCGGCCTCGACTAAGCACGACAAACTCGCCGCGTTGCTCCCGCACAGCCCGCCGGACGAGCTGTCGCTCGTCGCGGAACTCCTGTCATTGCCGGCGAATGAAGCGCGCGGCGAGATCGAGCTGACGCCGCAACGCCGCAAGGAAATGACCTTCGCGGCGTTGCTCGGCGCGCTCGAACGGCTCAGCCGGCGGACGCCGGTGCTGATGCTGTTCGAGGATCTGCATTGGATGGATCCGAGCACGCGCGAATTGCTCGACCGCACGATTGCCCGGGTCGAGCACCTGCCGGTGCTGTTGGTCGCCACCTTCCGCCCCGAGTTCCAGCCGCCCTGGACCGGACAGCCGCACGTCACCGTCCTGGCGCTGAACCGGCTGGGCCGGCGCGACGGCGCGCTCCTGGTCGAGCGGCTGGTCGGCAATGCCGGGCTGCCGGCCGATCTGGTCGAGGAGATCGTCGAGCGCACCGACGGCGTGCCGCTGTTTCTCGAAGAGGTGACCAAGGTCGTCATCGAGACCGCCGCCGGATCGGATGCGGTGGCGCGCGGCACGCTGGCCATGATCCCAGGCGCCCGGCTCGCCGTGCCGGCGACCCTCCAGGCGTCGCTGATGGCGCGGCTCGACCGGCTCGGTCCCGC
>JBARKH010000178.1:0-1620 GCA_049801295.1 Allostellaceae bacterium | reverse complement strand
GCAGTTTGACGCCTCTGTGCATTCCCCCGACGTCCTGGCGGCGCAACTTGACCGCCCCACTCTCCTTCACGGGAGGGCTGGGCGGTTTTTTCGTTTTCGGAGGTGCGACGGCGACTGCCGTCGTGATTGGACTGCTGACAGCCCACTCCACTGCCACGGATGTAAAAGCAGGCGCCCGCGCGAGCCTGAGTCAACCCGCCGTAGCCCCAGGGTTGGTAACTTTCGAAATTGTGCCCTCTCCCGTCATTGGAACCAACGCCCGATTCTTCTTCGGCACCGGTGATGGAAGTGTCGGATATTACTCCGAGTGACCGATTTCAATGAATGCCGCGCGGATTGAGCTGGTGGATCGCCCACCCGACTAGTGCGCTACGAGCAAATGCGCGGTGCACTCGGCGCCAACGCGGACGTCGCCGTAGCGCTATTGTTGGTGCCGTAGCGTAGAGTGTCGCTCAGAATGACGCCCCAGCCGCTTCCCGCCCCTTTGGACCGTCGAGGAGCACAACGACGCCTGCTTCATCGTCCGCGACAACACCGACCAGGCGCTCGGCTACTTCTACTTCGAGGACGGAGCCCGGTCGGCGCTCGGCGGCCAAGCTGCTCACCAAGGACGAGGCCCGCCGCATGGCGGCGAACTTCGCCAAGCTGCCGGAGCTGGTGCGCCGGAACGGCTAGCGCTACAGGCGGCCACAGACAGTGCGTCCTCGCGGGCTGCGGGCTATATTGGCCTCATGACCGAGACCCCGCCCACCAAGCCGCCGCTGCGGCCGCTGCGTGAGCGCTTGAAGTTGCCGGACAACTGCGTCGACGTCACCGGGCAGCACGTCGGCGAGCGGCTGGTGATCTCTGCTACCGCCACGGTGCAGTGTGATGAAGGTGAGGATGACGATTAACCCATTTGAGACAGCCGGTCAGTATTGCTGCCGCCGGGCGATCATGTTTACGGTCTTTAACGTCATCACAATCTCCTCGGCCTGATTGAAAACTTCGATAAATGAAGTAACCACACCGCGATCCGGCTTGGATTTTGACGGCGTAGCTTTGAGAACGGTCACGCGTACTGACAGCCGGTCGCCCGGTCGCACGGGCTTGAGCCAGCGCAACTCGTCGAGGCCAGGGGAGCCAAGGCTCGCGACGTGGGTCAGATAATGCTCGACACAAAGCCGCATCATCAGCCCAGCGGTATGCCAGCCGCTAGCGATGAGGCCGCCGAACGGCGTCTGTCTGGCTGCCTCTGGGTCGATGTGAAAGCGCTGCGGATCGAACCGTTTCGCGAAGGCAATGATCTCATCTGCCTCGACCGCGATGCTGCCGAAGGTATGAACGTCACCTTCGACATAGTCCTCGAAGTAGCGATCGTCGATGGGGTGCGAAAAAGCCATGAGTGGTCTTGGGGCCGGAATTTCCCGGATACCTCCAACTAGCACAATTCGTTGAGGTTCATTGAGGTCCCTGTTCGCCGGTATCAATCGACGGCCGCGCGGCGATGAGCATGGCGCGGCTCAAGCGCGATCAGGGCAAGCGGGATAAGGCCCGCGATCTTCTCGCTCCGGTCTACGGCTGGTTCACCGAAGGCTTCGAGACGCTCGATCTGAAGGAGGCCAAGGCGCTGCTCGATGA
>JBARKH010000177.1:0-6148 GCA_049801295.1 Allostellaceae bacterium | reverse complement strand
CGCCGAGGCGATCGCCGCGCTCGCCGGCGATCCGGTGCGGCGGCGGGCAATGGGGCAAGCCGGCCGGGCGCTTGCCGAGCGCGAGTTCGCCGAGCCAATCATCGCCGCAGAGACCCTGGCGCTCTATCGCGCAGTGCTCAGCGAGAGGACGGTGCTCAGCGAGAGAACGGAGCGCAGATGATCCGGCTATGGCTTGGCGTTGCGGGGTTTGGCGGGCTGGCGTCGGTCATTGCCGGAGCGCTGGCCGCGCATCTGGCCGACGATCCGAAAGCGGCCGAATTACTGCGCACCGGCGCGCTCTACGGGATGGTCCATGCCGCCGCGCTCCTCGCGTTGATAGCGCTGGCGCAGGGCCGAGAACCGCGGCGCGGCACCGCAATGGTCGCCGGCTGGAGCTTTGCCGCCGGCATCGTCCTCTTCAGCGGCAGCCTCTTCGCGCTGGCCGCCGGCGGGGCGCGCTGGCTCGGCTGGGTGACGCCCTTCGGCGGCGTTGCGCTGATCCTCGGCTGGGCCGCGCTGGCGATCCTAGCCTTCCGCCGCCGATGAATCGCGCGCGGCGTTAGAGACACACCGAGCTTTGTGCGACACTTCCCGCGAACCCCTTGACGAGCCCCGCCATGACGACACTGCTCTATACCCATCCGGCCTGCCTCGAACACGATCCCGGGAGCTATCACCCCGAATCGCCGGCCCGGCTGCGCGCCGTATTGGAGGCCCTTGACGGCCCCGGCTTCGCCCGGCTCGAACGCCGCGAGGCCCCGGAGGCCGCGCTCGACGACATCGCCCGGGTCCACCCGCGCGGCTTTATCGAGCGGATGCTCGCCGCGGTGCCGAGAGAGGGCCATGCCGGGATCGACGCCGATACGATCCTCTCGCCGCAATCGGGCCACGCCGCCCTGCGCGCCGCCGGGGCGGTCGTTGCCGCGGTCGATGCGGTGGTGGCGGGCGAAGCTGACAACGCCTTCTGCGCGGTGCGCCCGCCCGGTCATCACGCCGAGCCGCTACGGGCGATGGGGTTCTGCCTCTTCAACAACGTCGCGATCGGGGCCCTCCGGGCGCGCGCGGCGCACGGCCTCGCTCGCGTCGCCGTCATCGATTTCGACGTCCATCACGGCAACGGCACGCAGGCGCGATTCGCCGAGGATCCGAGCCTCTTCTATGCCTCGACCCACCAGTTTCCGCTCTATCCCGGCACCGGCCGGGCGAGCGAGACCGGGGTCGGCAACATCGTCAACGTGCCGCTGCCGCCGATGGCCGGGTCGCGCCAGTTCCGCGAAGGCGTCAGCCGCGAGATCCTGCCCGCGCTCGATTCGTTCCGGCCCGAGATGGTGCTGATCTCGGCCGGGTTCGACGCGCATAAGAACGACCCGCTCGCGCAACTCTTGCTCGACGAATCCGATTACACCTGGGTGACCGAGCAGCTCCTCGAGATTGCAAGGCGGCACGCCGGGGGCCGCGTGGTCTCGACCCTCGAGGGCGGCTACGATCTGGCCGCGCTCGGCGCCAGCACCGCCGCTCATGTCAGCGCCCTGATGTCGGCATGAGCAGGGCTGTGGTAAATTCGCAACGAAGCGGGGTATTCGCGCGTTAGCATAGCGATACGTGCCTCACTTTCGCCTCTTAATGTGTTGAGTAGGGTTCAGATGAGCGATCCGACCCTATCCGCCGGCATCGCGGCGATGAGCTTCGAGGACGCGCTCGCCGAATTGGAGCAGATCGTGCGGCGCCTGGAAGCGGGCCAGGTCAAGCTCGACGAAGCAATCCAGAGCTATGAACGGGGGGCGCAACTGAAGCGGCATTGCGAAGCAAAGCTCAACGAGGCGCAGCAGCGCGTCGACCGCATCGTCATCGGCCCCGATGGCGCGGTTTCCGCCGGGCCGGCCAAGCTCGATTGAGCCGGGGGACGAGCGATGACGCACAATGGCGAGGCGCAGTGACCGAGGCGCTGTGGCCCGATACGGTCCCGCTCGCCGATGCAAGCGAGGTCGCCACTGGGCTCACCGATGCGCTGATCGCGCGCCTCCTCGAAATGCCGCCCGGCCTCGAAGCGCGGGTCTACGAGGCGATGCGCTACTCCGCGCTCGCCCCCGGCAAACGCATGCGCCCGCTGTTGGTGCTGGCGAGCTCCCGGCTCTTCGGGGTGGCGCTCGGCAGCGCCCTGCCGGTCGCCGCCGCGATCGAGATGGTCCACGCCTATTCCCTGATCCACGACGATCTCCCGGCGATGGACAACAGCGATCTGCGCCGCGGCCGGCCGACCTGCCACAAGGCCTTTGACGAGGCGACCGCGGTCCTCGCCGGCGACGGCTTGCTGACGATGGCGTTCGAAGTCTTGGCGAACCCCGACACCCACGGCGATCCCTCGGTGCGCTGCGAACTCGTCACGGCGCTCGCGGGCGCGGCCGGCGGTGCCGGCATGGTCGGCGGCCAGATGATCGACCTCATTGCTGAGCGCCAGCCGCTCGACATCGGCGCCATCACCCGCTTGCAGCGGATGAAGACTGGCGCCTTGATCGCGTTCTCCTGCGAAGCCGGCGCCATCCTGGCGAAGGCCGCGGGCGAGCAGCGCACGGCCTTGCGCGGCTACGCGCACGATCTCGGGCTCGCCTTCCAGATCGCCGACGATCTCCTCGATATCGAGGGCTCGGCGGCCGAGACCGGCAAGCCCGTCGGCGCCGACGCCGCCGCCGGCAAGGCCACCTTTGTCTCGATCCTCGGGGTCGAGCGGGCGCGCGCCCAGGCCGGCCTCCTGGTCGACCAGGCGGTGGCCCATCTTGATTTGTTCGAACAAAAGGCGGAACTTTTGCAACAAATCGCACGGTTTGTCGTGAGCCGCCGAGCGTGAGGAGTTCAACCTTGGATCAAAAGCCGGGCCACATCTCCAACCGGACGCCTCTCCTCGACCAGATCGAGGTGCCGGCCGATCTGCGCAAACTCCCCGAATCCGATCTGCGGCAGGTCGCCGACGAGCTGCGCGCCGAATTGATCGACGCGGTCTCGATCACCGGCGGCCATTTCGGAGCGGGGCTCGGGGTCGTCGAACTGACCGTCGGGCTGCATTACGTTTTCGATACCCCGCACGACCGGCTCATTTGGGATGTCGGCCATCAGGCCTATCCTCACAAGATCCTCACCGGCCGGCGCGACCGCATCCGCACAATCCGCCAGGGCGGCGGCCTCTCCGGGTTCACCAAGCGCTCCGAAAGCGAATACGACCCGTTCGGCGCGGCGCACAGCTCAACCTCGATCTCCGCCGGGCTCGGCATGGCGGTCGCGCGCGACTTCAAGGGCGAGAAGCGCAACGTCATCGCCGTCATCGGCGACGGCGCGATGAGCGCCGGCATGGCCTATGAGGCGATGAACAACGCCGGGTCGATGGATTCGCGCCTCATCGTCATCCTCAACGACAACGACATGTCGATCGCCCCGCCGGTCGGCGCGATGAGCGCCTATCTCTCGCGCGTCCTCTCATCCAAATCCTTCCTCTCGCTGCGCCATCTGGCGAGCGAGGCGGCCCGCCATCTGCCCAAGCGCCTCGAGCACATGGCGCGCCGCGCCGAGGAGCTCGCGCGCAGCTTCGTCACTGGCGGGACCCTCTTCGAGGAATTGGGCTTCTACTATGTCGGCCCGATCGACGGTCACAATATCGACCACCTGCTACCGGTCCTGAAGAACGTCCGCGACAGCAGCGAAACGGGGCCCGTCCTCATCCATGTCGTGACCGAGAAGGGCCACGGCTATCTCTCCGCCGAGCAGGCCGACGACAAGTGGCACAGCGTCGCCAAATTCGATGTCGTCACCGGCGCCCAGGCCAAATCGAGCTCGAAGGCGCCCTCCTATACCAGCGTCTTCGCCAAATCCTTGATCAAGCACGCCGAGAAGGACGAGCGCATTGTCGCGATCACCGCGGCAATGCCGTCGGGCACCGGGCTCAACCTCTTCGGCGACAAATTCCCCAAGCGGACCTTCGATGTCGGGATCGCCGAACAGCACGCCGTCACCTTCGCCGCCGGCATGGCAACGGAAGGCATGAAGCCGTTCGCCGCGATCTATTCGACGTTTCTGCAGCGCGCCTACGACCAGATCGTCCACGATGTGGCGATCCAGAAGCTCCCCGTTCGCTTTGTCATCGACCGCGCCGGCCTCGTCGGCAATGACGGGCAGACCCACGCGGGCTCCTTCGACGTCGCCTATCTCGGCGTCCTCCCCGGCTTCATCATCATGGCGGCGGGGGACGAGGCCGAGCTCGTCCACATGGTCGCCACCTGCGTCGCCATAGACGACGCGCCTTCGGCGGTGCGCTTCCCGCGCGGCGACGGGGTCGGCGTCGAATTGCCCGAATTGGGCGTGCCGCTCGAGATCGGCCGCGGCCGGATCGTCCGCGAGGGCACCACGATCGCCCTCCTCAATTTCGGCGGCCGCCTCGCTGAATGCCTGAAAGCCGCTCAGGAGCTTGGCGCCTACGGGCTCTCGACGACGGTCGCTGACGCGCGCTTCGCCAAACCCCTCGACACCGACCTCATCAACCGCGTGGTGCGCGAGCACGAGGTCGTCATCACGATCGAGGAAGGCTCGATCGGCGGCTTCGGGACCCACGTGCTGCATCATCTGGCGACGACCGGACAGCTCGATCACGGCCTCAAGATCCGCACCATGGTCCTGCCCGACCTATTCCTCGAACACGACAGCCAGAGCGCCCAATACGACGCCGCCGGCCTCAACGCCCGCCACATCGTCGCCACCGCCCTCGCCGCCTTGGGCCGCGAGATCGCCGAACTCCCCGCCCGCGCCTAGCCACCCCTCGCCCACCTCTCGCCCGCCGACGTGAGCCGGCTGCGCACAAGAATCATGTTTTGTTCTTGACAAATCCTGATTATAGTGCTATATAAATAATAATGTCCGCTGTCCAGCGGATGGAATCCGGCTGGTGCTCGCGCGAGGTGAGATCCCCGCGGCCCAAGCCCTCCGCCTCGTCCGCCTCCACAGGCTCCGCCCGCCCCCACATTCGGCGACCATATTGCATCCCAATATGGAACACGTCATATTTACCATTCGTTAAGAGAGCGTGCAGCGACAATTAGGTCCTTGGGCTATCTCTCGAAGGAGATGCGTCGTAATGAGCCGTTCTATCCGGGTGACGCGTAAGGCGCACATCCAAACCGGGAAGGGCGCGCGGAGAACTGGTAAGAGTTTTTTCGGCGGCCTTCTCGCAGGGTTGAGCGCCGCAACGCTGGTTTATGAACATACACGCCGGCCTCGGCAATATAGCGGCAATGGCTTGCGCGGGGATTGGCAGGCAGTCGGCGATGATCTTCGTGCATCCATGCAAAAATGAATGCCACCAAATAATATACCGACACCGGGCCCCCGGCCTGACGGTGATCCACCCGCACGTGAACTCCGGCCGTTTCAAGAAAAACTCGATCGCACTTTAGCATCTGCTGTTCCGGCACAGAAATTACCTACAGTACGTCAAGCCGTAGCGGCCTATGTGCACGAGGTGGAAGAGCATTATTCCGGGCCGCTTCCTCATCCGCGACATCTAGAGCATTTTGAGAGCACTCTACCGGGTGCCGCTAATCGCATTCTCCTCATGGCGGAACAAGAGCAAGTTCATCGTCACAATTGGGAAACCAAAGAACTTAGATCCTCAATTTTTACGGAGAGATTAGGGCTTTTGGGAGGGATTTCGGTTGCTATTGGGTTGATCGCCGGAGCGGTAATTTGCGCTTATGTCGACGCAACAGCGATTGGAATTGCATTGGTTGCCGCAAGCGCAGTTTCGATGGTCCCGGCGATCATCAACGGGCGCGAGTGGCTTCATTCTCGGCAACCGAGCAAGAATCTCCCGGCCGTAGCGCTGAAAAAGCCGCCCGCGAGGAAACGAGGGCGATAGGGCTGTTACATTCAAACTGAGGCTCTACCCGACTGCCACCCGCGTTGCGCGTCGCGTTCGGGGCCGGTATGATCGGCGCTCTCGTCAGAGATGCCCCGGTCGGAGCGTAGCGCAGCCTGGTAGCGCATCAGCATGGGGTGCTGAGGGTCGAGAGTTCGAATCTCTCCGCTCCGACCACTCTCGGCATCCCCGCCCGGAGGGCGACCATGGACCGACCGCAATCCGATCTCGAACCCTGGCAGTGGCCCGAGG
>JBARKH010000176.1:0-11933 GCA_049801295.1 Allostellaceae bacterium | reverse complement strand
CGCCTGCCGTGGCAGCGCCTCAGCGTCGCCGAAGCCTTCGCGCGCCACGCCGGTCTCGACCTCTTGGCGACGGCCCCGAAGCCCGAGTGGCCCGATGCGGGATTGCTCGCGGCGGCGGCGGCGCGGATCGGCATCGCGCCGCACCCGGGGGATGATTGGGAGACGCTGTTTTTCCGCATCTTTCTCGAACGCATCGAGCCCCATCTCGGGATCGGCTCGCCGACCATCCTTTACGATTATCCGCTGGCGCTGGCCGCGCTGGCGCGCCGCAAGCCCGACGACCCGCGCCTCGCCGAACGGTTCGAGCTTTACGTGTGCGGACTTGAACTGGCCAACGCATTCGGCGAATTGACCGACCCGGTCGAGCAGCAACGGCGCTTTCAGGCAGACCAGGCACGAAAGCAGGCGCTCTATGGCGAAACCTATCCGATCGACGAGGATTTCCTGGCGGCGCTCGACCATGGCCTGCCGGAGTGCGCCGGCATCGCGCTCGGCTTCGACCGGCTGGTGATGCTGGCGGCCGGGGCCGATCACATCGAAGAGGTGCTGTGGGCACCAGTGGCATGACGGGGGTGGCGTGAGGGCTGCCTCTATTCCAGCAATTCCGGGAGTGCGCGGATGATGCGGTCGGGGCGGACCGGCGACCCCGGCGGCAGCCCGACGCCATAGCCGTCATACCAGATCGCATAGATGCCGAGGCGCTGCGGCGCGACGACCTCCCATTCCAGATTGTCGCCGACCATCCACGCTTCGTGCGCGGCGACGTCCAACGATTGGAGGGCATGGGCGTAGGCCGCATCCTCGGGCTTGCCGAAGCCATGCTCGCCCTCGATCTGGATGTGGTCGAAGCGGTGCTCCAAGGCAAACCGCCTGACCTTGGCGCGCTGCGGCGCGGCCGCACCGTTGGTGACGAGCGCGAGCTTGACGCCCAATTCCTTCAGGCGGTCGAGCGTCTCGTGGGCGCCTGGGAACATCGTCAATTCGGCGTGCTGGACCTCGTTGAAGCGGTCGGCGATCGCGTCGCAAATCTCGGGCGGCGGCGGCGCGTGGCCGCGCGCCTTGGTCAGCTCGGCAAAGGCATTGGCGACGATGTGGCGCCGCGCATCGCCGATCTGGTGGCGCCAATGCTTGTGGCGGGTTTCATCGGCCCACAGGTATTTCGAATAGGCCTGGATCGCGGCGATGACATCGTCGGGCGGGTGGGGGACGAGGTGCTCGGCAAAGTCGGCGACGACGCGCTGCCACTGGCCCGCCGACTGGCCGAAGGCGGCGAGGATCGTGTCGTCGAGATCGATGAGGATGGCGCGGGGCAGGGAGGCCATTAGCGATTGCGGCTCAAGGGCGCAGCCGCGCCGTTGCAGCGGGGTCGAGCGCGCCGTCGGCCAGGAGCGCGACCCGGTAGTGGCTGAGGGCAACTTCCGGGGTGATCAGGCCGTCGGCGACATCGGCGGCGACCTGCTCGGGGTCGCGCTCCGAGGGATCGCCAAAGCCGCCGCCGCCGGGCAATTCGAGCCGGGCAAAATCGCCGCCCGGCACGGTCTGGCGACCCTTCGAGCGGATCGGCTTCCCGGAGACCAGGGTCACCCGGCCGGGCGCGCCCGTCCCGCCGCCGTCGCGGCCGCGCGCCGGGTTGTTGATGCGCTCGAAATTACAGAGGAGCGCGACCGGCGCGCCGTCGGCGCCACCCAACTCGATGATCTGTCCGAGGCCGCCGCGGAAGCGGCCGACCCCGCCCGAACCTTCGCGAAACTCGCGGCGCCGGAAGATGACCGGCGCCACCGATTCGGTGGCCTCCACCGGAATCGTGCGCACCCCGGAGGGAAAGGCGGTGACGTCGAGCCCGTCCTTGCCGGGGCGCGCGCCGGTGCCGCCGCAATGAAAGATGACGGTGCTGAAGGGCGGCATGTCGCTCTCCCTCCCGGCGCCGAGCTCGTCCTCGACGTCGGCGCCGCCATAGATCTGCGGGTTCCACAGGGAGGAGGCGCCCTCGGCCGGCACCCCGCCATCCATCACCTGGTGCAGGCAGCCGAAGACGACATCGGGCAGCATGTGCCCGACCGTGTGCCGCGCCGCGACGGCGCGCGGGCGCTTCACATTGAGGAGGCACCCGTCGGGCGCGCTCGCGGTGATCGGCGCCAGCGACCCGGCGTTGTTCGGCACCTCGGGCGCGACCAGGCATTTGACCCCGAAGGCGGTGTAGGCGAGCGTGTAATTCATCACGACATTGATGCCGAAGGCGCTCGCTGGTGAGGTCCCGCTATAGTCGAGATGGATGTTGTCGGCGCTGATCGTCATCTCGGCGGCCAGCGTCAACGGCCGGTCATAGCCGTCCATCGTCAGGCTGTTCCGGTATTTGCCCGGCTTCAGCTTGCCGATCGCCTCGATCGTCGCCTGGCGCGAGGTTTCGATGATGTGCTCGCCAAGCCGGTCGAGATTGGCGATGCCGAACTCGTCCATCATGTCGACGAGGCGCCGGCTGCCCTCGTCGTTGCAGGCGGCGAGCGCGTAGACATCGCCCTCGACCTGCAAGGGTTCGCGCACATTGGCGCGGATGATGCGCATCAGGTCTTCGTTCATCCGGCCTTCACGCGCCAGCGGCATCAACGGGATCGCGAGGCCCTCCTCGAAGACCTGGCGGCCGTCCGGCCCCATCCCGAGCCCGCCGATATCGACGACATGGACGGTGCTGGCGAAAAGCCCGACGGGCTCCCCGCGCAGAAAGGTCGGGCTGCAGACGGTCAGGTCATGGAGATGGCCGCAGGTCAGCCAGGGGTCGTTGGTGATGTAGTGGTCGCCCTCTTTCATCGAATCGAGCGGGAAGGCGGCGAGGAAGTGCTTGACCGCGGCGGCCATCGAATTGACGTGGCCGGGGGTACCGGTCACCGCCTGGGCCAGCATGTTGCCGTCCTTGTCGAAGACCCCGGCCGAGAGGTCGCCGGCTTCGCGCACCGGCGTTGAGAAGGCGGTGCGCATCAGGGTCTGCGCCTGCTCCTCGACGACGGCAATCAGCCGCGACCACATGATCTGCATGTGGAGCTGGGAGAGCGCGGTGTTGGGGCGGGAGATCATCGGTTGGATCCTCGGGGTCGGCTAACGGTCATATCGCGCCGGCATCCTAGTTTTGGAAGGGCTCGGGAGGCAATGCACCGGTCCTACAGCGCTGACGCCAGGGTCGGCCGGACCTCAAGATCAACCTGGAATAGAAACGGACGATCGCGTGCGACCTGATCTTTCTGGCTGAGATCAGATGAAAATCGCGCGCTGGTTGAACAAGACCGGCTGTTGACGGCCGCGCGCACCGCCGTGTCACACCGGGCTTATGCCGCGTATCGGACATCGCAGCTATAATATAGCAATTTTGTCGTGTTATCAAGAACGCATCGCCAAGTTTCTCTCGTCTCGGCACGGGGAAAAGTCGGAAGGCGGCCCTATTGCGGCACGTTGTAGACGAGGACGGCCTGGCTGAGGCCCTTCAGCGACAGATCGCCGATCTCTTCGAGCTTGGCGCTGTCCTCGACCGCGATCGCGACGCGGCGGCTCACCAGGATCTGCCCGTCCTTGGCTTCGGCGCAGAGGCGGGCGGCGAGGTTGGTGACCGTGCCGATCGCGGTATAGTCCATGCGCTCGGCAAACCCTATCTGGCCCAGGGTCGCGTAACCCTGCGAGACGCCGACGCCGAAGCCGAGATCGTGGCCGTGCCGCCGCCAGCTGCGCAAGAGGTCTTGCGCCGCCGCGCGCATCGCCATCGCCATCTCGATCGCTCGGCGCGCGGGGTCCGGTGTGGGCACGGGGTCGTTGAAGAACACCATGATGCCGTCGCCGCCGTAGTGGTCGATCGTGCCCTCGAAGCGCGCGACGATCGGCCCCATCGCGGCGTGGTAGTCCTTGAGGAGGGCCATGACCTCTTCCGGCTCGGCGCGCTCGGCAAAGGCGGTAAAGCCGCGCAGATCGCAGAACACGACGACAATCTCGCGGCGATGGCTTTCGAGGATCGATTCGTCGCCCTGCGCGAGGATGAGGTCGGCGAGCTGCGGCGCGAGGAACCGGCGCAATTTGCCGGTCCGCTCGATCTCGCCGAGCTGCGCCGCGACCCGCGCCTCAAGCTCCTTGTTCCACCCGGCGATCTCCGCGTTGCGCTCGTGCAGTTCATCGAGCAGGCGCGCGTTCTCCATTGCGATCACCGCCTGCGCCGCGAAGTTCTGCAGAAGCGCAATCTGCTTGTCGGTAAACGGTCGCACCTCGGTGCGGTAGACGGTGAACACGCCGAGCCCTGCGTCGTCCTTGACCAGGGGCACGAACAACATGGTGCGGATGCCCGCGAGTTCGCTGGCAGCAATGGCGAGTGGGGCGCCACGGCGAAACGGCTCCCCGACAGTGATGTCCGCGACGTGCACGACGCTGCGCGTCAGCATGGCGTGGCCGATCAAGGTATCGGGTCGAAACTCGCTGAGTTCCTGCCGGAGGAATTCGAGGAATTGCTGCGGCAGGTTGCGCTGCGCCCGGAATTGCACGACATCATCCTCAAGCGTCACCATCGCCCCGAAGGCCCCGTTGCACAGCCGCAGCGCTTTTTCCAGCATCGCGTCAAACACCGGCGCGAGGTCGCCGGGCGAGGAGTTGATGACCTGCAAGACCTCGGCGGTCGCGGTCTGCTGTTCCAGTGCTTCGTGCGTCTCGGTGATGAGGCGCGCGTTCTCCATCGCGATCACCGCCTGCGCCGCGAAATTCTGCAGCAGCGCGATCTGCTTGTCGGAGAACGGGCGCACTTCAGTGCGGTACATGGAAATGAACCCCCGAAGCTCTTCCTCAGCGCGCAGTGCCACCCAGATCACGGTGCGCGCGCCGCCAATATCGGCAAGCGCACGGCGGCCGGACTCTCCTGACCGGTATGCAACGTGATCGGTAATGTCGTCGATTTGGACGATCGCTTCCCCCATGGCGAGCCGACGGGTTGCAAACCCGCGGCCGACGCGGAAGGGCTGGCGGAAGAACTCGGCCAGCGCGGGCGGCACGCCGCGCCAGGCATTGGCGCGGAAAAATTCGCCGTCAAAGATATTAAGGAGGCCGAAGGACGCTTCACACAGACCCAGCGCCTTCTCCAGGATCGCGTCGAACACGGGGGCGAGGTCGCCGGGGGAGGCGTTGATGACCTGAAACACCTCGGCGGTCGCGGTCTGCTGCTCCAAGGCTTCGCGCGTCTCGGTCAGGAGCCGCGCGTTTTCCATCGCGATGACCGCTTGGGCCGCGAAATTCTGTAAGAGGGCGATCTGCTTATCGGTGAACGGTCGCAGCTGCTGCTGGTAGATCGTGATCGCCCCGAGCGTGGCGTCGTCCTTGCGCAGCGGTGCAATCGCGACGCTGCGGGCGCCGCCGAGCTCGACAATGGCCCGGGTCAGCGCGTCGCCAGCCTGATAGGGCGGGTATGCAGTCAAATCGGCAATCGCGAAACCGTGCTCGCCTTGCATCATCCGAGCGGGACCCGATCCGGGGCTGGGCCGGAATGGAGCGCGGCAGAGTTCGGCATATACCTCGGGAACCTGATGAAGCGCCCCCGCCCGGGCCAACTCACCCGCGAAAATCCACAGGATGCCAAAGCTCGCCTCGCAAAGGCTCGTCGCCTTGGTGAGCATCGCATCGAACACCGGGGCGAGCTCGCCGGGCGAGGAATTGATGACCTGCAGCACCTCGGCGGTGGCGGTCTGCTGGTCGAGCGCTTCGCGCGTCTCGGTGATGAGCCGGGCGTTTTCCATCGCGATGACGGCTTGGGCCGCGAAGTTCTGCAGGAGAGCAATCTGCTTGTCGGAGAACGGGCGGACCTCCTGGCGATAGAGCCAGATCGATCCGAGAAGGGCTCCTTCCTTGCGGAGCGCGATCTCGAGACCCGTCCGCGCTCCGCCGATTTCGACCAAGGCCCGGGGCCGCGATGCCAAGGACGGGAGCACTTCGTCGGCCGCCATATCGGCGATGTGCAGCAAGGGCTCTCCCCGAAGGAAGCGCGCGTAAGGCGCGTCGCCCTCTCGCCTGGGAGCGATCGGCTCGCGGAATACCTCGGCCAGTTCCGCTGAAAGCCCGCGTGTTGCCACCGCGGCAACCCTCTCGCCGTCGTAGGACATCAGCGCGCCAAACGCGGCGCCGCACAAAGTCATCGCCTTTTCGAGCATCGCGTCGAACACTGGGGCGAGGTTGCCGGGCGAGGAATTGATGACCCCCAACACCTCGGCGGTTGCGGTCTGCTGCTCCAAGGCCTCGCGCGTCTCGGTGATCAGCCGGGCGTTCTCCATCGCGATGACCGCCTGCGCCGCGAAATTCTGCAACAGCGCGATCTGCTTTTCCGAGAACGGACGCACCTCCTGGCGGAAAACCTGAATCGCCCCGAGCAACACGTCGTCCTTGCGCAGCGCCACTGACATTGCGCTGCGCGCGGCAGCACGCTCGAAATACGGGTGCGAGCTCGGCTCATAGCCGGCATAGCGGGCAGCGAGATCGGTAACGCAAATAAGATCCTCGTCGGCTTTGTGCCGCGCTAACCCGCTGCCTGGAGAGCCCGCCTGTGAGCCGAGGCCGGCCAGGAATTCAGTAAGATCGGGCGCTGCTTGCACTGCTTTCGGGTGATAGATCTGGCCGTCATACGTCCACAGCACGCCAAACGCGGTGTCGCATAGTCGTGTCGCCTTTTCGAGCATCGCATCGAACACCGGGGCGAGGTCGCCGGGCGACGAGTTGATGACCTGCAAGACTTCGGCGGTCGCGGTCTGCTGGGCCAATGCCTCGTCGCGCTCGGCGCGGGCTTGAGCGAGCTCGCGCTGCAGATCGGCAATGGTCTCTAGCGGATCAGTGGCTTTCACTTTGGGCATCGGATTGCGATCTGATCGACGCGATCAGCTCGGCGGCGCGGCGGGCGGGGTGGAGGCCAGCCGGCGTGGCGCTATGCCGGCGCGGGCAGCTTCCACGAGGCGCGCGCCAAGAGCTTCCAGCCGCCGTCCTGTTTCTGCCAGACCTGCATGACGCCGATCTTGGTGTTGGTGGTTTTGCCGTCGAGCTCGGTCTCGGAGACCCAAAGGTGTCGCACGACGCCGTTCGGGCCGACGACCTGGACCGTCATCTCGGGCCATTCGAGCGACTTCACTTTGGCCTTTCGCGTCATCACCCCAGCGATGAATTCGGCCTTGTTCTGAAGGACGGCGCTCGAGTGGCTGTAGCTCAGCTGCGCGGTGGTGAGCGAGTCGAGCTTGGGCTTGTCCTGGTTGATCCAGGCCATGCGCAATTCTTCGACAACTTTTTTCACCGCCGCTTCATCGGCCGATTGGGCGGACGCCGATCGGATGAGGGCGGGCGCGGTGAGCGCAAGCGCACCTGCGGCGGCGAGATGGCGACGCGACAATTTCATGGCTTCCTCCCGGTTGTGTTTGGCGTGATCGGCGCCCTTTACCCCAGCGCCTGGCGCAGTTGCTGGCGGGCGACGACCAGCATAGCCAGATCGGGAGCGCTGGCGTTGCGTAATTCGCCAGCGATGGCGTCGGCCGCGGCGAGCCGGTCGGCACGAGTGTCGATCCAGGCGGCGAGCGGGTCGGCGGCTCCATCGGCGCTCAATTCGGCGGGGTTCTCCAGAACGCCCGCAGCAAGCTCGGCCTGCAATCCGTAAAATTCGTCGATGAGGCTCTCAGCGGCGGTCTTCTGCCAGGCTGTCTCGGCGGGCAGGCGGCGCGCGGCGGCGCGCATCTCGTCGAGGGCAAAGCGAGCGCCGAGCTGGTAGAATATCCGCGCGGCGCGGTCGATCGGCTGGGTGGTGCGCTCGGCCAACTCGCCGACTTCGAGGGCGGTCGTCAGAAAGATGACGGCGGCGGCGCGCGCGGCCAAGGGTTGCGGCACCCCTGCGGCGGCAAATCGCGACACCCGCTGGTCGAGCACCGTCCGCTCGCTCGGCGGCAACAGTTCCGCAACGATTTCCCCCAGGCGCCGGATCGCGGGTCCGAAGCGGGCGATCTCGCGCCCGAGATCGAGCCGGTTGGCGCGCAACAGCCAGGCGGCTTCATGTTCGACGAAGCCCGAAATCTCGAGCAGCATCTCGGTCTGCAGCGCCGCCGGGACCCGGTTGTCGAGGGCCTCGATCTCGGCCCACAGCGCCGGCAGGGCGAACACCTCGCGGACGATCCGGTAGCTCCTCGCGATCTCCGGCGCCTCGCGCCCGGTGCGCGCGCGCATATCGTGGATGAAGGTGAGGCCGGCGCGGTT
The DNA here is from genome assembly GCA_049801295.1 of Allostellaceae bacterium. GTDB lineage: Bacteria > Pseudomonadota > Alphaproteobacteria > ATCC43930 > CGMCC-115725 > DATARH01. The sequence continues at coordinate 3,701 of JBARKH010000176.1, read as the reverse complement.
GATCAGATCGTTGGTGACGACAGTCGCGGTGATCTCGCGCTTCAACGGATGGGCGGCGATCTGCGCGGCAAAGCGCGTCCGCAACGCGGGAGGGAAATAATCGCGCATATCGGCTGCAAGCTCGGGCAGGTCGGGCAGATCAGAGGCGAGGAGATCGTGGTCGAGCGACATCTTGGCGTAAGCCAAGAGCACCGCCAGTTCGGGGCGGGTCAGCCCGCGGCGGGCGGCGGCGCGGGCGGCGAGCGTCTCCTCGTCGGGCAGGAATTCGAGGGCGCGGTCGAGCCGCCCGGCCCGTTCGAGTTCGCGGATCAGCCGGGCCTGGCGGTCGAGCCCGGCGGCTCCGCGCGCTTCGGCAACCGACAGCGCCTCGCCTTGCAGGTAATTGTCGCGCAATACGAGGGAAGCGACGTCGTCGGTCATCTGTAGGAGGAGCGGCTCGCGCTCCTGGCGGCCGAGCGCCCCGGCGGCGATCGCGCCGCTGAGCAGGATCTTGATGTTGACCTCGTGGTCCGACATCGAGACGCCGGCCGAATTGTCGATCGCGTCGGTGTCGATGTGCCCGCCCTTCAGCGCATAGGCCACCCGGCCACGCTCGGTGACGCCCAGATTGGCGCCCTCGCCGACGACCGTCGCGCGGATCTCCTCGCCATCGATGCGCAGGGCGTCATTGGCGCGGTCGCCGACCTCGGCATGGCTCTCGCCCTTGGCCTTGACGAAGGTGCCGATGCCGCCGAAGAACAGCAAATCGACTTCCGCCCTCAGCAGGTGGCGGATCAGCTCGGCCGGGGTCAGCGTGTCCTCGGCGATGCCGAGGAGCCGCTTCATCGCGGCGCTGATCCGGACGGCCTTCAAAGCGCGGTCGAAGACGCCGCCGCCCGCGGAGATGAGCCTCGGGTCGTAATCGCTCCAGCTCGAGCGCGGCAGGCGAAAGAGGCGCTCGCGTTCGGCAAAGCTCGCTGCCGGGTTGGGCTCGGGATCGACAAAGATGTGCATGTGGTTGAACGCCGCGAGGAGCCTCGTTTGGCGCGATTGCAGCATGGCGTTGCCGAAGACGTCGCCCGACATGTCGCCGACGCCGACCATCGTGAAAGGGCTCGTCTGGATATCGCGGCCGAGTTCGCGGAAGTGCCGCTTTATGAGTTCCCAGGCGCCGCGCGAGGTGATCCCCATTTCCTTGTGGTCGTAGCCGGCGGAACCCCCCGAGGCGAACGCGTCGCCCAGCCAGAAGCCGTATTCCTCGGCGATCTCATTGGCGGTGTCGGAGAAGGTGGCGGTGCCCTTGTCGGCGGCGACGACAAGATAGGGGTCGTCGCCCTCGTGGCGCACCACCTGCGGAGGCGGGACGATCGTGTGCTCGCTGGAACCATTCGCGGCGACGATGTTGTCGGTGATGTCGAGGAGGCTGCGGATGAGGATTTTGTAGCATTCGACCCCCTCTGCGGCGAGCTGCTCGCGGTAGTCTGGGGACCCCGGGAGGAGCGTGCGCTTCAGGACGAAGCCGCCCTTCGAGCCTACGGGCACGATGACCGCGTTCTTGACCGTCTGCGCCTTCATCAGGCCGAGGATCTCGGTGCGGAAATCCTCCTTGCGGTCGGACCAGCGGATGCCGCCGCGCGCCACCTTGCCGGCGCGCATGTGGACGCCCTCGACGCGCGGGCTGTAGACGTAGATCTCATAGAGCGGCCGCGGCAGGGGCAGGAGATCGATCGCGCTCGAGGCGAGCTTGACCGCGAGCGCCGGCTTCGGCTCGCCGGAGGGTCCGGTCTGGTAATAATTGGTGCGCACGCTCTTCAGAATGAGCGTCAGATAAGCGCGCAGGATGCGGTCCTCGTCGAGGCTCTCGACCTGGTCGAGCGCATGGTCGATCGCCTGAACTTCGGCGACCTGGTCGGGGGATGCGCTGGTGGCGCGGGCGGGATCGAAGCGCCGCTCGAACAGCTGGACGAGCCGGCGTGCGACGGGCGCATGACGCGCCAGCGTCTCTTCCATGTAGCTCTGGCTAAAATTCGAACCGGCCTGGCGCAGAACCTTGCAATAGAGCCGCAATATAGTGGCCTGGCGGGCCGAGAGACCGGCGGCGAGAACGAGCCGGTTGAAGCCGTCATTCTCGACTGAGCCGGTCCATATGAGGGCGAGCGCTTCCTCGAATCGGCGGCGCGCCGCCGCGGAGGCCGCAGCCGGCACGCTGCCGGGGCTGAGCGTGAATTCATGGATCCACACCGACCGGCCGTCGTCGCTGTCGATGCGGAAGGGCTCCTCGGCGACGATGCGCAGGCCGAGATTTTCGAGGATCGGCAGGACATCGGAGAGGACCGCCGGCTCGCCCTGGCGGTAGAGCCTGAGCCCCATGTCCGCACCATCGCCAGTTTCGCGCGAGTGCAGCGAGGCTTCGATCGGCGAGCCCTCCAGCACCGCCTCGATGCGGCCCAGATCGGCGATCGCCTGTGCCGGTTCGGTGCGTGCCTGATAGGGAAGCGGGAACGGTTTCAACCGGCGCAGCCGGGCGCGGCCGGGGATCTCGCCGAATGCGGCGGCGGCTGCCTCCTCGACCCGGTCCGACCAGCTCCGCCCGGCCTCGGCGAGGCGCCGCTCGAGGGCAGCGACATCGACCACCGGGACCGCGCCGCGGGTGACGCTGATGATGAACTGGACGCGCGCCAGCACCGACTCGTCGAGATGGGTGTAGAAATCGCTGACCGGGCCGGCGAACGCCTCCGAAAGGATCGCGGCAAGGCCCTGGCGCAGGCGGGTGTCGTAACGCTCGCGCGGCATATAGACGAGACAGGAGACAAAGCGTTCGAGCGGATCCTTGCGCACAAACAGCGCGACGCGCTGGCGCTCCTGCAGGTTGAGGATGCCAATCGCGGTGTCGAACAGCTCGTCCTCGGTGATCTGGAACAGTTCGTCGCGCGGGAAGGTATCGAGGATGTGGAGGAGCGCCTTGCCGTCATGGCTCTCCGGGGCAAGGCCGGCGCGCTCGATCGTGCGCCGCACCTTCTGCCGTAACTGTGGGATCGAGTGCGGGTTGCCGCTATAGGCGGCCGAGGTGAAGAGGCCGACGAACAATTGCAGCGCCACCACCTCGCCCGCTTCATTGAAGCGGCGGACACCGATCGCGTCCATCGGGACGGCGCGGTGGACGGCGGCGCGGTGCGTGGTCTTGGCGATGATCAGCAACTCGCGGCGGCGCACGAACTCCTGGACATCGCGCGGCAGCCCGGCGAGGTCGCGGAACCCGCGGAATACCGGGTAGCTCACCTCGGCGAGGATGCCGAGTGGGGGCCGCGCTGTTTCCACCGAGGTACTGGGGAAGACATATTCGCGAAAGCCGAGATAGGTGAAATTGTCGTCGTCGAGCCAGCGTAGAAAATCGACGCCCTCGGCGATCTCGGCCGGCGTCAGTGGCGCCGATGAGCCAACGAGGCCGCCCGCGATCGCCTGCAAGGCGCGGCGCATCGGCTGCCAGTCCGTCACCGCACTGCGCACTTCGCCGAGCGCGCCTTCGAGCCGGGCCGCAAGCGCCTCGCGTTCGGCGTGATCCGGCTCGCGGGTGATCGCGATCTGCATCCAGGATTCGCGCAGCCCGTCCGCGGGCGGATCGAGCCCGACGACCGACCCCGCCGCGTCGCGCGCGACGCTGAGGACCGGGTGTATGACGAGCCGCACCTCGCGGCCGCCGCCGTTGACCCCCGCCGTCACCG
>JBARKH010000175.1:0-2650 GCA_049801295.1 Allostellaceae bacterium | reverse complement strand
GGTGGGGGCCGCGAGGGCAGGGGCGGCGCGGTTGCCCTTGGCGAGGACCGCTTCGAGGGCGGCGCGGATTTCGGCGAGCTTCTGCTCGTGCTCGACCTTATGGCCGAACAGGTTCTTGACGTAGAAGACGTCGACGACCTTCTCGCCGTAGGTCGAGATCTTGGCGCTGGAGACCTGGAGGCTGAGCCGGGTCAACTCGCGCGTCACCTCCCAGAGGAGCCCCGGCCGGTCGCGGCCGTTGACCTCGATCACGGTGTGCGAGCGGCTCGCCTGGTTGTCGATGAGGACGCGCGGCGGCACGGTGAAAACGCTCATCCGGCTCGGAAACGCGGGCGGGCGTTCGAGCTCGATATGCGGCTTCAATTCGCCGGTCAGTACATTTTCGAAGGTGAAGGCGAGTTTAGCGAGCTTGTCCGGGCGGTCGAACGGCGTCCCGTCATGGTCCTGCACCCACAGCGTATCCAATGCCATGCCGTTCGACATCGTCATGATCTTGGCGTCGACGATGTTGGCGCCCGAGACCGCGAGCGCCCCGGCGATGCGCGAAAAGAGGCCCGGGTGATCGGCGGTGTAGAGGGTGATCTCGGTCACCGCGCGCGCCGGATCGATGCGTTTCTCGACGGTGAGCGGCGCCCCGCTCGCATCGGCCCCACGCATCAGCCGCGCATCGCGGGCATGCGTCTCGGCATCGAGCGAGAGCCAATAGAACGGGTAGCCGCGGCTGGTGAAGGCATCGAACTCCGCCTCGGTGAAGTCGGGGAGCAGCGCACGTGCCGCGGCTTGCGCGGCGGCGATCCGCGAATCACGGGGTTCGACCGTGAGGCCCCCCGAAATGACGTCGAGCGCGCTGTGGTAGAGCTCGCGCAACAAGGCCGCCTTCCAGCCGTTCCACACCTTGGGCCCGACCGCGCGGATGTCGGCGGCGGTCAGCACCAGGAGCAGCTTGAGCCGCTCGGGCGATTGCACCCGGTCGACAAAATCCTGGATCGTCTGCGGGTCGCCGATGTCGCGCTTGAAGGCGATGCCGCTCATCAATAGGTGCCAGCGGACCAACCAGGCGACGGTCTCGGTTTCCTCGGCCGACAGCCCGAGGCGCGGCCCCAGTTTGAGCGCGACCTTCTCGCCGAGCTGGGAGTGGTCGCCGCCGCGGCCTTTGGCGATGTCGTGGAGGAGCGTCGCGAGATAGAGCGCCCGGCGCGACACGATCGTCGGCATGATGTCGCTGGCGACCGGCAGCTCCGCCTTCAGCTGGCCGGTCTCGATCTGGTGGAGGATGCCGATCGCAAAGAGGGTGTGCTCGTCGACCGTGTAGACATGGTACATGTCGTACTGCATCTGCGCGACGACGCGGCCGAAATCGGGAATGAACTTGCCGAAGACGCCGGCCTCGTTCATTCGCCGCAGGGCAATTTCCGGGCTCTTTTTCGCGGTCAGGATTTCAAGGAAGAGGCGATTGGCCTCGGGATCCTCGCGCAACTCGGTGTCGATGAGGCGCAGGGATTGGGTGACGGCGCGCAGCGCGCGCGGGTGGATGTCGAGGTCGTGCTGCTGGGCGACATGAAAGAGCCGCAGCAGCGCGACCGGGTCCTTCTTGAAGAAATCGTCCGACGGGATCGTCAGCCGGTCGCCATCGAGCCCGAAGCCGTCAAGCCGGCGCCGCCCGGAGCCCCAGCGCAGCCACGACAGCCGGCGTTTGCCTTTCTGGTCGATTTCAAGGATCGCGCAGAAGATGCGCGTGAGGTCGCCGACATCCTTCGCGACCAGGAAATAATGCTTCATGAAGCGTTCGACGCCGCGCGCGCCGGGCCGGTCGGTGTAGCCCATCCGAGCGCCGATCTCGGTCTGCATGTCGAAGGTCAGGCGCTCCTCGGGGCGCCCGGCGAGGTAATGCAGGTGGCAGCGCACGGTCCACAAAAAGCTCTGGGCGCGCTCGAACCGCGTCGACTCTTCGGCCGACAGCACCCCCAGTTCGACGAGTTTGGCAACATCGTCGATGCGGTAGATGTATTTGGCGATCCAGAACAGCGTGTGCAGGTCGCGGAGCCCGCCCTTGCCCTCTTTCACGTTGGGTTCGAGCTGATAGCGGCTGTCGCCGACCCGCTGATGGCGCTGGTCGCGCTCGGCGAGCTTATTTTCGACGAACTGCGCCGCGGTGCCGCGCACGATCTCGGATTCGAACCGCGCCTTCAATTCGGTGTAGAGCGCCTGCTCGCCCCACACATAACGCGCTTCCAGGAGCGCGGTGCGGATCGTCAGATCGGCCTTAGCATAGCGCAGGCAGTCGCTGACCGAGCGCGTCGCCTGGCCGACCTTGAGTCCGAGATCCCATAGGAGATAGAGCAGATATTCGATGACCTGCTCGGTATGCGGCGTCTGCTTGTAGGGCAGGAGGAACAAGAGATCGATATCGGAAAACGGCGCCAGCTCGCCCCGGCCATAGCCGCCGACGGCGACGATTGCCAGTTTCTCGCCGGAGGTCGGGTTGGCGAGCGGATAGACCCGTTCGGTCACCACGTCGTAAAGGCTCCGGATCAGCTGATCGACGAGAAAGCATTGCTCGCGAACCGCGGAGACGGCGGTGCCGCCGGCCTCGAACCGGCGCCGGATCTCGGCGCGTCCGCGGGCGAGCGCCGCCTTCAATGGCGGCAGC
>JBARKH010000174.1:0-2062 GCA_049801295.1 Allostellaceae bacterium | reverse complement strand
GGCCGAAGCGGAGGCGGCCGTCGGCGATATCCTGGTGCGCTACGGGGCGAGGGATGCGGTGAGCCAGGGGGCGCTTGTCGCGCTGTCGCCGGATGGCGCGGTGCGCGCGATGGTCGGCGGCCGCGATTATGGCCACAGCCAGTTCAACCGCGCGACCCAGGCACAGCGTCAGCCGGGCTCGGCGTTCAAGCCGTTCGTCTACCTCGCCGGGCTCGAAGCCGGGTTGCGCCCGACCGACCGCCTGGTCGACGCGCCGATCCGGGTCGGCAACTGGCAGCCGCGCGATTATCTCAAGCGCTACCAGGGCGAGATGAGCCTCGCCGAGGGGCTGGCACAATCGATCAACACCATCGCCGTGCAAGTCGCCGAGCGCGCCGGCATTCCGCGGGTCATCGCCACGGCCAACCGGCTCGGCATCACCTCCGATCTGGCGCGCGACGCCTCGATCGCGCTCGGTACGGGCGAAGTGAATTTGCTGGAGCTGGTGTCGGCTTACACCCCCTTCGCCAATGGCGGGATGGGTGTCCTCGCCTACGGCATCAGCGAGATCGGCGACAGCGACGGCAAGATCATCTACCGCCGCACCGGCTCGGGGCCCGGGGCGGTCGTCGCCCCCGACCTCGTTGGCATGATGAACGACATGCTCACCGGCGTCATCGCCCACGGCACCGGCAAGGCGGCGGCGCTGCCCCGGCCCGCCGCCGGCAAGACCGGGACGACGCAAGATTATCGGGACGCCTGGTTTATCGGCTACACCGCCGACCTGGTCGCAGGCGTATGGCTCGGCAACGACGACGACACGCCGATGAACAAGGTGACCGGCGGCTCATTGCCGGCCGCCGCATGGCGCGGCTTCATGCTCGCGGCCACAAAGGCGATGCCGGTGAGGCCGCTGCCGGTTCCTGGGCCGATCTCCGCGGTCAACGCAGGAACCCCGGCGCCGCCCGAGGAATCGCCGCTCGACCGGCTGTTCGGCTGGCTGGCTCCTGGTACCGTCGTCCCGCCGCCGGCCGATGCCGCCCGCGCTGTTGGCTCGCGGGACTAGATCCCCACCCTCCCCCGCAAGCGAGGGAGGGTTGGGGTTGGGGTGGGGGCTGGTCGAGGGTGAGAACTAGTGCAGCGGCGAGAACTCGGCCGGCACGACGAACATGTTCTGCTGCTGGACGAACATGCCGCGGGTCGCCGGCGGCCAGGCGCCGCTCTCGCGGGCCTTGTCGCGCACGCTGAACCGTTCGGCGGCGTCCTTGTAGGCCCAGACGTGGATCCATTGGTTGAGCGGGCCGAGCTCGGTATGCCCGCAGAAGGCGAGCGGCGAATATTTCTGCCGCCCCTCGATCCGCTCGGCCCACTTTTCGATCACCGTCGGGGTGACGCCCGGCGCCATCGTGTAAGTGCGGATCTCGTAGAGGCTGCCGAGCTTGCGCGGTTCGAGCTTGGGCGAGAACGGCGCCGCGATGACGATCTTGCTCTCCATGTCCTCGATGAATTCCTGGATCTTGGGCGGCCAGCCTGGGATCTTTTCGGCGCGGACCTTGGCGCGGTGCGCGAGATCCTCATAGGGCCAGCAATGGATGATCCGGTTGAGCGGACCGACCTCGGTGTGAAAGAAGGCGCCGAGCGGAGAAACCCGCACGCGTTCCTTGAGCCCCTCGGCAAAGCGCTTCTCGACTTCCGGGACCGAGCCGGGCTTAACGCGGTAGGTGCGCATCTCGATGATCATGATGTTCCTCCAGGGAAGGGTGACCGGGCCATACTAGCGGGAGAAACCGGGTTGCGCACCAGCCCGCGTCGCACGCCCGGTCACGGCAGCCGCGTGAGGCGCTCGGCAAGCAGCCGATAGACGCCGTCGGCGTCGGCCGTTTCGAGAACCCGGGCATTGGGTTTGCGCCCGCCCCGCCCGCGCCAGTCGATGACCGTCATTCCCAGCGTCAGCGGGCTGTGCGTCTCGATCGCGACACTGGCATCGCGCCCGACGAACAATTCGGGCTTCAACAGATAAGCGATGACGCAGGGGTCGTGCATCGCCATTGGCGGCTTACCGAGCGCCTGCCGGGGCCCGAGC
>JBARKH010000173.1:0-1534 GCA_049801295.1 Allostellaceae bacterium | reverse complement strand
AAGTGCGCAATGACGCGAGCGCTCCGCCGCTGCTCAAGCTTTACGCTAATGCACTCGAACGTTACCACGATGGCAAAGTCCGCTACGTGAAGCTGCTCGATGGCGGGCTCGTGGACAATTACGGGCTTGCCGCCTTCACCATCGCCCGCCTCGTCGCCGACACGCCTTACGAGCCGCTCAAGCCGGAGGAGGGCGTCAAGTTGCGGCGGCTGTTGTTTCTTGTGGTCGATGCCGGCCGCGCGCCTTCGGGTTCATGGACGGATACCGTGGAGGGCCCGACCGGCGTCAATCTTGTCACGGCGGCATCCGATACCGCGACCGAGTCGGGCGCGGTCGGAAGCTATTCGGCGTTCGAGGACACTATGAACAAATGGCAGGACATGCTGATCAACTGGCGCTGCCATCTTTCGCTAGACGAGCGCCGCCGCTTGGGCGCGCCGCCGGGATGGAACTGTCGGGACGTGAGACTGTTCCTCGCCCGCCTCACATTCGATCAATTGGAACCGGAGCGTGCGGCCGTGCTCAACGCCGTCGAGACGCACTTCAAGCTGCAGCCTGATCAGGTCGAGATGCTCATTACTGCCGGGCGCGACGCACTCAAGAACAACGCCGTGTTCCGCTCGTTCCTCAGCTCGCTCGGTCACCCGCCGCCCCACGGCGCGCCGGTTGCCTCTCCCGCCGCTAGGCCGCAAGAAGCGCTGGCTCAGTGAAACTGAGCCGGCAAGACCGTAGCGCTCCCTTATCCAACGAGATGGGCATCATACGACCAGTATACAGTTCCGCTACCACCCTCGTAGCCCGCGCGCTGTGGCTGACGCGACAAAGCGAAGTCGATGCTTGAAACGAGAATGCGATGTTGTTGATGGGTAATATAAAACCTCGGTTCGCGCGTCGTCTAATTAGTTCCGCTCCTCACCCAACATCAGACATATCGCTGCGTCGCTTAAATGTAGTGACGGGCCAAAAGCTGCCGCAATCTTCAGCAAGTCTCCAGACCAGTCCGCTCGATCTCGGGGATCGGGGTTCGCAAAACTCACACTTCCGGTTCGGTTGCGCCGTCGCGCGCCACCGAATGACTAGCGAGTGGGGGTCGCGAGGGGGGTATGGCCTTCGGTACAGGGTCGCGCCACGGTTTTGGCGCCGGCAGACAGCGGCGATTTTGGTCGTCTGCTCCGCCGATGCAGGCGGTTTTCGGCGGCGCGCTGGTCGCCGGCGCCGCACTGCTATCTGCATGGGTTCTCTGCGGAATTTTTGCCGGGCCGCGTAGCGGGCAGGCGTTGGCATTGGCGCGTGAAGAGGCTGCGGCGCCGCGCACCGATCCTGTAACCGCCCGGTTCGCCGCTCGCTTCTTCTATCTCGGCGCTGGGACGTTCTCGACTGTGCCCGATCAGGCGCAAAACCTCGATCCGCCTTCGCCGCAAGCCGCTATTCCTGCGGTCCGCGTTGTGCCATCGGCGTCGCGAAGCCGACGCATGGCGCGGATTGCTCCACCGCCACCGCCGCGTTCGCTCGCATCCCGGGTCCGGCAGAATCT
>JBARKH010000172.1:0-7663 GCA_049801295.1 Allostellaceae bacterium | reverse complement strand
GCTCGGGCCGGCCGGCCAGCTCGACGAGGCTGCGCGCGTTCTTCGCGGTCGCGGCCAGCGGCAGATTTCCGGCGACGGTGACGAGGCCCAAGACATCGAATTCGGGCGAGGCGAGCGCGAGGAGGATCGCAACCGCGTCGTCGATCCCGGGGTCGGTGTCGATGATGATCGGCCGCGGCATGGCTCCCTGCCGGTTACACTCGGAAAGCACGGGTGAAGCTTAGCAAAGTTGCATCAGCCCGCAGAGCGCGGCTTGACGTTATCTGCGAACTAAAGTAGAACACCCAAACTGTTTAGGGTTTGTTCCCTGGTTTGGTCCCTGGCGGAGATTCGCATGCTGACGAAAAAGCAGCACGAGCTGCTGATCTACATCAACCAACGACTGGCAACGACCGGCATCGCCCCGTCCTTCGACGAAATGAAGGACGCCCTCAATTTGCGCTCGAAATCGGGCATCCACCGCCTGATCAGCGGGCTTGAGGAGCGCGGCTTCATTCGCCGCCTGGCGCACCGCGCCCGCGCCCTCGAAGTGACCCGGCTGCCGGAGGAAAGCGCGGCTCCGTCGGGCGGCCACTTGGGCACGAATGGGGGCGGGGCCGAGCGCGGACGATTTTCGCCGACCGTCATCCGCGGCGATTTTGCCGGCGCGCTGCCCGGCACCCCGGTCGCCCCCGATACCGCGGCAGTCGACCTGCCGCTCTACGGACGTATCGCCGCCGGCACCCCGATCGAGGCGTTGCGCGACCAGAACAGTTCGGTTGCAGTGCCGGGGAGCCTCCTCGGGCGCGGCGAGCATTATGCGCTAGAGGTCGCCGGCGACAGCATGATCGAAGCCGGGATTCTCGACGGCGACAGCGTCATCATCCAGCGCTGTGACACCGCGGAGAACGGCGCCATCGTCGTGGCGCTCGTCGACAATATCGAGGTCACCTTGAAGCGGCTGCGCCGCCGCGGCGCCTCGATCGCCCTGGAACCGGCTAACAAGGCCTACGAAACCCGCATATTCGGGCCCGACCGGGTCAAGGTCCAGGGCCGCCTTGTCGGGCTGTTGCGGCGCTATTGAAAAACGCCGCGACTGGCCGGACCGTCAGCGCCAGACGCTTTACTTTCTGGAAGGTAAGCGACGGTAACTTCAACCCGTCCGGCAATCGGGTAACGATGTGCCACGCCGGCTGTTTGGATAAGTAGTGAAATCGCCGATCTGCCGGAGGGTGCGTGTGGTGCCGAAATGCCGATCCGCAAGCGGTACCGCGCGCATTAGAGCCATGCGAGCAATTGCAGGGCCATCACGTAATCGGCGACCCATCTGCTCGTCAACACCATCAACTTAACGGGGATGCAGCATGAAACGCTCGACCCCAGCCAGAGAGTGCAGCTTGACGGCCGCCGGTATTCTCCTTTGCCTCGCCCTTGCGGCACTCTCGCCGCGCGCCCTGGCGATGGGGGCCGGCGGAACCGAGACCGTGCGCAGCCTCTACCAGACGCTGCTCCAGACGATGCGGAACGGCGCGACATTGGGGCCGCACGGGCGCTACGCCCAGCTCGAGCCGGTGGTCCGCCGGCTCTTCGACATCCCGTTCATGACGCGGCTCGCGGTCGGGCCGCAGTGGGAGAGCCTTAACGACGCGCAACGCCAACAGGTTGCCCAAGCTTTCGAGCGCTATATCGCGGCGATCTATGCCGATCGCTTCGACAGCTATTCCGGCGAGCGGCTCCAGGTTACCGGCGAGCGGGCCTCCGCCGGCGGCACGCTCATCACCAGCCAGATCGTCAAATCAACCGGCGAGCCGGTAAGCATCAACTATCTGATGCGCCAGAATGGCGGCATTTGGCAGATCGCCGACGTCTATCTCGACGGGACGATCAGCGAATTGGCGACGCGGCGCTCCGAATTTGCCGCGATCCTGCGCACCCAGGGGATTGCCGGTTTGATCCGGACGCTCAACGCCAAGGCCGACACGCTTACCGCCCCGCACGCTTCTTAAACGACGCCGTCCTCGCGCAGCCGCCTCGTCTCGTCCGGGTCGACGCCGCACAGGGCGCCGAGCAATTCATCCGTGTGCTCGCCGAGGAGCGGCGGCCGGGTGACGCTTGCCGGCGACTCCGACAGTTTGACCGGGCAACCGACGGTCTGATAGGTGCCGCGGGTCGGATAATCGATGTCGAGGATCATCTCGCGCGCCTTCAGGTGCGGGTCTGCCAACACTTCGCCCGTATCCTGCACCGCGCCACACGGCACCCCGGCCGCGCCCAAAATCCGCATGACCTCATGCTTTCCCCGCCGTCCGGTCCATTCCTCGATGATTCGATCGAGCGCGGCGCGGTTTTCCCAGCGTGCGGCCGGCGCCTTGAAGCGCGGGTCCTCGGCGAGCTCCAGCCGGCCCATCGCGCCGAGCATCGCCAGCCACTGGGGATGCTCCCAGGCGTTGATGAACGCGTAGTCATCCGGTCCACCGCCGGCGCAGCGGTAGATCGTGCTCGGCACGGTCTGGCCGAGCTGGTTGCCGCGCCGCGGCACCGCGTGGCCGAAACGCTGATGGTCGCGGAGTGAAACCCGGATGATGTTGACGACGGCGTCCTGCATCGAGACTTCGACCTGCTGCCCTTCGCCGGTCGCGTGGCGCTGCTGCAAGGCGGCGAGGATACCGATCGCCATGTGCATGCCGGTGCCCGAATCGCCGATCGCCGGCACGACGGTGGTCGGCGGGTTCTCCGGGAAGCCGGTGATGCTCATCGCGCCCCCCATCGCCTGGGCGATCGGCTCGTAGCTTTTGAAGTCGCTATAGGGCCCATAGGTCCCGAAACCCTTGATCGAGGCGTAGACGAGGCGCGGGTTGAGCCGGTGCAGCGCCTCCCAGCCGAAGCCCAGCCGGTCGAGCGCGCCGGGGCCGAAATTTTCCAGAAGCACGTCGGACTTCTCGATGAGCTCTCGGAACAACTCCTTGCCGCGCGCCGACTTCAGGTTGAGCGTCAGGCTCTTCTTGTTGGCGTTGAACAAGAGGAAGAAGAGACTGTCGCTGTCGGGCTTGTCGCGCATGTTGCGGCGCGCCACGTCGCCACCCTTCGGCTCCTCCAATTTGATCACCTCGGCGCCGAGAAAGGCGAGGATTTGCGCACAGGCCGGCCCCGCCTGGTTGTGAGTCATGTCGATGATGCGGATGCCGGATAAGGCTTGGCTCATGGCTGGTCTCCCGATTGCGATTGGATTTACGCGAGCATTTCGCCGGTCACGCGGATTTGCCCATGGGCTCGCCCGCGCGGTGCCGCCTTGACCCGAATTTCGACATCCTGGCCGAGCGCCGTCAGCAATCGCATCAACCGGTCGGCGGAAAAGTTGGCAAGCCTGCCGTTGAGGATCGCCGAGACTTTCGGCTGATCGATCCCCATGCGCGAGGCCGCCGCAACCTGCGTCAGGCGCCGGCGCTTGATCACCTGCCGGATACAGCTGGCGAACTGAGCCTTGGCCAATTCCTCCTCGGGTTCGGGCAACCCGATATCGGCGAAGACGTTGCCGCTGCCCGCGCTCACCGCGATCGTCGCTGCTCGCTTTCTCGCCATTCTGTATAATCCTCCGTTGCTCGCCGAAGCCTTGTCCCAATCAACTCGATTTCGGACCGCGGTGTGGCGATTCCTCGTTTCGATTTCTTTTGGAACGCATGGAGCACATAAACCGCCTCGAGGAACCGTACCGTGTAGACGGCGCGGAACGTGTCGCCGTCAAAGTCGTCAACGACCTCGAGAACGCCAGCACCGCCCTATCCCTTCAGCGGTTTGGCGTAGGATGCCTTCCTGCCCAATTGCGCCTCGAACAGCGCAAGCCCCATCCGTCGCTTTACGTCGTTGGGAAAGCCGCTCAAATCCTCTTTGCTGCTGCCGACCCAGCGTATCGGTTTGGGGCACGAAGCGCCGGGCATCCGAGGACCAATCTATGCCTGTTAAGGCATACATTCAAGTGCCGGCGAGGATCTGCGCGCAGGCCGGCCCCGCCTGGTTGTGCGTCATGTCGATGATGCGGATGCCGGATAGCGCCTTGGTCATCGGTTCCCCTCCGGATCGAAATAGCGGGATTTGCCGCTCAGCCTAGTGAGCCGACAGCGCGGACGCCAGGAGGGTGCGAAGGGGCCGCTGGCGAGCCGGCCTGCACCCAACCTATAGGTTTTTTCGAAAAAGCGTCACCTGATCTATCAGGCTGGGATCAGGTGAATTTCCTCCTCCGCTTGAATGATCCCTCCGGCGGCGGATCGCCGACGATGAACGCCTCTCGCTAGCTAGGCGCGGTCATCGGTGAAGACTGCGATAGGACTGTGGCGAAATTAGCGTCGCTGTTATCGCAATTCACGCCGACGGCGACGACGCCTCGCCCATCGCCAGGCGCCGTTCCGCCATCGCCTGCTGCCAGTCGGTTGCGCAGCGCAGCGCGTCGACGACGCTGGCGAACTCGACGAGGAGGCCGTCGCCGGTGGTTTTGACGAGGCGGCCACGATGCGCGGGGATCTTCGGGTCGATGAGTTCCACCCGGATTGATCTCAGCCGGTCGAGGGTACCTTCCTCGTCCGCGCCAATGAGGCGCGAGTAGCCGGCGATGTCGGCCGCGAGGATCGCCGCGAGCCGGCGCTCAGCGCGATTTTGTTCCCCGGTCTCCATCACGCGGCAGCTTAACCGGGAGTGCAACGGTTACGAAGCGATCTGACGGCACCCATTGTCGTTATTCCCGCGAAAGCCGGGAATCCAGTGCGGCAAGGGCGGAGTGCTTGCTCTGGACCCCCGCTTTCGCGGGGGCGACGGTAAGGAACAGAAGCTCAAGCGAAGGCGGCGAAGATTTCTTCGACCGCTTTCAATTGGTTGCCGCTCGCCGAGGAGGGGACGAGGATCGGTGTCGTGATGCCGGATTCGCGCCAGGCGGCGACCCCGTCGCGCACTTTGGCCGGCGGGCCGAAGAGCGTCGCATCGGCGAGCCAGCGGTCGCTCATCAACCCCGGCAGGTCGCCCTGGCGGCCCGCGGCGAGGGCGCTCTCGATCGCTTCCATCTCCTCGGTATATCCCGCTTCCTTCCAGTAATTGCGGTAGTTCGGCAGCGTCGTATAGCGGGTGAGGGTGCGGCGGTTGACCGCCTTGGCGGCCTCGATGTCGTCGGAGATGCAGGTCGGGATCATGTTGGCGATGAGGAAATTTGGGTCGGCGCGCTTTGCCGGCGGGAGGACCGCGAGCGACTGGCCCATGTGCGAGCGGCTGGCATTGGCGAAAACGAGGCCGTCGGCGATCTCGCCGGCAAGCCTCACCATGCGCTGGCGCAGCGCGGCGAGGATGATCGGCGGCAAGGCGCCAATCCCCTCATAGGAGCGCAATTTGTCGACAAAGGCGCGGATGTCGCCGAGCGGCGGGCCGACGGTCACCCCCATGCGGATGTGGCTCGGGCCGTGGGCGACGCCGATGCCAAAGCGGAACCGGCCGCCCGACACCTCGTGGATATAGGCCGCGGCATGGGCGAAATCCTCGACCGTGCGGGCGTAGATCGGCGCGATCGCGGTGCCGAAGACGATGCGTTCGGTGGCAAATGCGAGCGCGGTCGATTGCGCCATGTTGCCGAAGATGCTCGGCACGTAGAGGCCGGAAAATCCGCGCCGCTCCGCCTCGCGCGCGACCTCGAGGGTGAGGCGCCTTCGTCCCGGCACGGCAACCAAGCTCAACGCGGGCAGGCTGTCAGGCATCGAGTGGATCCTCCTTGGTCAGTTTGGCGGCAGGTGCAGCCAGAGAAAGGGCGTCGGCTGCTCCACCCGGGGATAGGCCTCCCGCATCGCGGCATCGACGGCAGGGGTGCGGCGTTCGCTGCCGCCGAGCGTGTTATCGGTCGTGATCATGAAGGCAAAGCCGCCCGAGCGGATCATGGCGACCAGAGGCCCCTCGTCCCAGCGCCCGAGCGTGGCCAGTTCGGTGACGATCGCGGGCTCGAAGAGCAGCGGCTTCCCGGCGCGCATCAAGAGCGTCATATCCTCGGACGCGACCGGCTTTGTCGCCGCCGCGACGCGGGAGAGGAGCGCGGTCATCGGAATGAGCTGCTGTTCGAGAGCGGCATCCGGGATGTCGCGCTGCGGCAGGATCAGCACCCCCAGGATCATGAGAGCGAGGATCGGCGGTGTCGCGGCCACCGAACTGCGCCACTCGGCGCCGACCAGGTCGCAAAGCATGACGCCGATGAGGACGCAGCCGACGCAGTCGGAATCGAGGAAAAAATTGCTATTGGCGCCGGATTTTCCCGCGAAGAGCAGCATGAGGCTCGCCAGGGTGAAGTGCGTGAGCACCATGAGCCGCGCCGTCGTCGCCCGGTCGGCCTGGCGCTCGGCCGGCGGCTGACCGTAGAGGCCGAGCACGATCGCGACGGCAGCGATCGGCATCAGCGCCATGAACGGGAGGTTCGCCCGCTCTTCTGCCAGGAACAGCTGATAGGCATGGAGCAGCGAGTAGCGATTGATGTTGTAGCCGACGATGTTGAGGAGGAACCCGCCATCGGTCAGCCACTGCATCAGCCCGAGCTCGGCGAGGCCGACCAGCCCCGCGATCGCCGCGGCGCCGAGGGCGCCGCGCGGGTTGCGCATAAGCGCGATCAGGAACACCGCGGCGCCGGCCGGCAATTGCGTCTGCTTGGCGAACACCGCGGCGACGCAGACCAAGAGCGCCGCGGTGGTGCCCCAGAACCGGCCATTGGCCAAGGCGCCGGCGAGGAGCCCCAACATGCTGAGTGCGATCGCCGCCATGTCGACGCGCATCAACAAGCTCCAGTCGTGCACCGTATAGAGGCGCAGCACCAGGAGCCCGGTGGCAAGCGCGATCGCCCACTCGGCCCTGGCGATCGGCCGGCCGCCGCCGCGGGCCGAGATCCGTACCAGCGCTGCGACGGAAAGCGCGATCAGCACCGCGCCGAGCGCCGATACCAGGCGGCCGGCGGCGAGGAAGCTCGGCTCTATCGACAACGCCGCGCGGGCGAGGAGGTAATAGAGCGGCGGATAATTAAAGACGATGAACGGCAGGTCCTGCGAGGCGCCGTACATGTGCGGTCCCGGGATCAGCGCCGCCTGCTGCCAGACGATGCCCTCGCCGTATTCCAGTTCGAACGGGAAGCGGATCGTCGCGGCGAAATCGTGGAAGACGCCGACCGCCCGCACCAAGAGAACGGCCAGAAGCGCGCCCAATAGTCCCAGACAGATCCAGCGCCTGGTCGTCGATACCGGCCCTGGCGTCCACGCAGAACGCATCGCCCCGACCCGGTTCAGCGCCGCAGCCGGGCGCGCACGAGCATCTGCTTGCCCATCGGCTTTACTGGCGCGGCGAGCCAGGCGCGGATCAGGAACGGCGTCACCGGCAGCCGGCTCTTGACGGAAAGCGGCATGAAACGCGGCTCAACCCGGAACACCTCGTAGCCATTGGCGGCGAGGTAGTCGGGTAAACTGACATGCGAATAGACGCTTTTGTGATCAAAATCGTCGAAGTATTCGCGGTAGGCGTAGCGGTAGTTCGGCTGGAGGATGGTCAGCGTACCCGTCGCCGACAGCTTGGGGCGCAAGGCCTCGAGCGTCATCCTGAACTCGACATGCGTCAGGTGTTCGAACAGGTTGCTGGCAAAGGCGAAATCGACCGCGCCGTCATCGAGGAAATCGAGGTTGGTGAC
>JBARKH010000171.1:0-2057 GCA_049801295.1 Allostellaceae bacterium | reverse complement strand
GTGCCGTGCTGCACCGGCCCCGTTGCCTATAGGGACCGGCGGCCGCTCGAACTCGATCTGAAGAACCTCGCCGCGGCTTGCGCCGCCTCGCGGCCGGTCGAAGCGTTCATGAACGCGGCCTCGCCCGGTGTCCTCACCAAATTCGTCCCCGACCGCTACTACCAGGACGAGGACGCTTATGTCGCGGCGCTGGCCGACGCCCTCAAAGAGGAATACGAGGCGATCCACCAGGCCGGGTTCATCCTGCAGATCGACGCGCCCGATCTGGGCTCGGCCCGCCACAACCAGTATCAGCACCTATCCGACACGGAATTCCTGCGCATCGCCGAGCGCAATGTCGCCGCGCTCAATGACGCCACCCGAAACATTCCGCCCGAAGCGATGCGGCTCCATATCTGCTGGGGCAATTACGAGGGCCCGCACACCCACGACATCCCGCTCGCCACGGTGTTCGACACCTGTATGCGGGCGCGGCCCCAGGCGCTCCTTTTCGAGGCGGCCAATCCGCGCCACGCGCATGAATGGGAGGATTTGCGCGAGGCCCGGATCCCCGACGACAAGATCCTGATGCCGGGTCTCATCGATTCGACGACCAATTTCGTCGAGCACCCGCGCCTCGTCGCCCAGCGGATATGCCAGTACGCCGAGATTGTCGGGCGCGAACGGGTGATCGCCGGCACCGATTGCGGGTTTGCTACCTTCGCGGCGCAGCAGAATGCGGTGGTGCCCTCGATCGCCTGGGCCAAGCTCGCCGCCCTCGCCGAAGGCGCGCGCATCGCCTCCGACCGGCTGTGGGGCGCAAATTAAATTGTCATCCCGGCGAAAGCCGGGATCCATGGTTCAACCGTCTCGGGCTCGGACCAATGGGTCCCGGCTTTCGCCGGGACGACAACTAGCTAAAATCGCTGCGTCAGGCGGCATAGCGCCAGCACCGCCCAGCCGGCGGCGGCGCTGATCGCGGAGCGCAGCCGCCGGCGGAGACTCAGCGTCGGGCTTACGGCTTCTCGCAGGTCACTGTCCCGATCTCGCCCGGCGTCGAGACTTCGAGAACCTGGAAATCGTCCGAGGTGCGCAGCTCGTTATGCTTCATCCCGCCCGGTATCAGCGCGGTGTCGCCGGCGCCGAGGCGCAGCATCTCGCCGGTCTCGAATTCCAGCTCGACCCAGCCCCGGGTGACGTAAATGAACTGGTCTTCGCAGACGTGGTAATGCCAGCCGGTCGGCTGGGTCATCCCAGTCTTGGCCGTTGTCAGCTGGGCACGCATTCGGCCGCCGCTGCCGTCTTTGGCTCTGAGGTCGCGATAAGTGAAGAAATCGCGGCGGCCTTCGACCATCACCGGGTTTTTCGCGGTGGAGTAGGCGAGCTTGGTCGTCGGCTTGCTAAGCGTCGCTACATCGTTCGGCATGGAGACCTCCTGCGGTGAGTTGGCGCATCGTAGGAGACTGGCCGGCCCGGAGCAAGGTCACCCCGCAACATCGGCGCGAATGAGCTCGTAGAGCGCGATCGCCGCGGCGTTGGAGACGTTGAGGCTGGGGAGCTCCGGCCGGGTGGGCAGACGCGCGAGATAGTCGCAGCGCTCGCGCAACAGGCGCCGCAGCCCGCCGCCCTCCGAGCCGAGGACAAGGACGACCCGCGCTCCGAGTTCGAGCCCGGCGAGCGGCGCCGGCGCACTCTCGTCGAGCCCGCAGCACCAGTAGCCGGCCTCCTTCAGAGTGTCGAGCGCACGCGCCAAATTGACGACGCGAATGAGCGGTACGCAGTCGAGCGCCCCCGAGGCGGCCTTGGCGAGGACCCCGGTGAGGGGCGGCGCGCCGTGCCCGGCGATGATCACCGCGGCGGCGCCGAAGGCGGCGGCCGAACGCAGAACCGCGCCGACATTATGCGGGTCGGTGACCTGGTCGAGGACGAGAATGATCGAGCGCCTCGCCTCGTTTGCCGCGGCGCGCAGCACATCGTCGAGATCGGGCGGGTCGAGCGGGTCGACCGCGAGCGCCCAGCCCTGATGCACCGCGCCTTCGGGCAGCATGAGGTTGAAGGCGACGCGGTCGAGCACGCTG
>JBARKH010000170.1:0-4707 GCA_049801295.1 Allostellaceae bacterium | reverse complement strand
CTCCGGCGGCGAGCGCGAATTCGGTCCGGTCCTGGCGCGCGCCGCGGTGGCGATCGGCATCGCCGCGGTGTTTCTGGAAACCCACCAGGACCCCGACCATGCCGGCACCGCCGAGGCATCGACGATGATCCCCTTGAAGGCTCTGCCGGACCTGCTCGAAATCCTGATCGCGTTCGATCGCTTAGCCAAGAGCCGGCCGGCCCACGCAGGTTGACCCACTCAAGCGGGCGCCGCCGCCAATTCGGGATGTTGCGGCAGGATATCCATTGATGCGTCCCAGATTATGACGCGGTTTCTGCCGGTTTCCTTGGCGACATAGAGGGCCTTGTCGGCCCGGTCGATCGACTGTTCGACGGTTATGTCGGCGCCTATAAGAGCCAGCCCGAACGAGACGGTCACGTGAAATATCGTGTTGCCATTTGCCTCGTGCGGCAACGCCTCCAGTTCCTCGCGCAACCGCTCGATGATCTTGCGGCCTGCTTGCAAGTCGCTATCGGGCAAAGAGATCAAAAACTCCTCGCCCCCGTATCGGAATATCTTATCGTACGGACGTAGATGCGCCATCACGCCCCGCGCAATGTCGATCAAGACCTGATCACCAACGATGTGGCCATATTTGTCGTTGACGGTCTTAAAGTGATCTAAATCCATCATCGCAACGACGCAGGATTGCACCTCGCGCTTGACCAATTCTTGTTGTTCGCGGAGCTTGGTTAGCATCCCAATGCGGCTCGTCGTCCCGGTCAACGGATCGAGGTTGTAAAGCGCATCCTCGAGTTCGCGCTGAAGGGTTGCGGTTTCCAGCACCAGGCGTTTGCGTGCGGTAACGAAATGTTCGTAGTTCTCGATCTTGAGCTTCTCACCCTCCACCGCTGACCGCAGCAGCCTCGCCGCGAATTGATGCATGCGCTCGTGCTCGATGCCGATCGCCTCAAACCCCTGATGTAGTTTTAATATATTGACCCCAACTTCGTAATACCATTGTCCGAATCGACAGCGGTGGTGTGAATCCACGACAAGATCTCTCGCGTCTGGGGTCAAATTACAGACCAATGTTCCGTAAATCGCCTCTGCCCATTGATCATGATTGTAGCTGGCCTGCTCTAGGGAATTCAGCGCCGCGCGAAGTTGCGCTGTCGGGATGTTTGGTATGGTCATGTTACCTGTGCAAATCTGGATTAAAGAACCGGCTCATCGACTCGTTGGCACACGGACACGTTGATTTTTTAGAGGATGAACACGTTAAAATCGTTGATCTGCATCAAGATTCTTCCAGATCGGTCGTCGAGCCTCCCGGCGCCTGAGCCTCTCTTTCCGGCATATTGGACGACGGGGGTGGCGGCAGACCTCGCCGCTCACCTATAAGATCCGACCCCGCTGCTGGCCCGAAATTCGCGAAGAGGCCCCCGATGACCGCGATTGCCGATATCCACGCCCGCGAGATCCTCGACAGCCGCGGCAATCCGACTGTCGAGGTCGAGGTCACGCTGGACAGCGGCGCGGTGGGGCGCGCGGCGGTGCCGTCGGGCGCCTCGACCGGCGCTCATGAGGCGGTCGAGAAGCGCGACGGCGGGGCGCGCTATGGCGGCCGCGGGGTGCAGGAGGCGGTCGGCGCGGTCAACGGTGAGATCTTCGATGCGCTGTCGGGGTTCGATGCGGCGGACCAATTGGCGGTCGACCGCACCCTCGTTGCGCTCGACGGCACGCCGAACAAGGGACGGCTCGGCGCCAACGCGGTGCTCGGCGTAAGCCTCGCCTGCGCCAAGGCCTCCGCCATCGAACTCGACCAGCCGCTCTACCGCTATGTCGGCGGGGTATTCGCCCGGACGCTCCCGGTGCCGATGATGAACATCGTCAATGGCGGGGTGCACGCCGATAACCCGATCGACATCCAGGAATTCATGATCGTGCCGATCGGCGCGCCCAGTGTCACCGAGGCGATCCGTTGGGGCTCGGAGATCTTTCACGCGCTTCGCAAGAAGCTCGCAGACGCCGGCCACAACACCAATGTGGGCGACGAGGGCGGGTTCGCGCCGAACCTCGCCTCGGCCGATATGGCGCTCGGTTTCGTGATGCAGGCGATCGAGGCCGCTGGTTATAAGCCGGGCGACGAGGTCGTGCTGGCGCTCGACCCGGCGGCGAGCGAATTCTACCGCGATCACAAATACAACCTGGCCGGCGAGGGCAAGGTGCTCGATGCCGCCGGTATGGTCGGCTACTACGCCGACCTGGTGGCGCGCTATCCGATCGCCTCGATCGAGGACGGCATGGCCGAAGACGATTGGGACGGGTGGGAGCTCTTGACCCGTGAACTCGGCCAGAAAATCCAGCTCGTCGGTGATGATGTATTCGTGACCAACCCGGCGCGGCTCAAGGAGGGTATCGCGCGGGGCGCCGGCAACGCGCTTCTGGTCAAGGTCAACCAGATCGGCACGCTTTCCGAAACGCTCGACGCGGTCGAGATCGCGCTGCGTGCCGGGTATGGCGTGGTGTTCTCGCACCGCTCGGGCGAAACCGAGGATGCGACGATCGCCGATCTCGCGGTCGCGACTAATGCCGGCCAGATCAAAACCGGGTCGCTGTCGCGTTCCGACCGACTGGCGAAATACAACCAGTTGATTCGGATCGAGGAGAGTCTCGGCGAATCGGCGCTTTATCCGGGCCGCGCTGCGCTCCGGCGGTAGAGGCTTATCCGAACACTTGCAAGCCTATCCGCGGCGATTGGAACCGGCGTCGTGCGTCCTTCGGGACGCGCACTTTGGGCGCTCCTCAGGATGACGATTTTTCTTCGTTCTATCATAGGCTTGCCCCATTCTGAGGACGCGCGAAGCGCCGTCTCGAACGACGCGGCGCGCTGATGCAGCTAGTCTTGCCATGATGACCTGATTTACTCCCAACGTCATGGGAGGGGGCGCGAACCGGCGGCAACATTGACGGCAGGGACAGCGCGTGATGCTCTTCCTCAATGATCGTGCTGCGCGAGATGCGCCGGCGGGCGAAGGCTTTGGTGCCTCCCGTATTGGGCTTGGCGGTGACCGGCTATTTCGCCTATCACCTCGTCGAAGGGGATCGCGGGCTGCGGGCCTGGGTCCAGGTCACCCAGGAGCTGCGTCTGGCCAAGGCGAATTTGTCGGCCGTCGCGGCCGAGCGAGCCGCGCTTGAGCATAGGGTCTCGCATATGCGGCCCGATCACGTCGATCCGGACCTCCTCGACTCGCAGGTGCGCCGAACGCTCGACGCCACCTCGCCGGGCGAGATCGTGATCATGGAGCCTCAGAACAACCATTCCGACAGACACTGACCGCAATCCGGGCGGGCCGCCGACCCCCTGCCGGCGCGGCGTTTTCCGTCACTCTGCCATGCCGCGATTTCCTCTTTGCAACCAAGCAATTGTTGCGCGTGAGGTTGCAAACCAACGGATTTGACCGCATGCTTCCGGCAAGCCCGGAGGACGGCAGATGGCAGTCAAGCGCAAGGTCCGTGTGGTCAAGCCCGCCGAGCCGGGGGTCTCGACCGAGGCGCTGTTGCGCTTTTATCGGGACATGCTGCTGATCCGCCGCTTCGAGGAGCGCGCCGGGCAGATGTACGGCATGGGGCTGATCGGCGGCTACTGCCACCTCTATATCGGCGAGGAGGCGGTGGTTGTCGGCATCCAGGCCGCGCTCAAGGACGGCGACACCAGCGTAACCTCCTATCGCGACCATGGCCATATGCTGGCCTGCGGGATGGATCCCAAGGGGGTCATGGCTGAGCTCACCGGCCGGCGCGGCGGCTATTCGCATGGCAAGGGCGGCTCGATGCACATGTTCAGCCCGGAAAAGCATTTCTTCGGCGGGCACGGCATCGTCGGCGCCCCGGTGCCGATCGGCACCGGCCTCGGTTTTGCCCATCGCTATCGCGACGATGGGCATATTTCGGTGACCTATTTCGGCGACGGCGCGATCAACCAAGGCCAAGTTTACGAAAGCTTCAACATGGCCTCGCTGTGGAAGCTGCCGGTCGTCTATGTCGTCGAAAACAATCAATATGGCATGGGCACATCGGTCAGCCGCGCCTCGGCGCGCACCGACCTGTTTCACCGCGGCGCGCCCTACGGCATCCCCGGTGAGCAGGTCGACGGGATGGATGTGGTCGCGGTCCACCAGGCCGCGCTCGCCGCGGCTGAGCACGCCCGCTCGGGGAAGGGGCCGGTCATTCTCGAAATGCTCACTTATCGCTTTCGCGGCCACTCGATGTCGGACCCGGCGAAATATCGCAGCAAGGACGAACTCGATCGGATGCGCACCGAGCACGATCCGATCGCCCATCTGCGCCAGCGATTGCTAGGGGACCATCAGGTCGATGAAGACAAGCTGAAGCAGATGGAGAAGCGCGCACGTGACATCGTCGCCGAAGCCGCGCAGTTTGCTCAGGACTGCCCGGAGCCGGATCCGAGCGAGCTGTGGACCGACGTGCTGGCCGACGCCTGATTAGACGGGCGGGCGAAGATCCGCTGGGGACGCCGAGGACCTGAATGGCTAGCCAAGTGCTGATGCCGGCGCTGTCGCCGACGATGACTGAGGGCAAGATCGCGCGCTGGGTCAAAAGCGAGGGCGACACCGTGCGCGCCGGCGATATCTTGGCGGAGATCGAAACCGACAAGGCGACGATGGAGGTTGAAGCGGTGGACGAGGGTGTGCTCGCCAAGATCGTCATTCCCGAAGGCAC
>JBARKH010000169.1:0-2317 GCA_049801295.1 Allostellaceae bacterium | reverse complement strand
CTGGTGCCGGAATATCGCAGCGGATTGCCGGCCGGGCAGCCCGCGCCGGCCCGCGCGGCGAGTTCGAGCTGATCGTGCGGGCGGCGGCCTTCGGCCTTTGGCCGCTGCCGATTCGCGATCGGTGGGGCCGCGCCGGGAGCGTCGATGACTGTGCGGCTGATGCGCGCGGGGTTTGCCCATCCCGTATCACCGGTATCGGCGGTATTGTAGGTATCGGTCCGCCGCAGGCTGGCAACGATCGAGGAGAGCGGCTGGTGAGAGCGCTATTTGGCCTGTTGGCGGTCGCCATCCTGCTGAGCGGGTGCGGTTCCGACGACACGCCGGTCTCTACCCAAAGCGACGCCACCTCGGAACAAATCCTCAAAAAGGACTGCGCCGACCCGAAGTGGAAGGAGCAGAATCTCGGGCTTTGGTATTCGGTGTGTAGGCAGCCGCTGCGCTGGTGATCACTCGGCCGGTACCGCGATGGGCTCGTCTCCACGCCGCCCGGCGCCGATCAAGAGCACCATGAGCGCGGCGGCGATGCACAACAGCCCCGAGATCATGAAGGCTTCGAGGTAAGTCCCGAAGGTGATCCGCAACAGCCCGCCGAGATAGGCCGCCAAGGCGCCGCCTACCATGTGAATCGCGGTGATCCAGGCAACCATGATGCCGAGCCGCTCGGCCCCCATCACCCGGTCGAGAAGCCGGATCGTCGGCGGCACGCTGGCGATCCAGTCGAGCCCGTAAAACACGCTGAAGAGGGTCAGACCGTAGAACGACATGTCGAAGGCGAAGGGCAGGTACATCAAGGATAAGCCCCTCAGCCCGTAATACCAGAACAACAACAAGCGGTTGTCGCAGCGGTCGCTGAGCCAGCCCGACAGCGTGCCGCCGACAAAGGCGAAGACGCCGGTCGCGGCGAGGAGACTCGCGCCGACCACCTCACCCAGGCCGTGGTCGACGCAAGCCGGGATCAGGTGGGTGCCGATGAGCCCGTTGGTCGACGCGCCACAGATGAAATAGCTGCCGGCGATCAGCCAGAAATCCCGCGATCGCGCCCCGTCGGCGAGAGCGCGAAAGGTGACCCTGAACGGATTGCCGCTTGGCGTCGGGGCCCGCACTGCGGCCCGCAAACCGCCGTAGGGGGCGAGATCCAGATCTTCCGGCCGCTCGCGCATCAACAGCGCGACGAGCGGCACGAAGATCACCACGCTGGCGGCCAGGGTCAGCGACATCACGCGCCAGCCAGCATAGGTCACCAGAGCAGCCATGCTCGGCAGGAACACGAGCTGGCCGGCCGCCGAGGCCGCGGTCAAAATTCCGATCACGAGGCCCAGCCGCTGGCGGAACCAGCGCGCCGCGATCAGCGCCGCAAGATAAGGCCCGATAAAGCCGCACCCGATGCCGACGACAACGCCCCACAGCGCAATCAGCTGCCAGGGTTCGTGCATCGCCGGGCTCAGCGCCACGCCGATCGCGGTCGCGGCCAATGAGAGGGTCATCGTCAAGCGCACGCCGAAGCGGTCCATCAATGCCGCGGCAAACGGCCCAACGAGGCCGTAGAGCAACAAATTGACCCCGACCGCGAACGAGATGGTCGCGCGCGACCAATGGAATTCCTCTTCGAGCGGCACGATCAGGACGCCCGGCGCCGATCGGATCCCGGCGGTCAACGCCACCACCACAAAGGTGACCGCGGCTATGATCCAGGCATAGTGGAGCCGATTTCTGGCGGCGGGCGGGTTCGGGATCGCGGTCAAATCGGCTCCTCGGTGCCGCCTATCGGTCGCGTGTGGCGATAGATCGTGCCATGGCCGCCGATAGGTTTACAGTGAGGAAGATGGGAACGAGGCATGCCGATGCACGCCCGAGATAGGATGATGTTCCGCGACCGCAAGGATGCCGGCGAGCGCCTCGCGGCGCTGCTCCTCCATCTCAAGGACAGAAATCCGGTGGTGCTCGCGTTGCCGCGCGGTGGGGTCGCGATCGGCAGCGAGATCGCCCGCCGCATCGGGGCGCCGCTCGACATTGTCCTGGTGCGCAAGATAGGGGTGCCGTGGCGGCCGGAGCTCGCATTGGGGGCGCTCGCCGATTGCGGCAGAGGCCCGCCGGAAATCTTCATCGACGAACAAATGGTCAACAGGCTGGAGATCTCGCCGGATTACGTGCGCGAGGAGACCGCGCGCCAGATGGCCGAACTCGAACGCCGGCGCCGGATTTATTGCGCCGGCCGCCCACCCGTTGAAATCGCCGGCCGCACCGCGATCGTCGTCGATGACGGGATCGCTACCGGCGCGACGATGCGGGTGGCGTTGCGCGCGGTGCGGCGCCGCAG
>JBARKH010000168.1:0-20265 GCA_049801295.1 Allostellaceae bacterium | reverse complement strand
GTGCAGTCCCGGCTGGCGGCGCAATTCGGGGCCGCCTCCGGCGCGCAACCCGACGGCGACCGGCTCGCGATCGCGCGCGCTAATCTCGCCCTCATTCTAGGCGGCGAGGCCGGTTCGCCCGAGGCAGGCGTGCTGCGCCAGGCGCTCGGCGCCCTGGTCCGGCGCCCCTGACTGACTAACTGCGCCCTTTCTTTGTCGGCAACGCCGGCTCACCCCAGCGGCGCACCGTTCCGGCGTCGAGCCCGAACAGATCGAGGACGCGCCCCAGAGTCTGGTCGATCATCTCGGCAAGGCTCCGCGGCTTGGAATAAAAAGCCGGGACCGGCGGGGCAATGACCGCGCCCATTTCCGATAGCGCCGTCATCGTTCGTAAATGGCCGGTGTGGAGCGGCGTTTCGCGCACCATGAGGACGAGGCGGCGGCGCTCCTTCAGGGTGACGTCGGCGGCGCGCGTCAGAAGCGTCGTCGTCGCCCCGGTGGCGATCTCGGCCATGCTGCGCACCGAGCACGGCGCAACGATCATGCCGATCGTCCGGAACGAGCCCGAGGAGATCGCCGCTGCCAGATCGCCGACCCCGTGCACCACGTCGGCGCGGGCGCGCAGATCGGCGGGCTTCAAATCGGTTTCGAGGGCGAGAGTCACCTCGGCCGACCGGCTCATCACCAGGTGGGTCTCGACCGGCAGCGGCCGCAACAGCTCGAGGAGGCGCGCGCCGTAGATCGCCCCGGAGGCGCCGCTGATGCCGATGACGAGGCGCGGATGCTCCGGTTTATCTCGCATGTCGGCCTCTCTTCGGCTTACCGCCCTGATCAGGGCCCCATTAGACTGGCATCGGGCGGCCGGTCGCGCTGTACCGGATGCACCCTCTGGCCGGCGGGCCGTTCCGGCGTTACCATCGCGAGCTGTTAGCGTCTACGAGGAGGATACCGGCATGTCGGTGCAAGATCGCATCGAGGCGCTCAAAGAGAAGCATGCTTTGCTCGATCGCGCCATCGATGAGGAGACCCATCGCCCCCTGCCGAACCAGGAGGCGATCCACGATCTGAAGCGCCAGAAGCTCCGGATCAAGGACGAGCTCTTTCAACTGGAGAAGCAATAAGCGCACCAAACTGCGCGCCGCGCCCTAAAAGCCGGAGAGGCAAATCCTCCCCGGCTTTTTTGTCGGCCGATCCTTATTCCGGGAAATCGTTGCGCACGACGATCCCGACGGTCTTGCCGTCCCGGACGACGGGCAGGTGACGAACCCGCGCCTCCTTCATCAGGCGCAACATCTCGGGTGCGGTGTGTTGCAGGGAGATCGTCTCGGGATTGTTGGTCATCATGTCGGCCAGGGTCGTGGTAAGCGGGTCCCGTCCCGCGGCCAGGACGCGGCTGATCGCATCGCGTTCGGTGAAGATGCCGACAAGATTGGCATCGCCCTCGACCACCAGAACCGCGCGGACGTGGCGAGCATGCATCTGCCGCGCCGCCTCCATCACAGTCGTGATCGGCGGGAGCATCAGCGGGTTCGGGTGGCGGACGATCTGAGCCTCGGCATCTGCGGTCATGGCTCCCTCCGGCAAGCGGTCGGTAACGAAATCGCCCAACCGTAGCATACCGGCGTGTGCGGGGTCTTGGCCCACCCTCCGGCCGCTCTCCGGCAAAAGTTGCGCCGCACCCTGCGCCTTGCTCACCCCTCGCTCTTCGCGCGCTCGCGCAGCACGAATTTCTGGATCTTCCCGGTCGAGGTTTTCGGCAGGGGCCCGAAAATGACGTGGCGCGGCGCCTTGAAATGCGCGAGGTGCTCGCGGCAGAAGGCGATGATCCCGGCGGCGTCGGCGCTGGCGCCGTCCTTCAGGGTCACGAAGGCGCAGGGGGTCTCGCCCCAATTCGCGTCGGGGCGGGCGACCACGGCGGCTTCCATCACGGCGGGATGGCGGTAGAGCACGTCCTCGACCTCGATTGTCGAGATGTTCTCGCCGCCCGAGATGATGATGTCCTTGGAGCGGTCCTTGACCTCGATGTAGCCGTCCGCGTGGGCGACGGCGAGGTCGCCGGTGTGGAACCAGCCGCCGGCAAACGCCTCCGCGGTGGCGTCAGGGTTCTTCAGATAGCCCTTCATGACGATGTTGCCGCGCATGAATATCTCGCCCATCGTCGCGCCGTCGGCGGGCACCGGAACGAGGCTCTCGGGGTCGGCGACCATCAGGCCCTCGAGCACCGGATATCGCACGCCCTGGCGCGCCCGGAGGCGGGCCCGCTCGTCCGGCGGCAGCCCGTCCCATTCGTCGTGCCAGGCGCAAATGACCGCCGGGCCATAGACTTCGGTCAGCCCGTAGACATGGGCGATCTGAAAGCCGAGCCGTTCCATGCCGCCAATCACCGCGGCCGGCGGCGCGGCGCCCGCGGTCATCATCGCGACCGGGCGAGGCAGCTTCTCGTTGCGCGCGTTCAGCAGCGTGTTCATGACGACCGGCGCGCCGCAGAGATGCGTCACGCCGTGGCGCTCGATCGCGTCGTAGATCGCTCCCGCCTCGACCCGGCGCAGACAGACATGGGTCCCGGCGAGCGCGGTCACCGTCCATGGAAAGCACCAGCCGTTGCAGTGGAACATCGGCAGGGTCCACAGATAGACCGGGTGCTGCGGCATGCTCCACACCAGGATGTTGCCGAGCGCGTTCAGATAGGCGCCGCGGTGATGATAGACGACGCCTTTCGGGTTGCCGGTGGTGCCCGAGGTGTAGTTGAGCGAGACCGCGTCCCACTCGTCCTCGGGGGTCAGCTCGATGAAATTCGGGTTACCCGCGGCGATGAAGGCTTCGTAATCGAGTGCGCCGAGGCGCTCGCCGCCCGGGCCCTGCAGATCTGCGATGTCGATGACCAGCGGCTTCTTGTCGAGTAGGGCGAGCGCGCGGCCGATTGTGGGCGAGAATTCGGTGTCGGTGATCAGCACCCGGGCGCCGCCGTGCTTGAGGATGAAGGCGATCGTCTCGGCGTCGAGCCGGATGTTGAGCGCGTTCAAGACGGCGCCCGCCATCGGCACGCCGAAATGCGATTCGAAAGCTTCCGGGACGTTGGGCGCCATCAGCGCCACCGTGTCGCCGCGCCGGACCCCGCGCGCCGCCAGCGCGCTCGCCAGGCGGCGGCAGCGTTCGAGGCTTTGGCGCCAAGTATAGCGGCGCGTCCCATGGATGACCGCAGTACGCTCGGGATAGACCGCAGCCGAGCGCCGCAGAAACCCGATGGGTGACAAGGCGACGAAATTCGCCTCGTTCTTGCCGAGGACGGTGTCGTAGGGGCTGGGCGGGCGGTTGCTCATCGCAGATCGGCGGCCTTGGTATGGGCCGCAAGCAAACCCGGCAGACGGGTGGGATCGCCGCGCGCCATGCCGCATTCGGTGGCGATGCCGTCGACTTGGGCGTGGCGTCGCGCGGCAGCGAGCCGGGCTGCGTTGCCCTCTTCGTCGTCATGGTGGATGAGGCCGAGATAGAGTTCGGTTTCCGGGCGCAGCTTCAGCCCTTCGAGCGGCGCGAAATAGGCATCGTCGCTGCGCGGTTTGGGGACCGGCAGGTGGAAGAACTGGATCGGGCGCCGAACCCCAGCCGCGACCGGGTTGACGATCTCGACCATGATCCCGGCGTCCTTGGGCTGCACGCAGTGCTCGTCGGCCGGGCTGCCATAGCACAGGTGATAGCCGAGCTCGATCGCGGCGGGCACCGCGTCGCCGATCTCGGTCAACACGGCGATCGTCTCGGTGGGGAAATCAATGGGGCCCTTCTCGTAATACCCCTCCCAGGCCAGCACCTCCTGGCAGACGTCCCATTGCACGGCGATGCGATCATTGGGCAGCGCGGCGGCGATCGTGGCAACTTCGCCAATGAAATGCCGCGTCAAGGCCGGCAAGATGCCGGGTCGGTCGGCCGGCACCATGTTGTTGTAGGTTGGTGCGATCGGTGTCGGCAGCGAGATCTGGAACTTGACACCCGGCGGGATCACGCCCGCCTGTTGCAGGCGATCGAATAGCCCCCACGATTGGATCGCCATCTCGGCATAGCCGGTTTTGAACGTCGCCGGGTCGGAGGCGCAGCCGCGGGATTTCACGCAACACCTTGCCGTCCCACTGGGTGAATTTGAACGGCGGCAGATCCTGCGCCACCTCGATCGCCGGGTTGTCGGCCAGCACCCCCTGGAGAAACCGGATCCAGGTCTTGCGAATGCCGGTTTCACCGTCCGGCAGGCGCTTCAGGTGCGGCCCTGTCGCCGCCGATAGGGTACGGAACACCGTTTCGGCATCGGGCAAGGGAATGCTGCCGACGTAATGAACGATCGGCTTGTGCTGCTGGACGGGGCTCATGAGGACCCTCCCTATGCCGTCGACCGGCGTTTTGCTCATCTTCCCCCTCGATGGCGGGGGTGTCGAGCCGCTTGGCAAGACGCCCATCTGGGCGGAGTATCGTCAGCAGATTGGGAGGACGCCATGGCCCTCTAT
The DNA here is from genome assembly GCA_049801295.1 of Allostellaceae bacterium. Lineage (GTDB taxonomy): Bacteria > Pseudomonadota > Alphaproteobacteria > ATCC43930 > CGMCC-115725 > DATARH01. The sequence goes on along the minus strand of JBARKH010000168.1, from coordinate 15,796 downwards.
GCCGAAACGTATCGCCGGTCGCTGGTCGAGCCGGAGGCGTTCTGGGCGGAAGCCGCCGAGGCGATCGATTGGGAGCGGCGCTGGGACCGGGTGCTCGATGAGAGCCGCCCGCCGTTCTACCGCTGGTTTTCGGGCGCCCGGCTCAACACCTGCTGGAACGCGCTCGATCGCCATGTCGCGGCCGGGCGCGGCGATCGCGTCGCCCTCATCTGGGACAGCCCGGTTACCGGGCAGATCGAGCATTTCACCTATCGCGCGCTGCGGGATCGGGTGGCGCGCTGTGCCGGGATGCTGGTGGGGCTCGGCATCAAGCCGGGCGACCGGGTCCTCATTTACCTGCCGATGGTGCCCGAGGCGGCGGTGGGCATGCTCGCCTGCGCCCGCATCGGCGCCATCCACTCGGTCGTCTTCGGCGGGTTTGCGGCGCATGAGCTGGCGACCCGGATCGACGACGCCCGGCCGCGGGTCATCCTCTCGGCCTCTTGCGGGATCGAAGTGAACCGGGTCATCCCCTATAAGCCACTCCTTGACGCCGCGATCGCCGAGGCGCGCGCGAAGCCGGAGGCTTGCGTCATCCTGCAGCGGCCGATGTGCCGGGCTGAGCTGGTGCGCGGGCGGGACCATGATTGGCAGGAGCTCGAAGCAGCTTCCCGCCCGGCCGATTGCGTCCCCGTCGCGGCGACCGATCCCCTCTACATCCTCTATACCTCGGGGACAACCGGCGTGCCGAAAGGGGTGGTGCGCGACAATGGCGGGCATGCCGTGGCGCTCCACTGGTCGATGCGCAACATCTACGGTGTGAAGCCGGACGAAGTCTTCTGGACCGCCTCCGATGTCGGCTGGGTCGTCGGCCATTCCTATATCGTCTACGGGCCGCTCATCTATGGCTGCACGAGCGTCATGTATGAGGGGAAACCCGTCGGCACCCCGGATGCCGGCGCCTTCTGGCGGGTCATCGACGAGCACGATGTGCGCGTCTTCTTCACCGCGCCGACCGCGTTCCGCGCGATCAAGCGCGAGGACCCCGACGGCGTCTTACTGCGCACCCATGACCTCAGCCGGTTTCGCGCCCTCTTCCTCGCCGGCGAGCGCGCCGACCCGCCGACCGTCGCTTGGGCGGAAGAACAGCTCAAGGTCCCGGTCATCGACCATTGGTGGCAGACCGAGACCGGCTGGCCGATCGGCGCCAATTGCCTGGGGATCGAGCAGCTGCCGGTCAAGCACGGCTCGTGCACGCGCGCAGTGCCCGGCTGGGATGTGCGGGTGCTGGACGCCGAGGCGGAGGGCGAGGCGCACGAACTGAAAGCCGGTGCGATCGGCGCCCTCTCGATCAAATTGCCGTTGCCGCCGGGGGCGCTGCCGACGCTGTGGCAGGCCGACGATCGTTTTGTGGAGGCGTATCTCACCGCCTATCCCGGGTATTACCAAACGGCGGACGCCGGCTTTATCGACACCGACGGCTACATCCATGTGATGACGCGGACCGACGACATCATCAATGTTGCCGCCCATCGGCTGTCCACCGGCGAGATCGAGGAGGTCGTCGCGGCGCATCCCGATGTCGCCGAATGCGCGGTCATGGGCGTCGCCGATCCACTCAAGGGCCAGGTGCCGCTGGGGCTTCTCGTCTTGAAGGCCGGGGTCGCGCGGCCGCCGGCCACAATCGAGGACGAGGTGGTGGCGCTGGTGCGAAAGCGGATCGGCCCGGTCGCCAGCTTCAAAACGGCGCTCGTCGTCGAACGCCTGCCGAAGACCCGCTCCGGCAAGATCCTACGCGGCACGATGCGCTCGATCGCCGACGGCGAAATCCACCGCATCCCGGCGACGATCGACGATCCGGCGATTCTGGGCGAGATCGGGGAGGCGCTGGCGCGCGCCGGGTATCCGACAGCCCGGTAGATAACCCGCTGCATCGACGACCAGCGTCCTTCGAGACGCGCCCTCCGGGCGCTCCTCAGGATGAGGTCATCTTGTTGAGGGAATTTAAGAAAATTCCTCATCCTGAGGAGACCGCGCAGCGGGCGTCTCGAAGGACGCGCAGTGCCGATCCAGCGACAGCTTTGCTTGCGCGAGAGGCGAGGACGTGCGGTCGACCGGCGGGCGCTTACGTCTCCGCTGGCTCGCTCTCTTCGGTGCCGGCTACCGTCTCGGCCGGGCGGCCCTTGCCGCGCAGCGCCCGGGCGATCGCGGCATCGAGCTCCTCCATCGTGCACAGCTCGAGCCCGACCGGGTGGCGGGGCTTGATGTTGGTGCTGTTCCAATGGGTGCGCTCGCGTACCGCGCCGATCGTCGGCTTGGTCGTGCCGATCAGCTTGGAGATCTGCGCGTCGGAGAGTTCAGGGTGGTTGCGCACCAGATAGGCGATCGCGTCGGGCTTGTCCTGGCGCTTGGAGATCGGGGTGTAGCGCGGGCCCCGGTGGCGGACGAATTGCTGCGGGATCGCCTGGGGCGACAGTTTGAGGCGCGCGTTGGGGTCGGCCTGGCAGCGCGCGAGTTCCTCGGCCGTGGTCTGGCCGTTGGCGACCGGGTCGAGCCCCTGCATCTGGATGGCAACTTCGCCATCGGCGATCGCCTGCACCTCGAGCGGGTGCAGCCCGCAGAAATCGGCGATCTGCTCGAAGGTGAGCGAGGTGTTCTCGACCAGCCATACGGCAGTCGCTTTCGGCATCAACGGAGCAAGCATGAGAAGTTTCCCGATTAAGCCCGCGCTAACATGCGGCTTTGATGTGGATATAATGGGCCGGACCGGCCGAGGGAAGCCAAGAGAGGGGAACAGAGGGCAGAAGCATGGACGAGGAGGATCTGGCGCCGCAGCGGCAGCCGCAGAAACTCAAAGATCTGAGCCTGATGGGCGTCGCCGAACTCGAGGAGTACATCGCCCGACTCGACAGCGAGATCTCGCGCGCGCGCGCAGAGATCGCGGCCAGGCAGAAGCAGCGCAGCGGCGCGGAAGCGCTGTTCAAGCGATAGAATCTGCGGGATTTTAGCCAAATCTTAACGATAAGTCCCCTAGCCTCACCTCGGCCGTTCGAGGTCAGGCCGCTGACAGGCCACTTTCGGCGCAAAGGCCGTCCCCCGCGGGCGGCCTTTGGCGTTTGTCGAACGCAATCGGCCGGGCCATCATGGCGCTCCGTGATCGGGAGGTGTGACAGATGGCGCAAGACTTCGATCTGGTGCTGCGCGGTGGGCATGTGATCGACCCCGCCGAGCGAATCGACGCGATATCCGATGTCGCGGTTACCAATGGGAAAATCGCGGCGGTCGGGCTTGGCCTTCCCGCCTCGGGAACCAGCATCGATGTCCGCGGCGCGCTGGTGCTGCCCGGGATGATCGACACCCACGCCCATGTGTTCCGCCACGTCACCGGCCGGTTCGGGCTCGATGCCGACATGGTGGGGGTCCACTCCGGGGTGACGACGCTCATCGATCAGGGCGGCCCGAGCCTGATGACGCTGCCAGCCTTTCGCGCCTATGCCGTCGAGCCGGCCGAGACCGCGATCTACGCCTTCCTCTCGGCCTATCTGGTCGGCGGCCTCGAAGGCCATTACTACCCGGAGCTTTACGGCCCCCATGGCATCGATGTCGATGGCACGGTCAAGGCGGCGCTCGCCAACCCCGGCCTCGTCCGGGGGATCAAGGCGCATGCCGAGATCGGCGGGTTCGCGCGTTGGGGCCTCGCGGCGTTCCGCCTCGCCAAGGAGATCTCGCGCCAGGCAAGGCTGCCGCTCTACATCCATTTCGGCCAGCTCTGGGCGTTGCCCCAAGGCGGCGATGTCAGCGCGGACGGCGTGATTGATCCCGACCGGATCCTCCCCGACATCCTCGACCTCCTGGAGCCGGGCGACGTGCTCGCCCACCCGTTCACCCGGCATCCCGGCGGCTTTGTCGGGAAGGACGGGCGGGTCCACCCGGTGGTGCGCGAGGCGCTCGAACGCGGGCTCAGGGTCGATGTCGGCCACGGCTCGCATTTCAGCTTCGCGATGGCGAGGAAGGTACTCGATGCCGGCATCCTTCCGCACACGCTCGGTGCCGACATGCACGGCTACAACACGCATCTGCCAGAGGCGGGCGCCGATGCGGCGGGCCATAGGTTCGCCGGGGCGAACAATTTCAGCCTGACCTCGGCGATGACCGGTCTTCTGGCGTGCGGCGTTCCGCTTGCCGACATCGTGCCGATGGTGACGAACCATGCCGCGCAGATGCTCGGCCAGGACGGCGACATCGGCACCTTGCGCCCGGGCGCTCCGGCCGATGTTTCGGTGCTCGCCGACGAGCGCGGGCGCTGGGTGCTGCGCGACAACGAGGGCGGCGAGGCCACGGCCGAGCGGATGCTGCGTCCGCTGTTCTGCCTGCGCGGTGGCCGCCGCTTTGACGCCGACGCGACGATATTGCCCGTGGCCGAGGCGGCGTGATCAGCGGTCGCTGACGAGCGGCAGCCCCTCCTCGCGGCGGATGTCGTTGATGATCTGCAAGACCCGATCGCGATAGGGGCGGTACTGCACACCGAATTCCTGCACCAGCCTCGAATTGTCGATCAGGTAATTGCCCGAGAGCTCCTTGCCGCCGGTCTCCTTCTCAAAGGTGATCTGGGCGTCGGGCAGGAATCCGCGCACGATCTCGGCGAGGTCGCCGAGGCTGATCGCCTGGCCGCCGGTGTTGTAGGCCATGTGCTTCGGGTGATCGGTCATGATGACGCGGGCGAAAATCTCGGCGATCTCGTCGACATGGACCGGGCAGCGCATCGCGTCCTTGTAGGGGAACTTGACGGGCTTTCCACGCGCCGGCGTGGTTGATGCAGTAGACATGGTCGACCGAGCCGACGATCTTGTCGGGGCCCGTGACGTTGGCCGGGCGGATCGCGGTGATCTCCATGCCGTGCTTCTCGCGGTAATCCTGCGCCTGCCATTCGTTGAAGATCTTGTGCATCGCGTATTGCACGTGGCCGTGACGGAAATCGTCTTCGGTCACCAGCCGGTCGCCATAGAATTTCTGCTCGCCCGAAACCGCGAGCGAACTGGCGTAGGCGACCCGGTTGACCCCGGCGAGGCGGGCGGCCTCGAAGCAATTGTCCATGCCGAGAATGTTGAGCTTGAAGGCGACGCGCGGCGGGTGCTCGCTGCCGAGGAAATACGCGAGGTTGATGACCCGCGACGGCTTGCTGCTCGTCATCGCCGCCATCACGTCGTCGAACTGGCTGACATCGCCCCGCATCACGCGGACCTGCTTGCCGAACTCGCTGTAGTCCGCGGTCTGCGGGTTCATGTCCATGCACACGACCTCCTCGCCCCGCTTCGCCAAGAGCGGAAAGAGGCGGCGGCCGATGAACCCGGTGCCGCCAATGATCAGAATGGACATGAGCGCTTCTCCCCTGGGGACGCCTCGCGGCGGGATCAGTTCCCCGCGAGGTTAGCCCCCGGCCACCGGTGCCGCAACCAAGAGCCCGGCGATGCCAGTTATGATTGCGGCCGCTCCAGGGCGGCGCGGTCCCATTTCCCGAGATCCGCCGCCGCGGCGTAGGTATTTTCGAGGAAAGCGAGGAGCAACTCGCGTGGGCGCTCGGCCTGCCGCACCGCCTCATAAGGCAGGATGAACTCGCCGAAATCCTTGGAATAGAAGGCGCCGCGCGTCGCGATCGCCGCGTCCGCAAAGCCGGCGGGCTCGGGGTATGCGTAGGCGTAGAACGCCGGCTGCCCGAACCCGCCATTGCCCGGCCAAAACCCGCAGCTGCTGACCTCGTGCGAATAGGCTTCGCGGGTGATGAAATCGGGCACGTTGGGGGCTCCGGGGTGAAGCGGCGCGCGCCGTCCGGAAAACCGGGTGACCGCGAGATCGAAACTGCCCCAGAAAAAATGCACCGGGCTTGCCTTGCCGAGAAAGGGCGCGCGGAAGGCCGCGAACACCTCGTCAACCCGGGCGAGCACGCGCCAGAATTGGTTGACCCGCTCGGGGTCGTAGGCGGCATGGATGCGGTCCTCGTCAAACGGGATCGGATCGGCGATCTCGACGGGCATCGTCCACAGATGCGTCTCCAGGTCGAGCGCGCGCAACCGGCTCATTACCTCGGCGTAGAAGTCTGCGACCGCGCAGGGGACGAGATCGAAGCTGGCGCGCCTGCCGTCGCTGACATCGATGCGCAGGCGATGTTCGATGAAATCGAACTCGACCTGAAATATCCGTGTGCCATCCGGCATCGCCGAGGTGGTGAGCCCCCGGGCGGTCACGTAGAGCGGCACCTGCCACCAATGGTTCATCATCGGTGCGTGCGCCAGGCGGATCTTGCCGATGATCTGGGTCCAAAGATGCAGCGTGGCGCAGCTGTCCTTCCATGCGTCGTAATCCAGCGCCGGCCAGCTAGCCTCGTTTGATTGCATTAGACCTCCAACACCGTACGCATGCGGCCGGAGATCGCTTCGCTTCGCTCGCAATGACAGCAAAAATCGGTGGTCATTGCGAGGAGCGCGGAGCGGGACGAAACAATCTTATCGGAGCGAACCGAAGACGGTGCTCGCCGACTCTCGGATTGTTGTAGTCGACTTGAAACGCCGCTCCGCTGAGATCAGGCAAGGTCGAAGCGATCGAGATTCATCACCTTGGTCCACGCCGCCACGAAATCATGCACGAATGCCGGCTGCGAATCGTTGGATCCATAGACTTCCGCGAGGGCGCGGAGCTGGGCGTTCGACCCGAAGACGAGATCGACGACGGTGCCCGTCCACTTGAGTTCGCCCGACGCCCGATCGCGCCCTTCCAACACGCCTTCGGATGTGGCGGATTTCTGCCACTTCGTGTTCATGTCGAGGAGGTTCACGAAGAAATCATTGGTCAGCGTCCCCGGCCGCTTGGTGAAGACACCGTGTTCGGATTGCCCGAAATTGGCATTGACGGCGCGCAGGCCACCGACAAGAACCGTCATCTCGGGAGCGGTCAGCGTCAGCAGGTTCGCCCGATCGACCAGCAGCTCCGCCGCCCGTCCCTGGTATTCCTTCCGGGCGTAGTTGCGAAATCCGTCTGCGGTCGGCTCCAGTACGGTGAACGTGTCGACGTCGGTCTCATCTTGCGAGGCATCCATGCGCCCGGGGGTGAAGGGAACCTTCACGGCGTGCCCAGCCTTCTTTGCCGCTGCCTCGACGGCGGCGCAGCCGCCCAGAACGATCAGGTCAGCCAGCGAGACCTTCTTCCCGCCGGACTGCGCCCCGTTGAAATCGTTCTGGATCGCTTCGAGCGTCTGCAGCACCTTCGCCAGCTGAGCGGGCCGGTTGACTTCCCAATTCTTTTGGGGCGCGAGGCGAATGCGCCCCCCGTTCGCCCCGCCGCGCTTGTCGCTGCCGCGGAACGTCGACGCCGACGCCCAGGCCGTCGTGACCAGTTCGGAGATGGAGAGGCCAGAGGCAAGGATTTCCGCCTTCAGAGCAGCGATGTCCTCTTCCCCGATCAGCGGATGATCCACAGCGGGGATCGGGTCCTGCCAGATCAGCTTCTCCTTGGGAACGAGCGGGCCGAGATAGCGCACGATCGGGCCCATGTCGCGGTGCGTCAGCTTGAACCACGCCCGGGCAAACGCGTCCGCGAACTGGTCCGGGTGCTCGTAGTAGTGCCTTGAAATCTTTTCGTAAACAGGGTCGAACCGCAAGGCGAGGTCAGTGGTCAGCATGGAAGGAGCGTGACGCTTTGACGGGTCGTGCGCATCCGGAACCGTACCGGCGCCTGCGCCATGCTTCGGTTTCCACTGATGCGCGCCGGCCGGGCTCTTGGTCAGTTCCCATTCGTAGCCGAACAGGTTCGAGAAGAAGTTGTTGCTCCACTGCGTTGGCGTCGTGGTCCAGATGACTTCGAGGCCGCTGCCGATCGCGTCACCGCCCTTGCCGGTGCCGAATTTGCTGTTCCAGCCGAGGCCCTGCTCCTCGATCGGGGCGGCCTCCGGCTCTGGGCCCAATAGCGACGCATCGCCGGCGCCGTGGGTTTTGCCGAAGGTGTGACCGCCGGCGATCAGCGCGACCGTCTCCTCGTCGTTCATCGCCATGCGGGCGAAGGTTTCGCGAATATCCTTTGCCGCCGCGAGCGGATCCGGCTTGCCGTTCGGCCCTTCCGGATTGACGTAGATAAGACCCATCTGAACGGCGGCGAGAGGCTTCTCGAGGTCACGGTCGCCGCTATAGCGCTCGTCTGCCAGCCACTTGCCCTCGGAGCCCCAGTAGATGGCCTCTTCCGGCTCCCAGACGTCCGCGCGCCCGCCGCCGAACCCGAACGTCTTCAACCCCATCGATTCCAGGGCGACGTTGCCGGCGAGAATCATAAGGTCGGCCCAGGAGATCTTCCGGCCGTACTTCTGCTTGATCGGCCATAGCAGCCGGCGCGCCTTGTCGAGGTTGACGTTGTCCGGCCAGCTATTGAGGGGCGCAAAGCGTTGCGCGCCGGAGCCAGCGCCGCCGCGACCGTCGCCGATACGGTAGGTGCCCGCGCTGTGCCACGCCATCCGGATGAACAACGGCCCATAGTGGCCATAGTCCGCGGGCCACCAATCCTGCGAGTCCATCATCAAGGCATGGAGGTCCTCGATCACGGCATCGAGGTCGAGGCTCTTGAACTCCTCGGCGTAGTTGAACTCCTCGCCCATGGGATCGGAGAGGGGAGAATTGTGGTTGAGAACCCTCAGGTTCAGCTGATTGGGCCACCAGTCCTCGTTCGACATGGCCCCAACCGCCTTGCGCTTGTGGGACCCGCCCGATACCGGGCACTTGCTATCGCTTCCCATGTCATTTGGAGACATCGTCAGCCCTCCACGGTATTGGGGAGGGGCGGCCGTGAAACACGCGGCCCGGCCCCGTCATCGACCCTCATATAGAGGGCGGGGCGGCCGATTCAATGCAGCTTAGAATTATTCTAAGGAAATGTGGCGCTTGGTCGCGCTTCCCGGCGGATGCGGATGATCACGTCGACCCGACGGATCTCGGCGCCGGCGGGCGGCGGCGGCAGGTTGCCGACCGAGACCAGCTCGCTCGGTATGTCCTGAAGCATGCCGCTCGATTCGCAGTAGAAATGATGGTGGTCGTCGATGTTGGTGTCGAAGTAGGAGCGGCCGGGTTCGACCACGACCTCGCGCAGGATGCCGCAATGGATGAACTGGTGCAGCGTGTTGTAGACGGTTGCGAGCGATACCGGAATTTCCGCGGCCAATGCCTCGCTGTGCAGCTGCTCGGCGGTGACGTGGCGGTTGCCGTTCTCGAGGAGGAGCCGGGCCAAAGCGAGGCGCTGACGCGTGGGCCGCAGCCCCGCCGCGCGCAACCGCCCCAATACGATAGCTTGTGGCAACATACTTTTCATGCCAGCCGATATAGGAAGCTGCACAACCAAACGCAACGGCACCGTGCCGTCCGTCGTCCCCGCCGCAATGCCCCCTGGATAAGCGCGGGAGGCCGGGTGTCGAGGCGGGCGCCTCCCGGGGAAGCGCCCGCCCGCTCGGCCTCTTACAGGTTCGCCTGGAAGTCAGTGTAGTCGCGAACCTTCTTGTAGATTTGCAACCGGTTGCGCTGGCTGTCGGCGACGATGACCGAATCGGTCTCGGGATCGAAGTCCACCGCGGTCGGGAAGCAGAAGCGCCATTGCGGCTCCAGGCTCTTCACCCGGCGCCGCGCCTTCATCATATCGGGATTGGCGTCGATGCTCTGCTGGCCCCATTTGGACAGCACCTGTGCGTCGCCGATCAGGCTGGTAATCGGATGCCCTTCGGAATCGAAGACGCAAACCCGGTGGTTGCCCCAATCGGTGACATAGATGTCGCCGTCGCTGTCCACCGCGACATCGGTGGGGTGATTGAACTTGGTGGGGGGCGGATTGCCCGCCTTCTCCGAGTTGGCGTCGATGAAGGGACCCATGTAGGTCACCGCATAGGAATCCTCGGGCGCTTCGATGACGCCATATTCCCCTATGCTCATCAAGGGCTTGCCCTGCGCGGTCAGCTTTTGGACGCGGTGGTTCTTCCAGTCGGCGACGAAGATGTTGCCATCCTTGTCGAGGGTGATGCCCCAAGGCTGGTTGAACTGACCGGGCCCGCTGCCTGCCGAGCCGCACTTCCCGACGAACTTGCCCTCGGGGGTGAAGACCTGGAGCCGGTTGTTGCCGCTGTCGACGACGATGATGTTGCCGTTCTTCTCGATCGCGAGACCCGCCGGGCGTGACAGCTCGCCATCGCCGCTGCCGGGTTTTCCGAATTTGCGCAGGAATTTGCCCTTGCTGTCGAACACCGAGATCGAGTTCTCCCATTCGTCAGAACAGTAGACATTTTCCTTGCTGTCGACGGCGACCCCGAACGGCCAAGTGCAGTGGCCGTCGCCTTCGCCATATTCAAAGAAGTCGGCGATCAATTCCTCTTCGCCGGGTCCGCCGAGCTTAACTTTGTTGACGTGCATGCCGAAGTTGTTTTCGTTGCCGCGGTTGGCGGTATAGATGACGCCGCCTTTACCAAGGCACATCGTTTGAATGTAATTGAAGCCGGTTCCCCGCGCCGCGCCGCGCCCGACGGCATGGCTCCAATCGTAGACCCGTCCACTCGCGACCGTTGTCAGCGGCATAGTTTCCTCCATCCAATCACTTGCCCGCCCTCCGGCATCCCGGGAGGCGTTCGCTCATGCTGTCCCACCGCGCGCCCTCCTTAGCCGCGGCTGGTGCCGCGGAAAGGAGGGTGGCAGCGGGGCGACCTTGCCTCTAGTTAAGGAAGGCCGGCTGTTCGAACGTGCCGTTGACGATCGGTTTTGGGTTCAGCTTCAACCACTTGTCGAGGATCGTCGAATAGACGCTGCGGAAGTCCATGTTCGGGTCGAGGTCGCCCTGAACCAGGTGCTCCGCCTTCATCGACGGCATCTCGCCGTAATGGCCACCCTTGACCTTCTCGCCGAGGACGAAGGCGACGCCGCCGGCGCCGTGATCGGTCCCCGAGCCGTTGTCGCGGACGCGGCGGCCGAACTCCGAGAACATCAACATGATGACGTTGTCGGAGTGGTGGTGCTCGCGCAGGTCCTTGAAGAAGGCGTCGATGCCCTCGGTCACCGCGGTCCACAGGTTGCCGTGCCCCGGGTTCTGCCCGGCATGCGTGTCAAAGGTGCTGTGGTCGCAGTAGAAGATCCGGGTGCCGAGATCAGCGAAATGCACCTGGGCGATGCCCTTGAGCTTCCGGGCGATCGGGGTGTTGGGATACTGTACCGTCGACTTGTACTTCTGCGGCGCGACCTTGAGGATGTCCTCGCCCTTCAGCGAATCAAGGCCGGTCTCGCTCATGTAGTCCATCACCGGGCCGCTGCCGATCGCCGGCTTGTACATGTGGGCGAAGCGATCGAGCACCTGCTTACGCTGCTGGCCCTGGATGGTCGGCAGGAAGCCGTACCGCTCCAAGGGGCCCGCGACGCACGCCACCGGAACGCCCTGCACCACCAGCGAGCGCGGCAGGCTCGGCCCCATGCTCACGGTGGTGACGACGTTCTCCTTTTTCGGGTCGAATTCACGCGCCACCCGGCCGAGCCACCCCTCGGTGCCGACCTTGATCGGCTCGCAGGTGTGCCAGATGTCCATGGCGCGGAAGTGCGAGCGCGGCGAATCCTTGAAGCCGACGCCGTGCAGGATGGCGAGCTTCTTGTCATCCCAGAACTGCTTCAAGGGCGCCATGTAGTGCGGGATCCCGTAGTCCTTGTCGAGATGCATGATCTGGTTGTCGGGAATCCCCACCGCCTTCCGATTGTCGCGGTACAGCGGGTTGTTGTAGGGAATGACCGTGTTGACGTAGTCATTCCCGCCGGTCAGTTGCAGTACGACGATTACAGGGTCAATTGCTGGCATTGTCTTTCCTCCTAGTCTGATGAGCGTCGTTTATCAGGCGAATTGATACTCTCTCGTCGCGACGATGAGCTGCAGCATTTGGCTGGTGCGGGTGTCGGCCTGCTCGGCTTTGGCTTTGCTGTCCCAGCTGATCTGGCCCCACTCCTTGGCTTGCGCGGTCAGCTCCTGCTTCGTGTCGTCACGGATTTCCAGCGGGCCGAGCAAATCAAGGCACCCTTCGACCAGCTGATCCGGGCTCAAATTGCCCTTGGCCTTCAGCCGGTTGATGATGGCGCGCACCCCGGGCAACGACGGATCGCCGACCTTTTCGGCGCAGAAGTTGACACGGGCCATCAGCGAGCCGCTGTTGATCCACTCCTTGCCGGTGTGCCAGCCTTCGACCGACGGCGGATTGAGCAAATCCTGGCCCATATAGGCGGTGTGCATCGCCAATTCGCCATAACCGGGAGCCGGAAGCTCGTGGCCGCCGACGAGGCGCAGCGTGCTGACCACCACCTCGGCCGGCGATTTCATGTGCTGGAAGCGGGCGTTCTTGAAGAAGTCCGAGTTGAACAGCGCCCGAAGCAGGGGCTTCATCTCGAACTTGGCGTCCCGGAAAACCTCGCACAACATGTCGATCGCCGCCGGATCGCGCGGCGGTTCGATCGGCCAAGCGGGCACCTGCGGCTCATCGGCAACGAAGAAATTATAGAGGTGCCGACAGATGAAGCGAGCACAGGCCGGCTGTTGCACGATGATGTCGATAATGTCGTCGCCGTTGAAGTGGCCCTTGTACCCCAGAAACGTCTTCATACCGTCGTCGTGATCTTCCGGGCGGTACTCGAACTTCCAGGGGAACCGACCATAGGGCGCCCGCGGAATCTTGGTCTCGAAGGTCCAGCCGGTGAACGCGCGCGAGCACTCGCGAACGTCGGTCTCGGTGTAGTTGCCGGCGCCGAGGCTGAACAGTTCGAGGAGTTCCCGGCCCCAGTTCTCGTTGACCGCCGTCCCATGGTTCTGCTGGTTGTCGAGCCAGAAAATCATCGTCGGGTTTTTTGCCATCTCGAGCAGGAGGTCGCGGTAATTGCCGAGGCCCCGCTCGCGGAAGATGTTGATCTGCTCCAAGAGCTGGTCGTAATTGTCGACCTTGGAATTGCCGGTGGCGAAGACATGGTGCCAGAACAGCGCCGTCTTTTCCTCAAGAGGCCGTTGGGTGTTGACCAGGTAGTACATCCAATTGAGGTTGCCCATCGGCGGTTGTCCGCCGGGCAAGAGCGAGGCCGGCTGATAGCGCAACAGCGTGTAGGCGTCGACCGGCGGCTGCGTCTCGGGATGCAGCAATTCCTCGACCGTTGCCTCGTAGCCCTTGGCGACGCGCGCCTCGATCTCGTCGCGGCCCGCGCCAAAACCCGCCCGCCGCATCAGGTGCGCCATCAGAGCGATGTCTTCTTGGTATGCCATCCGGGGGTCTCCTTTTCCCTAAGTGAATAGTTGCTGTCGGATCACCAATCGTGGAGCCCGACCAGAACGAGCGGCCGCCGCGGGCGGCGCCGTGCGATCTCGTCGGCAGCCTCCGCGATCAGAGTTTCGGTCTTGAGATTGCGAGGACACGGCATCCGTCCCTCGATGTTTTTTGGAACGGGCGGTCGCGAAACTGCGACCGGACCGACGCGATGCCCTGGTATAAATTGAGGCAGCGGGCGAGTCAACAGATCAGAAAAATTCCAAACTGGAAATTCGCGCGCGCGTGTGTTCAGCGGATTTCCGGATGCACTCGGACGATGACCTCGACCCGGCCGATCTCGGTTCCCGACGGCGGCAGCGGCAGCCCGATGACCGTCAGATCGCGGGCCGGAATGTCCTGCAACAGCCCGTTGGACTCGCAGAAGAAATGATGATGGTCATCGATGTTGGTGTCGAAATAGGACCGCCCGGGCTCGACCACGACCTCGCGCAGGAGCCCGGCCGCGGTGAACTGGTGGAGCGTGTTGTAGACGGTGGCGAGCGACACCGGGATCGCCGCGGCGAGCACTTCGCCGTGCAGTTGCTCGGCGGTAACGTGCCGATCGCTCTTGGCGAACAGAAGCCGGGTCAACGCAAGGCGCTGCCGCGTCGGCCGCAACCCAGCGGCGCGCAGGCGCGCCACTCCCGCGGAGGTCGGTTGTGACACTTCCATGACCGGATGATAGGCGGCATCGGCGCAAAAATAAAGCGCACTGACGAGGGGCCCGTTCAATCGCCGGTTTGCAGCCGCTCGACCAGCTGATTGACGCTCGGCACGTGGCCTTTCGCATAAAACGGATCGGAGGCAAAGCGATAGGCGTTGTGTCCGGCGAACATCAGCTGGAATTCAACGTCGTCGGAGTGGCGGATCGCCTGCAGCGTCTTCTGGATACAAAAGCTGCGCGGATCCACCCGTTTGCCGGTCGTGGCGTTCTCGTTCTGCGCCCAGTTGGAGAACTGGCAGGCGCTGAGGCAGCCCATGCAGTTGATCTGGTCGGTGCGGATGTCGAGCGCCTTCGCCGGAGTGACAAATATGAGGGTCGAATCCGGGGTGCGCAGCGCTTCGGTAAACCCCGCGGCAACCCAGGTCTGCGCCGATTCGCGATCGTGCGCGGTCAGATAAACGATGCGGCTGCGCGCGCCGACGCCAAAGGGCGCGACATGCTCGCCGACCGGCTCGACGGTAAAGGCGACCTGCCGCTCGGAGCGCTCCTGCAGTTCCTTGAGAAAATCGTTGTGCACCGCGGAGGAGTAGAACCCGGTCGGACTGAACCGGTTGAGCAGCACGTCACCTTCTTGCAGGGTCAGGAGCCTGCGTTTCCACGCCTCGGAGATCGGGCTCTCTTGGGTTAGGAGCGGCCGCGTCCCGAACTGGAAGGCGACCGGACCGAGCTCGGGATTGTCGACCCAGTCGGCCCATTCGCGCAGATACCACACACCGCCGGCCATCAAGATCGGCGTCTCCGCCAGGCCGAATTCGTTCATCAGGCTGCGCAGTTCGCGAACCCGCGGAAAGGCCGGCTCCGGCTGATCCGGGTCCTCGCTGTTGGTGATCCCGTTATGGCCGCCGGCGAGCCAGGGATCCTCGTAGACGACGCCGCCCAGCCAGTCGCAGAATTTGTGATAGGCGCGCTTCCACAATGCGCGGAAGGCCCGGGCCGAGGACACGATCGGGTAGTAATGGACCCCGTAGCGCGAGGAGATTTCGGCGATCCGGTAGGGCATGCCGGCGCCGCAGGTGACGCCGTCAATCAATCCGCGCGCCCCTTCGAGGACGCCATGCAACACTCGCTCGGCCGCCGCCATCTCCCACAGCACATTCATGTGAATGCGGCCCTTGCCGTTCGAGCGCTCATGGGCGACGCGGGCCTGCTGAATGCCGCCGGCGATGGCGTAAGCGACCAGCTCCTCGTGGCGCTCGCGCCGGGTCCGCCCGTAATAGAGCTGCGGGATCGCCTCGCCCGTCTCGTTGTAGCTGTCGGCATTGACCCCGGAGAAAGTACCCACCGCGCCCGAGGCAGCCCAGGCGCCCGAACTCTCGCCGTTCGAGATCGAGATGCCCTTGCCGCCCTCAACGAGCGGCAGCACCTCGCGACCGGACATCAGAAGCGGATTGAGCGGCTTCACCGCATCACTCCTCGCCGCGCCAAGGCCGGGTTGTGGCCCGCGCTCACCGTGCCGATTATATCGGGAGCGTCGGAAAAAACGGAAGTCACCCCCCAATCGAACAAGAGGCGCGCACGTGCCGGGTCGTTGACGGTGTAGGCGGCGAGCTTGTATCCGGCCGCCCGGACCCTGGCGATGAGGCGCGGCCGCAAGCGGCGATGATCGGCGCCGATCATCGTGCAGCCCAGCCGCAGCGCGGTCTCGGCCCAGCCGCGCGGAATGAGACGAAAGAGCACGCCGCGGGGGATCTGCGGGGCGAGGCCCTGCAACGCAGCGAGCGCGGAGGGCAGGAAACTGGACGCCAGCACCGCCGGGGCGCGGC
>JBARKH010000167.1:0-6707 GCA_049801295.1 Allostellaceae bacterium | reverse complement strand
GGATCGTGCTTGCGGAAATTGGCGACCGCACGGTCCCGATCGGCGACGGCGTAGCAATAGACGCAGCCGTGCGGGCAGGTGTCGTAGGCACCGATATCGCGTGACAAGGCGCAGCGGCAGCCCGGGCGGTTGCCGCTTGCGCGCGCTTCGATCGGGCCCTGGGCAACGTCGGCGAGGCGTTCCGCATCGATGCAGCGTGCCTCGCCGAGCCCCGGTGCCAACAGCTCGGGTTGGCTGCATAGCATCGGTGCCATACCCTCCTCCCGAGCAATCGCGGCGAGCCGGCCAAGGAGATGCCGCTTTTCCTCGGGCGGCGGGTCGCGCCACAGGAAGTCGTTATGCCCGGCGGCGCGATCGAGGTTGCGCCGAGTCTTCCTGTAGGGATGCATGACCGAGAGGACCACCTCGTCAACGCTGCCCTTGAGCGCGCGCGCCAGCGCCGCGAACCCGGCGGCGTGCGTCTCGGCATCGAGCTCCGTGGTGAAGACGACCGGGTCGTAGCGCCATACCGCCGCGCGCGGCCCAAAGCGACGACGCAGCTCGCGCAGCTGCCCGACCGCCTCCTCGCTGGCGATGACCGAGGTTTCGAGCGATCGCCTGTACCCGGTCACCGTGAATTGGACGGTGAACGGCGCCACACGCCGCACTTGATCGAGATCGGGCAGTAGGGGACGCAGGTTGCGGGTCCACAAGACGAACCCGTCCACCGCCCCTGGCGCGAGCGAGACCTCGTAGGAGCCGCCGCCATAGGGGTTGGCGACGCGGCAATAGCCGGCGCGCAGCCGCGCCAGGAACCAGCGCGCATAAAAGGCCGGGATGTCGGTGCGATAACTCGCCGAGACGATCACGCGAACGCGCTCCCCAACAACTCAAATGAGGCTCAGAGCAGGGTCAAACTACGCTCAGGCGCCGGTTGATAGGCGCCCATCTCGCCACATATATAACCCGCGCGGCGGTCGAGTTCGCTAGAGACCCATGGCTGCCGCGCATTCCCGGGGGATCGGGACGGTGCTTTCCCGGGCCGACCGGTCCTGCTTTTGACATGAGGTCCCTATGAGCAAGGTTATCGGCATCGATCTCGGCACGACCAACTCTTGCGTCGCCGTAATGGAGGGCAGGAGCGCCAAGGTCATTGAAAACGCCGAGGGCGCGCGCACCACGCCCTCGATGGTCGCGTTCACCGAATCGGGCGAACGCCTGGTTGGTCAGGCGGCGAAGCGCCAGGCGGTCACCAATCCCGAGAACACGTTTTTCGCGATCAAGCGGCTGATCGGGCGGCGCATGGATGACCCGATGGTCAAGAAGGACACCGATCTGGTTCCTTACAAGATCATACCCGGTGACAACGGCGACGCCTGGGTCGAAAGCCGCGGCAAGAAATACGCGCCCTCCCAGATCAGCGCCTTTATCCTGCAGAAGATGAAGGAAACCGCCGAAGCCTATCTCGGCGAGCCGGTCACCCAGGCGGTCATCACGGTGCCGGCGTATTTCAATGACAGCCAGCGCCAGGGGACCAAGGATGCCGGCCGCATCGCCGGGCTTGAAGTCTTGCGCATCATCAACGAACCGACCGCGGCCGCGCTCGCCTATGGCATGGAGAAGAAAGGCACTGGCATCATCGCGGTCTATGACCTCGGCGGCGGCACCTTTGACATATCGGTGCTCGAGATCGGCGATGGCGTGTTCGAGGTCAAATCGACCAATGGCGACACCTTTCTCGGTGGTGAAGACTTCGACAAGAAGATCATCGACTATCTCGCCGACGAGTTCAAAAAGGAGCAGGGCATCGACCTGCGCAATGACAAGCTCGCCTTGCAGCGCCTGAAAGAGGCCGCGGAAAAGGCCAAGATCGAGTTGTCGTCCTCGGTGCAGACCGAAGTCAACCTGCCGTTCATCACCGCCGACCAGAATGGGCCGAAGCACCTGACCATCAAGCTGAGCCGGGCCAAACTCGAGCAGCTGGTCGAGGATCTGATCCAACGCACGATCGAACCGTGCCGCGCCGCTCTCAAGGATGCCGGGCTCAAGGCCTCGGAGATCGAGGAAGTGATCCTGGTCGGCGGCATGACCCGCATGCCCAAGGTCATCGAGACGGTCAAGCAGTTCTTTGGCAAGGAACCCAATCGCAGCGTCAACCCCGACGAGGTGGTCGCCATCGGCGCGGCGATCCAGGCCGGCGTGCTGCAGGGCGAGGTCAAGGACGTCCTCCTGCTCGATGTGACGCCGCTGTCGCTCGGCATCGAGACCCTGGGCGGCGTCTTCACCCGCCTCATCGACCGCAACACGACGATCCCGACCAAGAAAAGCCAGACCTTCTCGACCGCCGAGGACCACCAGACCGCGGTCACCATTCGCGTCTTCCAGGGCGAGCGCGAGATGGCAGCCGACAACAAGCTCCTCGGCCAATTCGACCTGGTCGGCATACCGCCGGCGCCGCGCGGCATGCCGCAGATCGAGGTCACCTTCGACATCGACGCCAACGGCATCGTCAATGTCTCGGCCAAGGACAAGGCGACCGGCAAGGAACAGCAGATCCGTATCCAAGCCTCGGGCGGGTTGTCGGAAGCCGACGTCGACAAGATGGTCAAGGACGCCGAAGCCCACGCCGCCGAGGACAAGAAGCGGCGCGAGCTGGTCGAGGCGCGAAACCATGCCGACGGACTGATCCACACCACCGAGAAGAGCCTCGAGGAGGCCGGCGACAAGGTCCCCGCCGGCGATCGCGAGGCGGTGCAAACTGCGGTGCAGGCCTTGAAGGACACCCTGGGCAGCGAGGATGCCGCGCAGATCACGGCCAAGACCGAGGCCTTGGCGCAGGTGGCGATGAAGCTCGGCGAGGCCCTCTATAAGGCGCAGCAGGATGCCGGCGGCGAAGCTGCCGGTGGACCGCAGGGCGGACCGGGTGGTGGTGGAACCGGCGGCAGTCCCGGCGGGGGCCACGGCAGCGACAAGGTCGTTGACGCCGATTTCGAGGAAGTCGACGATCAAAAGAAGCACGGTTCGGCGTAAGCGGGGTCGTCGCGTCCGAAGCAATGGCTGCCTCCGGTCGTCGGCCGGAGGCGGCTCCGTTTCAACCAACTTGGTGCCGGGCGTCCATCGACAATGGCGAAGCAGGACTTTTACGAACTCCTTGGCGTGTCGCGATCGGCCGACGCCGATGAGTTGAAGCGATCCTACCGCAAGCTCGCCATGCAGTATCACCCGGACCGCAACCCGGGCGACAAAGCCGCCGAGCAGAGGTTCAAGGACGTCAACGAGGCCTATGATGTCCTGAAGGACGACCAGAAGCGGGCCGCCTACGACCGATTCGGCCATGCCGCCTTTGAAAACGGCAGCCGCGGCCCCGGCGATGGCGGCTTTGCCGGCGGGTTCTCCGGCGGGTTTGCGGATATTTTCGAGGAGATGTTCGGAGCGATGGGCGGGGGCCGCCGCGCCCAGGGAGGCCCTAGCCGCGGCAACGACCTGCGCTACAACATCGATGTGTCGCTCGAAGACGCCTTTCGCGGCAAGCAGACCACGATCCGCGTCGCCACCTTTGTCCACTGCGATACCTGCAAGGGCAACGGCGCCGAACCGGGCTCGCGTCCGGCCGCCTGCCGAACCTGCCAGGGGCACGGACGGGTTCGTCGCCAGCAGGGCTTTTTCACGATCGAGCAAACTTGCGCGGCTTGCCAGGGCGCGGGCCAGGTCATCGAGAAGCCGTGCAAGGGCTGCGGCGGGCAAGGCAGGGTGCGGCGCGAAAAGACACTGTCAGTCAATATTCCGGCCGGCGTTGAGGACGGCACCCGCATCCGCCTTGCCGGCGAGGGAGAGGCCGGGTTGCACCGTGCCGCGCCAGGCGACCTCTACATCTTCGTCAGCATCACCGCGCATCCGATCTTCCAGCGCGACGGCGCCAATATCTTTTGCCGGGTGCCGATCCCGGTCACTACCGCCGCGCTTGGCGGCACGATCGAGGTGCCGACGGTCGAGGGCAGCCGGACCCGAGTGACGGTGCCGCCCGGGACCCAATCGGGGCACCAATTCCGGCTGCGCGGCAAAGGAATGACGGTGCTGCGCTCGCCGGTGCGCGGTGACATGTACATCAACGCTGTCGTCGAGACACCGCGCAACTTGACGAAGCGCCAGCAGGAGCTGTTGCGCGAATTCGAACAGGCCGGCGAGACTGCCAAGACCAATCCCGAGAGCGAAGGCTTCTTTGCCCGGGTCAAGGAATTCTTCGAGGATTTACGCGAATAGCCGGCGTACCCGAAACCCGAGAGCCTCGGCTCCTGGGCGGCGGGCGCCGATCGTGCTAATTTCCGAGCATGCGATACCGTTTTGAGATTACCCTAAGCGAGGCGACCTTGATCGTCTGCGCCGGAACGCTGGCCGTACTGGTTTATGCGGAAGGTTGGATCTGGCCGTTGAAGATTGCCGCCGTGATGATCCCCGTGTCGATGTTGATCAGCTGACCGCGCCCACGGCGGGTGGTCAGCCGGTGCTATCGAGCGCGTAGCCGACCGAGCGCACGGTGCGCAGCAGATCCGAACCACCTCCGGCGTTGAGCGCCTGTCGCAGCCGCCGGATATGCACGTCGACCGTGCGCATCTCAACTTCGGAATCGTGGCCCCACACGCGATCGAGCAGCTGCTCACGCGAGAACACGCGGGCGGGATGTTGCAGAAAATGGCGCAGCAGGCGGAATTCGGTCGGACCGAGGTGGACCGGCTTCTCGGCCCGCGACACGCGGTGCGCGGTGAGGTCCATCGCGACATCGGCATAGCGCAGAAAATTGTCGGTCGCATCCGGACGTGCGCGTCGGATCACCGCGCGCAACCGAGCCACCAATTCGCTTGGGCTGAACGGCTTTACGACATAGTCGTCGGCACCGCTGTCGAGCCCGCGGATGCGGTCGCCCTCGGCGCCGCGCGCGGTCAGCATGATGACCGGCAGCGCGCGGGTCGCCGCGGCCCGGCGGATCTGCCGGCACACCTCGAGGCCGGATACCAGCGGTAGCATCCAGTCGAGGAGCACGGCATCGGGCCGGCGCTCGGCGATGCGCAGCAACGCCTCTTCCCCGTCGGCGGCCGCGTCGACCGCAAAACCCTCGCGTTCGAGGTTGTAGCGCAGCATCGTGACGAGCGGCACCTCGTCCTCGACGATCAGCACCAGGGGGTGGTCGAGCGCCTTCATCTCGCCCCGGCCTAGCCAGGCGGGCGCTCTGCCGCGACGACTTCGAGGCTCGATTTGTCGCCCTTCGGTCGTGCTTGGGTGAGCGGCGTACCATGCACCAGGTAATACACGTTCTCGGCGATATTGGTCGCGTGGTCGCCAACCCGCTCGATGTTCTTTGCTATGAACAACAGGTGCGTAGAGGACCCGATATTGCGTGGATCCTCCATCATATACGTCAAGAAAACTCGGAAGAGGCTGGCGTACATGTCGTCGAGCTCTTCATCGCGATTCCATACCACGATCGCCTTGTCGGCATCGCGCGCGACATAGGCGTCGATCACGTCCTTGACCAGCATCAGCGCCAGATGCGCCATGCGCTGCAGCGCGTGCACCGGCCCGATCGGCGGCGATTGCGCTAGCGCGATCGAACGTTTGGCGACATTGGCGGCGTAATCGCAGATGCGTTCGAGATCGCTGGCGATCTTGAGCGCGGCGACGATCTCGCGTAGATCGCGCGCCATCGGCTGACGCAGCGCCAGGAGGCGGATCGCCAAATTGTCGAGATCGCGCTCCAGCTGATCGACCTGCGCGTCACCTTCGATGACCCGGATGGCGCGATCGCTATCGCGTTCGATAACGACCTCGATCGCGGCCGCCAGCTGGCTCTCCGCCAACCCGCCCATTTCGACGATCATCTTGCTGAGCCGATCCAGCTCCTCGTCGTAGCTCTTGATGATGTGTTCGGCCGCCATGTTCCCCTTCATCCTCAACCAAACCGGCCGGTGATGTAATCTTCGGTGCGGCGGACCTTCGGGTGAGTGAAGATACGCTCGGTCTCGTCGAATTCGATCAATTCGCCCAGATAAAGAAACGCCGTGTAATCGGAACTGCGCGCTGCCTGCTGCATGTTGTGCGTGACTATGGCGATGCAATAGTCGACTTTGAGCTCGGCGATCAACTCCTCGATGCGCTGGGTCGAGATCGGATCGAGCGCCGAGGCGGGCTCGTCGAGCAGCAGTACTTCGGGCTCGATCGCGATGGCGCGGGCGATGCACAGACGCTGTTGCTGGCCACCCGACAGGCTGAGACCGCTCTGCCGCAGCTTGTCCTTGACCTCATTCCACAAGGCCGCGCGGCGCAACGCCCTCTCGACGCGCTCGTCGAGTTCGGATTGGCCCAAGCGCTCGTAGAGCCGGATGCCGAACGCGATGTTGTCGCGGATCGACATCGGGAATGGTGTCGGCTTTTGAAACACCATGCCAACCTTCGCCCGCAACCAGTTGAGGTCGAGCCCGGGCGCCAGGATGTTGGTGCCGTCGAGCAGCACTTCGCCCGTCGCAGTATGGCCCGGATAGAGCTGGTAGATCCGGTTCAAGATGCGCAGCAGGGTCGATTTTCCGCAGCCCGACGGTCCGATAAAGGCGGTGACGCGGCGGTCGTAGAGCGGAAGGCTGATATTCTTCAGCGCCTGCGCCTTTCCATAGAAGAAATCGATGTTGCGTATATCGACCTTGGTCGGCAGCGCCGGGCTGGTGGCGGTGGCGGCGGGC
>JBARKH010000166.1:0-11213 GCA_049801295.1 Allostellaceae bacterium | reverse complement strand
CGCAAAAGAGCTGCGCGATCCGCCGGTCGCCCGACGGCATCGGATGATCGGGCGGCTTCAGCGGCGCATAAAACGCAATCCGCATTGGCTTCCGCGCGTTAGGCGATCAGTCTGCCGCGGCCAGCGCCGCTGTCGGGGCGGGCGCGAGTTGCGGCGCCGACTGCTGCTCCGGGAGGCCGAACAA
The DNA here is from genome assembly GCA_049801295.1 of Allostellaceae bacterium. Lineage (GTDB taxonomy): Bacteria > Pseudomonadota > Alphaproteobacteria > ATCC43930 > CGMCC-115725 > DATARH01. The sequence continues at coordinate 11,029 of JBARKH010000166.1, read as the reverse complement.
GGCCGCCAGCTCAGCGATGCCGCTCGTCATGTCGAACGCCCGCCGGACCCGCGCCTCGCCGGCGAGCCCGAACCGGATGCGCTGCGCCGGATCTCGGATCAGGGCTTCGAGGGCTGCCGCCAAGGCCCGCGGGTTACCTGGCGGCACGAGGACGCCCGTGCGGTCGTTCGCGATCAATTCGCCAATTCCCGGGAGCTGCGTCGCGACACAGGCGAGGCGCTGGCTCTGCGCCTCCATCAGCACGTTGGGCAGGCCGTCACGGTCGGCATCCCTGCCGATCTTGGCAGCGAGCACGAAGAGGTCAGCCTCGCGGTAGGCGGAGAGGACTTCCGGCTGCGAGCGCGCGCCGCGCCATTCGATACGCGGTTCGAGGCCAAGGCGACGCGCTTGGCCGCGGAGGCGCTTTGCCAGGGTGCCGCCGCCAATATGAACAAAGCGCCATGCCAGATCGGCAGGCAGCAGTGAGAGCGCGGCGAGCAGATCGTCATAGCCCTTTTTTTCAACCGCCCGGCCAACCGACAGCACGATGACCGGACGCGCCGGATCGCTGCCGTCACCGCCCGCACTGCGCGGCCGAGGCGGCGCGAAGCGCTCCAGATCGAGCCCGTGATAGGAGAGGTTGACTGTTCCCGGCCGGGGCGCCAGCGCCGCCAGGTGGGCTCGCCCGGCCTCGGTGCAGGTGACCGCCCATTGCGCCGACCCGAGCTTCTCGCGCTTTTCCCAGGTGGGGATCGTCCAGATATCCTTGGCATGGGCCGATACCGACCAGCGCGCCTTGCATATCATCGCGGCATAGCGCGCGACCGATGCCGGCGTGTGCAGAAAATGCGCATGCAGGCGACCGATATCCGGCGGCAACTCGGCCGCCAGCACCAAGGCCTGGCCAAAGCGGCGGATCCGGTTCGGCGTCGGATCCCGGACCAGATCGGCCAGCCACGCTCGCCGCGCCCCGGCGTAGCCCGGCAGACGCCGCGCCCGGCGCCATCCCGCGAACACCCGCCGGGGCTCGTCCTTGAGATATTCCGGAAGGTAGAGCACGGGCGCCCGGATCTGGCCATGCACGGGATGGCGCGCGCGGTCGGTCGGGTGGCGCAGCGAGACGATCTGGATGTCGAGCCCGCGCTGTTCGAGGGCGCGGATCTCCTGGGCGATGAAGGTCTCCGAGAGACGCGGATAGCCCTTGAGGACAAAGGCGACCCGGCCCGCGGCCGGCAGCGGCGATCGGGACTGCGTCATGCGCTCGGTCATGCGTTCCGGCGGGCGCGCACGCGCAAGCGCTCCGCTCGACCCTGGCTGAGCCATTTCTGGGTGAGCCGATTGACGCTCGCCATGCCGTCGAGTAAGCCCGGAACAACCACCGCCGAAGGCGGCGGCTGCTGCATCAGCTGGAGCAGGGCCGCGGCCATCCTTCGGGGGTCGCGTTCTTCCGCATCAGGCAACACGGCAACCAGCCCGAGTTCCGCGGCGCGCTGGGCGCGGATGTATTGTTCGAGCCGCGGCGCCGTGCGCGGCACGATCAAGGCCGGCTTGTCGAAGGACAGAATCTCGCAGAACGTGTTGTAGCCGCCCATCGCGACGACCCCGGCGGCGCGCGCCACCAGGTTTTCGAGCCGGGCATCGAAGGTGATCGTGCGCACCTTGGGCAACCGATCGGCGCGCGCCGCGAAGGCACCCTGGTGATCGGGCAGCATGAACGGGCCGAAAACCACCAGCACCGGCGGCAAGCCGCCCGGGTCGTTCTCGTAGGCGGACAGAACCCAATCGACCAGGCCCTCGCCGTCGCCCCCGCCGCCGGCCGTCACCAATAGGAACTTGCCATCCGGCAGATCAACCAGCTGCGGCGCAGCCACGACAACTGGAGCATGGCGCCGCAAATACCCGGTATAAACCATTCGCCGGCGCACGCTGGCCGGCAGCGCGATCCCGGCCAGCGGGTCACAAATCTGCGGCAAACCGTAGACCCAGATCTCGTTGTAGTATTCGCTCACGGCCGGGATGGCGTTCTTGCGCTCCCACTCGGTTTCGAGGGCGCCCGGATCGTCCATCACATCGCGCAATCCGAGGATGATGGGCGTGCCGCGCGCCCGCAAGAGGTCGAGCGTCGGCCGCATCTCGCCATGCAGCCCAAGCGGCTCCTTGTCGACGATCAGGATGTCGGGATCGAAGATGTCGGCGGTATGGCGGATGATCGAGGAGCGCATCGCCAGCGTTTCCTCGATATCAATATGGAGGTTGAGGGAGACATACTCGCCGTTTCGCAGCTTGATTACGCCGGGAATGCGCACAAAATCAACACGTGATCGGAAATCGAAGCTGCCGATGATCGGCGATCCCGATAGGATAAGCACCGACAGTGAGGAGTCAGCATCCACCAGCGAATGCGCGATCGCCCGGCATCGGCGAAGGTGGCCAAGACCAAAGGTGTCATGGCTATAGATCAGGATACGCTTATGATCGCGACGGCCGCTCACGCGATTTTCCCTCCTTTGCCGGCCGCCCGCACTATGACACGCAGGAGTAGGACGCGCGACATGCACTTTTCCCCGAGGCGCCGGCGATGAAGGGGATGGCCAGCTCGGCTGAACAAGTGCTGCGCTCCGGTTTCTTTCCGGGCACCGCGCCGCGTTCCGATACCAGCTCCGCGGCAAAGTCGCCGGAACCGGAAAGCAACGATCTCGAACCGTCAATCTACAAGTTTATAATTAGGCACAGCAAGCGCCAGCAGGTGATGCTGTTGCTGCTCACCCTCGCCTCGTTCCCCTTCCTCTATTATTCGTTGAAGCTACCGAAAACGATCATCAACCGGGCCATCGGCGGCAAGCATTTTCCGCAGAACTTCATCGGGATCGACTTCGACCAGGTACCGTACCTGATGATCCTGTGCACCATCTTCCTGACGCTTGTTTTGGTCAACGGCGGGTTCAAATATTATATCAACACGCTGAAAGGACAGCTCGGCGAGCGAATGCTGCGGCGTTTCCGCTATATGCTGTACCAGCGGCTGCTGCGTTTTCCGCCGTCTTATTTCCAGAAGACCTCATCGGCGCAGATCATCCCGATGATCACCACCGAATGCGAGCAGCTGGGTGGTTTTATTGGCGATGCGTTTGTCCAGCCGGTGTTCCAGGGCGGGCAGCTGCTGACGATCATCTTCTTCATGTTCATGCAGGACCCGCTCCTCGGCATTGCCGCGATCGCGCTCTATCCGATCCAAGGTTATGTCATCCCAAAGCTACAGGCCAAAGTTAACCTGCTGAACAAGCGCCGGGTGCGCACGATCCGTCAAGTTGCCGATCGGGTGCAGGAGTCATCGGCCGGCATTGTCGAGATCCATGCCAACGACACGGTCAAGCTGCAGCTGACAGATTTTTCCCATGTCCTCGGGGTTATTTATGACATCCGATTCGAGGTGTTCAAAAGAAAATTCTTTGTCAAATTTCTGAATAATTTTCTTGGGCAATTGACCCCGTTTTTCTTCTTCTCTCTGGGCGGCTATCTGGTCATCCAGGGCGGTCTGTCGTTCGGCGCGCTGGTGGCGATCCTGGCCGCCTACAAAGACGTGGCCTCGCCCTGGAAGGAGTTGCTCGACTTCTACCAGATCAAGGAAAATTCGCGAATCACCTACGAGCAGATCATCGAGCAATTCCAGCCGGCCGGGATGGTCGATGCCCGGCTCTTGATGGAAGAACCCGAGATCGTAGCGCCGCTGACCGGCGAAATCGCGGTCGCCAACCTGTCGCTCACCGAGGACGACAAGAGCCGGGTCGTCGACGCGGTCAGTTTTACCGTCGGCCTCTCCGAGCATGTCGCGATTATCGGCCAGAGCGGCGGCGGCAAGAGCGAGCTGGCTCTCCTCCTCGCGCGGCTGATCCAGCCGACCGGCGGGCGCATCACGATCGGCGGCAAGGATATAGCGAACTTGCCGATCGCCGTCATCGGCCGGCGGATCGGCTATGTCGGCAATACGCCCTACGTTTTTACCGGAACCTTGCGCGACAATCTCCTGCTCGGGCTGCGCCACCGCCCGGTGCGGCCGGCCGAATATGACGAATCGACGACGCGCCGCCGGGTGCGCCAACTGCATGAGGCGCGCAGCTCCGGCAATATCGATTTCGATCTGCATGCCGATTGGATCGATTACGAAAGCGCCGAAGTACCCGATCCCGCGGGGCTCACCGAGCGCATTGCCGAGGTGTTGGCGCACCTCGATTTCGAGGAAGATGTCTACACCCTCGGGCTGCGCGGTCGGCTCGATCCGGAAGAGCACCCCGAGGTGGCCCTGCGCCTGATCGAAGCCCGCCAGGCGCTGGCCCACCGGCTGGTGGCCGACAACATCACCAAGCTGGTCGAGACCTATGACCTGGCGCGCTTCAACACGAACGCAACGGTCGCCGAAAACGTGCTGTTCGGCACCCCGATCGGGCCGGTCTTCGAATTCGAGTCGCTCGCCGACAATACCTATCTGCTGCGCGTGCTCGAGCAGGTCGGGTTGACCGACGATCTGGTCGAGATCGGCCACCAGGTGGCCGCGACGATGACCGAGATGTTCGCCGGCCTCCCCCCCGAGCACGAATTTTTCGAGCAGTTCAGTTTCATCAGCGCCGGCGATCTGCCGGAATTTTCCGCCATTCTGACGGCAGCCGAGAGCGGCGGCACGAAGGCGCTGCCGCCCGACCAGCGCCGCAAGCTGCTGTCGCTGCCGTTCAAGCTGATCGCGGCGCGCCATCGCCTCGATGTCCTTGACGAACCGATGCAGCAGCGGCTGCTCGAAGCGCGCCGGGTATTCCGCGCCGAGCTTCCGGAGGAAGCGCAGGGCCAGATCGCGTTTTTCGACAACGACCGCTACAACGCCGCCGCCTCGCTCCAGGATAACGTCTTGTTTGGCAAGATCGCCTACGGCGAAGCTGAGGCGGCGACGCTGGTGCCGCGGGTCCTCTCCGAGGTGCTCGAGTCGCTGTCGCTGCGGGCGGCGGTGATCGATGTCGGCCTTGAATACCATGTCGGCACCGCCGGCTCCCGTCTGTCGGCGGCTCAGCGCCAGCGCACCGCGATCGCCCGCTCGCTGCTGAAGCGTCCCGACCTCTTGATCCTCAACGAGGCGACGACGGCGCTCGATGCCTCGGCGCAAGCCAAGGTGAGCGAGGGGGTGCGGCAGGAAATGGCCGGGCGCGGCCTCTTCTGGGTGCTGCATCGCGCCAGTCTCGCGCGCGATTTCGACCATGTGCTGGTGATGAGCGGCGGCAAGCTGCAGGAGCAGGGCCGCGTTGCCGCGCTCGATCCCAAGAATTCGCTAACCGCCCTCTTGATTGCGGCGGAGTGACAGCGCACAGCGCGCCGGGACGAACGGGAGGAAACAGGTGAGCTTGCAGCAGGAATTCGAGTTTCTTCAGCGGGTGCGGGCCTTCTCGGAGATCGAGCCGGCCAAACTCAAGCTGCTCGCCTTCATGAGCGAGCGGGTTGGCTTCGATCACGGCAAATTCCTCTGCCGCCAGGGCGATCAGGCCGACGCGGCCTATTTGATCATCGAAGGCGAGGCCGAGATCATCCTCGAAGGACCGTCGGGGCCCGTCACCGTCGCCACCCTCGGCGCCAACGACATCGTCGGCGAGATGGCGATTCTGGGCGATGTGCCGCGCAACGCCTCGGTGCGCGCCAAGGGCCGCCTGGTGGCCTTGCGCATCGCCAAGGACCCGTTCATGCGCATGGTGCGCGAATTCCCCAGCATGGCCGTATCGATCATGCAGGAACTGGCGCATCGCCTCGATACGACCAACCGGCAACTGCTCACCGCGACCTCCGAGATGCGGCGCCTGAGGGAAGGCGTGGGGGCGACGCCGGCCGAATGAGCCGGCTCGACAGCTTCATCCGACGGCTCGAGGCGCAGCGCGCCTGCCTCAACCGGGCTGCCGAACTGATCGACGGCCTCGACGGGTTCGCGCTCGAGCTGGGGCTGGGCAATGGCCGCACCTACGACCATTTGCGCTCGCTGTTCCCGGACCGGGCGATCTATGTCTGTGAGCGCCAGGTTGCCGCGCACCCCCTATGCGTGCCGCCGCCCGAAATGCTGATCCTCGGCGACATGCGCGAGACCCTGGCGGCGGCGCGCGGCTGGCTCGGCGGACGGGTCGCCCTCGCCCACCTCGATGTGGGGACCGGCGATGCGGCGGCGAACCGCGCCTTGGCCGCGCTGTTGACGCCGAACATCGTGCCGCTCCTGTGCGGCGGGGCAGTGCTGGCGGCTGATCCGGCGATCGACTGCCCGGAGCTTGAGATGCTGCCGCTGCCCGCCGGCATCGCGCCGGGCCGCTACCACCTCTATCGTCGGGTCAGCCTCTGAATTCGACCATCACCGGAGCGTGGTCGGAGGTTTGGTCCCAGCTGCGGCTGTCGCGATGGATCCGCGCTTCGGCGAGCGCGCCGACCAGGGGCGGCGTCACCCAGACATGATCGAGGCGGCGACCGCGATCCGAGGCCGCCCAATCGCGGTTGCGGTAGCTCCACCACGTATAGAGCTGCTGGTCCGCCGGCACGAAATGCCTGACCGCGTCGACAAACCCGCCGGCCCGCTGCAGCGCCGCGAGGCGATCGACCTCGATCGGCGTGTGGCTGACGACACCCAATAATTGCTTGTGCGACCACACATCGGTTTCAAGGGGGGCGATGTTGAGGTCGCCCACCGCAATCATCGGGCGGGCGGCACCGCGCTCAGCGGCGAACCACGCGGTCAACTCGTCGAGAAATTGCAGCTTGTGGGCAAATTTCGGGTTGGCTTCCGGGTCGGGAATGTCACCCCCCGCCGGAACATAGATGTTGTGCAGCTCCGTGCCGCCAGGGAGCCCGACCACACCGTGGCGGCAGTCCTCGCGCGCGCACCATGACCGCGTCGTTGCCGCAGTGAACGGGATGCGCGACACGATCGCGACGCCGTTGTAGCCCTTCATGCCGTGCACCAGCATGTGGCGATAGCCGAGCGCCTCGAACTCGGCGCGCGGAAACAATTCGTCCGGGGTCTTGGTCTCCTGGAGGCACAAGATGTCCGGCTGCTGCTCCTCAAGGAGCCGACCGACGAGCCCGATGCGCAGCCGGACCGAGTTGATGTTCCAGGTAATCAAACGCAAGGGTCACACCCGTCATCGTTCGCACTGCGCCAGCACGACAATGCGTCGACGCGCGCGCAAGAACAAGAAGGGGCCACAAAAACGGCGCCCGGTCGGGGGGGATGACCGGGCGCCTGCTTGTCAGAAGCATTCGGGAAAATTCCGGTCCCGTAGGGGAGACGGGCCGGTCACCAGAGGGCTTTGTCGCCCTCTCTGCCTCTGAAGCCCTGAGATGGGTATCGCCGGGCTTCCCCAACAATGCGAATCCTGCATGCGATTTCGGCGAAAACGCATACAGGAACCGGGAACTTCAACGAATTCGCGTCACGCGGCGCGGCGGTTTGCCGCAGTTCTCCCGGTGATTGCATGGCAGGCTTGCGCAAATGCGGCAAAGAGCGCCCGCGAGAACGGGTTTTCCATCACCTTGTATTCCGGGTGCCATTGAACGCCGACGACGAATCGGGCGCCCGGCAGGCTGACGCCCTCAATCTGCCCATCGGGCGCCACCGCCTCGACCAACAGATCGGGCGCCGGGCGGTCGATCCCCTGCCCGTGCAGCGAATTGACCATGATCTCGGCGGCGCCCGCTAGCCGCACCAGGATCCCCTCGGGGCTCAGGGCAACGCTATGCGCCGGCCCATAGCGCTCGTCGAGCGTCATCGGACCCTTGCGGCGCCGGTGGTTGAACCGCTCGCGCATCTCGAAGATCCGCTGGTGCAGCGTGCCGCCGAGCGCGACGTTCAGCTCCTGGATGCCGCGGCAGATCGCCAGTACCGGCAGGTCGCGGCGCACCGCCTCGCGAATGAGCGGCAGCGTCGTCGCATCGCGATCGGGATCGTGCAGCGTCCCCTCCATGCTCGGGGGGCCACCGTAGTGATGGGGCTCGACATTGGAGGGGCTGCCGGTGATCAAGAGACCATCGAGGCGGTCGAGCACCGCGCCGTAATCCAGCTTCTCCCCGATCGCCGGAATCAGCAGCGGCACGCCACCGGCCGCGTCGATGACGGCCTGCGGATAACGGTCGCTGACGGTGTGGAACGGGCGCTCCCAGATCGGGCGCACGCAGCAGGGAATGCCAATGAACGGGAGGTTGCGACCGGACATTTAGTCTCGCTCTTGTTGGTGCTGTCAGCGGTTGGAGCCACTAAAGAGATACTGATACTGGAACAGCGTGGGGTCGAGCGCCATACCGAATTTCAGGTCGGAGAGCGTGACGGTTGTCGTCTTCCCCTGCTGATCGACTACAATCCATTGCCTGAGAACCAGTGGATTTTCGGTAAAGACTAGGGTCAGCGAGCCGGCATCGGGCTGCTCGTTCTCCACGACCGTTACGCCAACAGTGGAGGCGACACGCTGGATTGCGGTCACGGTTACGTCCGTGCCAAAGCTGATCGGGTCGCGCAGAAGAAACCATGCCGGGGTTGATCTCAGCTCATATTTCGAGACCTGGTGCAATTCCTTGTCCCAGTAATACACATAATTGCTGTCGGCAAGCAGCGTAATCGGGTTGGGCGGCTCGTATTCAAAGCGCATCCGTCCCGGGCGCGCCACCCATAACTTGCCGTCGCTGACCGCTCCATTATCGGCGACCTGGCGGAAATGCGCGGTCATCGTGTGGATGCCGTTGAGATATGTGGACATCTGCTGGAGCTCGAGCGTGTCCGCTTGCGTCAGCGCGGCCGGTGCCGGCGCCGGCGCCGCAACAGCGGCAACCGCCGGCATCAGCAGCACCAGCGCTGCACCGAGCGCTCGGCAGCGTTGCAAAAACCAAGGCATCGGTTCCCTTTTCTTCGAGTTCGCCGTCTCTTGCGCGGCTAGCGAGGACATGGGACCGTCGCGACCAGGGTCAATGCTCCCTAGCAGTCGGCGACGCAGCGCTGCAGGAGGCTGGCCAGTTTGGTGAGCCGCGGCGCATAGTCGCGAATGTCGGTCTCTCAAGGGGCTTGGCTCGTGGCAACCGCGCCACACCGGAACGGAATAAACGCAATGCTGAGATCGCTGGGATTGGGCCTTCTCTTCGGCGCCGGGCTGGCGAGCGTTGCGTCGGCGCAGGGCTCGGCCAAGTTCGACGGCCAGTACATGGGAGAACTGACCCTCACGAAAATCATCAACGGAGACTGTACCGAGCCGCCGCTGGGGTCGCTCTACCCGCTGACAATATCCCGGGGCGAAGTTCGGTTTATCTATGTCCCGCGATTCGGGACCACGTTAACCGGGAAGATTGGCGAGAACGGGGTCTTCAAAGCCTCCACCCGCTTGCGGCGGGGCCTTGTACAGATGACCGGGCGCATCCAGGGAGATCATCTTACGGCCGATATCGTCTCGCCAAGTTGCAACTACGCCTTTCATACGAAGAACTAGACCAGAGGGCAGCATAGCGAGCGACGGGCAACTCAATCCATGCCGCGGGCGAGGACCTCGCGCTTGCCGACGTGGTTGGCGGCGCTGACGACGCCGTCAGCCTCCATCCGCTCGATGAGGCGCGCGGCGCGGTTGTAGCCGATCTGCAGGTGGCGTTGGACAAAGCTGGTCGAGGCCTTCTTCTCGCGGCAGATGAGCGCGACGGCCTGATGGTAGAGCGCGTCGCCCGCACCGCCCTCGTCATCCCCGGCGAAGGGATCAATGGCGCCCTCGTCGTCCTCGGTGATCTCGTCGATGTAATCGGGATCGGCGCGGGATTTGAGGTACGAGACCACACGCTCGACTTCCTCGTCGGATACGAATGGCCCGTGCACCCGCGTGACGCGCCCGCCACCGGCCATGTAGAGCATGTCGCCGCGCCCCAGGAGCTGCTCGGCGCCGCCTTCGCCGAGGATCGTGCGGCTGTCGATCTTTGAGGTGACCTGAAAGCTGATCCGGGTCGGGAAATTGGCCTTGATCGTGCCGGTGATGACGTCGACCGAGGGGCGCTGCGTCGCCATGATGATGTGGATGCCGGCGGCCCGCGCCATCTGCGCCAGGCGCTGGATCGCCGCCTCGATCTCCTTGCCGGCGACCATCATCAGATCGGCCATCTCGTCGACGACGACGATGATCATCGGCAATTCGGTGGCGTCGAAGGGCTGCTCCTCGAACACCGGCTGCCCGGTTTCGGGGTCGAACCCGGTCTGCACCTTGCGAATGAGGCTTTCGCCACGGGCGGCGGCCTCGCGCAGCCGGGCGTTGAAGCCCTCGATGTTGCGCACGCCCAATTTCGACATCTTCTGATAGCGGCTCTCCATCTCGCGCACGGTCCATTTGAGCGCGAGCACCGCCTTTTTCGGGTCGGTGACGACCGGCGCGAGGAGATGCGGGATGCCGTCATACACCGACAATTCCAGCATCTTCGGATCGACCATGATGAATTTGCAGCGCTCGGGCGGCATCCGGTAGAGGATCGAGAGGATCATCGTGTTGATGCCGACCGACTTCCCCGAGCCGGTGGTGCCGGCGATCAGGAGATGCGGCATGCGCGCGAGGTCGGCCATCACCGGTTCGCCGCCGATATCCTTGCCGAGGCCGAGAACGAGCCGCCCGGTATGTTTTTCGTAAGCCGGATTATCGAGGAGCTCGCGCAGGTATACGGTCTCGGCCTTAAGGTTCGGGAGTTCGATGCCGATGACGGTGCGGCCGGGCACGACCGCCACCCGGACCGAGATCGCACTCATCGAGCGGGCGATGTCGTCAGCCAGGCCAATCACCCGCGAGGCCTTGATCCCAGGCGCCGGTTCGAGCTCGTAGAGGGTGACCACCGGGCCCGGGCGCACCTGGACGATCTGGCCGCGCACGCCGTAATCCTCGAGGACGGCCTCGAGCATCCGGGCGTTCTTGGCGAGCGCCTCCTCGTCGACCGCCGCGGATCTGACCGCCGGCGGCTTGGTCAGCGGGCTGAGCGGCGGCAGAAGCGGCTCGTCGTCGGGCGCGAGGTCGAGGCCGGGCTGCAGCTCCTCGAC
>JBARKH010000165.1:0-3740 GCA_049801295.1 Allostellaceae bacterium | reverse complement strand
GAGAGGTGCGGCGCGTCGAGCCCGACCCCGACGAGATGGCCGAAGAGATCGGCGAGCCGGGCGCGGTCGGCGTCGGGGAGCGGCGGCTTCAGGATCGAATCAATGTTGCTTCTGAGGTGCTCGCGGTCGCCGGTGCCGAAGAGGACGACATCGGCGCCGGGCTCGTGGCGGACGAAGCGATAGGCGGCGTCGATGACGCTCGCGGCGCCGCCCGGGTGGACGAGAAACCCGAGCGGGTCGGGATTGTCGGCGAGGGCCTGCGGCGCCAGCCCATCGACGGCCAGCTCGCGCAGCGTTTGGGCGAGGCGCTCAGGGCGCGAGAAGATGTTGCGCACCGCGAACATCATCAGCGTGCCGACGCGGTGCTGCCGGGTCAGCGGTAATACGCTCGCGCGCGCGTTCTGGTTCATCATGTGGAAGGCGATCATCACGGTGTCCCAAACGCCGTCCTGAGAGGCGCGCCGCGCCATCTCGTGCAAGGGGTCGCCGGGCGCGGTTTCGGTGATGCCGAGATGGCGGAATTTGCCCTTGTCCTTTTCGCGCAGGAGCGCCGGGGCGAGGATTTGGAGCGCATGGTCGTAGCCGCGCGGGGCGACCCCGTGGAGCTGGTAGACATCGATGTAATCGGTGCCGAGCTCTTTCAGCGAGCGATCGAGGCTGGCGGCGGCGCTCTCCGGCGTCGAATTGGGGTTGCTGACGCCGAACGGTGCCTTGGTGCAGATGACGACTTTCTCGCGCGGGACCCCGCGCAAGGCCCGGCCGAGGACGGCCTCGGTGCCATAGGCCGCCGCGGTATCGAACAAGTTGACGCCGAGATCGAGGGCGGCGCGGATGATGCCGATCGCGTCTGCTTCGCTCTTGCCGGTGCCGAGCCCCAATTGGCTGAACCCGCCGCAGCCGAGCCCGGCGACGCTGACCTTAAGGCCGGTGCGCCCGAGCGTCGTGTATTCCATCCCTCGCCTCGCCAATGACAAGCCCTGGCGTTATCCATAACATGGCCGCACGGCGCATCGCGCGTCGAACCATCGGGAGGACAGCATGGCACTGCGCAAATACATCATCGAACGCGACATTCCCGCCGTCGGCAGCCTCGAGCGCGAGCAGCTGAAGGGGGCGGCGGCGAAGTCGAACGAGGTGTTGCGGCAGCTCGGACCGGACATCCAATGGGTCGACAGCTATGTCGCCGCCGACAAGACGTTCTGCGTCTATCTGGCGAAAGACGAGTCGATCATCAAAAAGCACGCCGAGATCAGCGGCTTTCCGGCGACCAAGATCACCGAAATCCGCAAGATGATCGACCCGACGACCGAACACGCAGGCTGATCGGCGTCAGCCCCCACCCCAACCCTCCCGCTTGCGGGGAGGGAGCGGATGGCGCACCGGCGCGTGCAATTTCCCCTCCCCCGCAAGCGGGGGAGGGTTAGGTAGGGGGTGATTGTTTTTACCGGTCGATCCAGGCGATGCGCAGGACGTTGGTCGAGCCGGGGGTACCGAAGGGGACGCCGGCGGTGATGACGACGCGCTGGCCCGGCCCGGCGATCTCCTCGCGATGGGCGGCGCGCACCGCCTTTTGCACCATGTCGTTGAAATTCCGGATGTCGGGGAGGTGGACGCAATGCGCGCCCCAGAGGAGCGCGAGGCGGCGCGCGGTCGCCAGGTTCGCGGTCAGGACGAGGATCGGCACGGCCGGGCGCTCGCGCGCGGCACGCAAGGCGGTCGCGCCCGAACTGGTGAATGAGACGATCGCCACCGCGCCGATCGTCTCGGCGACCTGGCAGGCCGCGGCGCTGATCGCATCGTGGTTGGTATGCTCGGGCGGCATGCGGCTGGCGTCGAGGGTCGCGAAGTAGAGCGGATCTTGCTGCACGCGGCGCGCGATCCTATCCATCATCGTGACCGCTTCGACCGGGTATAGGCCGGCCGCGGTTTCCGCCGACAGCATGACGGCGTCGGCGCCCTCATAGACCGCGGTGGCGACGTCGGAGGCTTCCGCCCGGGTCGGGGTCGGCGCCAGAATCATCGATTCGAGCATCTGCGTCGCCACGATCACCGGCTTTCCGGCGACGCGGCAGGCGTGGATGACCTGTTTCTGGACGCTCGGCACATCCTCGGGCGGCATCTCGACGCCGAGATCGCCGCGCGCCACCATCAGCGCGTCCGCGAGCTCGATGATCTCGTCGAGCCGCGCGATCGCCGCCGGTTTTTCGAGCTTGACGATGATCCCGGCGGCGTTGCCGATCAGCTTCCGGGCTTCGGCGACATCCTCGGGACGCTGCACGAAGGAGAGCGCGATCCAGTCGGCGCCGTGGGCCAGCGCGAAGGAGAGATCGGCGCGGTCCTTTCCGGTGATCGCAGAAATCGGCAGCACGACATTGGGGACGTTGACGCCCTTGTGGTCCGAGAGGGTGCCGCCGACGAGGATCTCGGTATCGGCGAAATCGCTGCCGCAAGCGAGGATCCTGAGGCGCAGCTTGCCGTCGTCGAGGAGGAGCTCGGTTCCCGGGACCACGGCCGCGAACACCTCGGGATGGGGTAGGGGGGCCCGCGCCGCGGTGCCGGGCCTCGGGTCGAGGTCGAAGCGAAACCGCGCGCCCGCGACGAGCTCGGCCCGGCCATCGGCGAAATTGCCGACCCGGAGTTTCGGGCCCTGCATGTCGGCGAGGATGCCAATGGGGCGCCCGGTCTCCGCCTCGACCTGGCGGATCGCAGCGAAGCTGATGAGGTGCTGGTCGTGCGTGCCATGGCTGAAATTGAGGCGGAACACATCGACCCCGGCATCGAAGAGGGCGCGGATCCGCTCGAGCCCGGCGCTGGCCGGCCCCAGGGTCGCGACGATCTTGGCGCTGCGCCGGCGCCGCAGGGCCCGGTTCCGGCCGCGCGCCCGCTCAGCCGGCGAGGCCAGGGGCGAGGATGAGGATGGCTCGGAAATCGTTGACATTGGTCAGGGTCGGGCCGGTTACCACGAGGTCGCCCAGGGCGGCAAAAAAACCATAACCGTCATTCTGCGCCAGCTTCTCGGCGATGGCGATGCCCTGCGCGGCCGCCCGCTCGATTGTGTCCGGATAGATAATCGCCCCGGCATTGTCTTCCGTTCCGTCGATGCCGTCGGTGTCGCAGGCGATTGCCGCGATCCCCGGGGCGCTGTCCAGAGCGGCGGCGAGCGCCAAGAGGAACTCGCTGTTGCGGCCGCCGCGGCCATGGCCGCGCACCGTCACTGTGGTCTCCCCGCCGGAGAGGATGACCGCCGGCGGCGACACGATCCCGGCGCCAACCCGAAAGTGCCCGGCGGCAACCTGCAGCGCAATTCCGGCATGGACGAGAGCAACCTCGCGCGCCTCGCCCTCAATCCGGTCGCTCAAGACGATCGGGGTGATCCCGCGGGCGAGCGCGGCCTCGGCGGCGGCGGCGAGCGCCTGCTGCGGGCTGGCGATCAATTCGAAGCGGGCGCGGGCGAAGACCGCGTCGCCGGGCTTGGGGGTTTCCTCTTGCGCGGCCGCGAGATGGGCGATGACGGCGCGCGGCTCTTGCATGCCGTATTTGGCGAGGACCGCGCGCGCATCGGCAAAGCTCGAGGGATCAGGGACGGTCGGGCCCGAGGCGATGACCGCGGGATCGTCGCCCGGCACATCGGAGATCGCCAAGGTGAGGACCCGTGCCGGCGCGGCGGCGGCGGCGAGGCGGCCGCCCTTGATCGCCGAGAGGTGCTTCCTCACCGTGTTGATCTCGCCGATCGTCGCGCC
>JBARKH010000164.1:0-5588 GCA_049801295.1 Allostellaceae bacterium | reverse complement strand
TGGAGCGTTACTGTCGTCCACTCGACGCCGCGCGCGGCGAGCGCGGCGAGGAGGGCAGGGGTGAAGTGGAGGCCCGCGGTTGGCGCGGCGACCGCGCCCTCGGCGCGGGCGAAGATCGTCTGGTAATCGCCGCGGTCGCGTACGTCACCGCCGCGGGGCCGCTTGATGTAGGGCGGCAGTGGCATCGCGCCGTAGCGCATCAGCGCGGCGTGGAATGCCGGGCCTTCGCGGTCGAAACGCAACGTCACCTCGCCCTCGGGGCTCTTTCCCGCAACCTCGGCCGAGAAATCGGTGGCGAAATCGATCCGGTCGCCCGGGTGGAGGCGCCGGGCGCCCTTGGCATAGACACCCCACGCGCCGCCGCCATGGTCGTGCGCCAGGGTAACCTCGACCGTCGCCAGCCCGCGCCGCCCGATGAGCCGCGCCGGGATCACCTTGGTGTCGTTGAAAACGAGGAGGTCGCCCGGTCGCAACAGCGTGGGCAAATCAGCGATATGGCGGTCGATGAAGGCGCCGGCTTGCGGCAATACCAGGAGGCGCGCCGCCTCGCGCGGCTCGGATGGCCGCTCCGCGATCAGCTCGCGCGGCACGGAGAAATCGAAATCGGCAAGGTGCATTGTGAAAGTATAGCGGCGTGAAATTATAGCGACCGGCGTGCTCCAAACGCGGCATATGGGGAGCGGTGCGGTTCTTGCTATGCTGCGCCGATGACACGCAAGCCTCGGGAGGCCGTGATGGCTGATCATTTGACCCGCCGCAGTTTCGGCAAAGTGGCAGCGGGCATCGCGCTCGCCGCCGCCGCGCCTTATCGGGCCGCGCGCGCCGCATCGGACAACAAGACCCTGCGCTTCATCGCGCAATCCGATCTGCGCGTGCTCGACCCGATCTGGACCACCGCCTACATCACGCGCAATCACGGCTATTGCGTGTTCGACACGCTGTTCGCGATCGACGCTGAATTCGCGCCGCACCCGCAGATGGTCGGCGAGCACGCGCTCTCCGCCGACAAGCTCACCTATAATTTCAAGTTACGCGACGGGCTTGCCTTTCATGACGGGTCGCCGGTGCGCGGGGTCGACTGCGTCGCCAGCGTCAAGCGCTGGATGGCGCGCGACGGCCACGGCCAATCGATCGCCGAGGTGCTCGACCAAATCAAGCCCGACGGCGAGAAGGGCTTTACGATCAAATTGAAGGAGCCGTTTTCGCTGATGCTCGAGGCGCTCGGCAAGGTGTCGAGCCTGGCATTGTTCATCATGCCGGAGCGGCTCGCCAATACCGACCCGTTCCAGCAGGTGACCGAGATGGTCGGCTCGGGGCCGTTCAAATTCGTCAAGGACGAGTTCGAGCCGGGTCACCGGGTGGTCTACGCCAAAAACACCGATTATGTGCCGCGCAAGGAGCCGCCAAGCTGGGCCTCGGGCGGCAAGGTGGTCAAGGTCGACCGGGTCGAGTGGCTCTATATCCCGGACGCCGTCACCAAGGTCGGCGCGCTCAATGCGGGCGAAGCGGATTGGTGGGAGAACCCGCCGCTCGATGTCGTCCCAGTGCTCGCCGCCAACCCCGAAATCACGATCGCGACGGCCGACCCGCTGCCGAGCCCGATCATGGTGAAATTCAACCACCTGCTGCCGCCGTTCGACAATCCGAAGATGCGCCAGGCGGTGGTCGCGGTGACCGACCAGACCGACTTCCTGACCGCGCTCGCCGGGGACCAGAAAAACTGGACGCTGTGCCCGTCGTTCTTCACCTGCGGCGGGCCGATGGCGAACGAGGCCGGCTCGACGGCATTGACCGGCAAGCGGGATCTCGACAAGGCGAAGAAGCTGGTCGCCGAAGCCGGCTACAAGGGCGAGAAGATCGTCGTCCTCGATGCGGTCGACCAGCCGGTGTCGCATTCGCAGGCGCTCGTCGTCACCGATCTGATGAAGAAGCTCGGTCTCAATGTCGAGCTGCAGGCGATGGACTGGGGCACGCTGGTCACCCGCCGCGCGTCGATGGAGCCGCTCGACAAGGGCGGCTGGAACGTCTTCGCCACCGGCTGGGTCGGCGCCGACCTGCTCGACCCGGCGATCAATCCGGCGCTGCGCACCAATGGCAAGAAGGGGCATTTCGGTTGGCCCAGCGACGACAAGATCGAGGCGCTGCGGACCCAGTGGCTGAAAGCGACGACGCTCGACGAGCGCAAGAAGCTGGCCGCGGCGATCCAGGAGCGCGCTTTCGAGGTGGTGCCCTATATCCCGACCGGGCAATGGAAGCCGGTGACCGCCTACCACAAGAGCGTGAAGGGGGTTATCGAGGCGCCGGCCTTCCTGATGTGGAACGTCGAAAAGGTGTGAGCGCGGTCGTAGGGTGTGTTACGCTGAGCACTCCCGCCCTACGCCGCCGGTCTATTTGCCTAGCAGTTTGGCGCCGGGCGGGGTCGGCACCTCGAAGACGTTGAGGGTGACCGAGACGAACGAATAGTAGCCGATGAGGCCGGCCAGATCGACCGCCCCTTTCTCGCCAAAGCGTTTTTCGACGCGCGCCAGGGTCGCGTCATCGACCCGGTGATCGTCGTAATAGTCGCGGCAGAAATCGTAGACCAGCTGGTCGTCGGGGTCGCTGAACGCGGGGGCTCGGCGCTCGGCAATCGCGTCGATCTGGTCCTGCGTCAGACCTGCCTGCAGCCCGAGGCGGACGTGCGCCGTCCATTCGAACTGCGCGGTCCAGTAGCGCGCCGTCATCAGGATCGCGATCTCGGTTTGCTTGGGGGTGAACCCGGTGCCGAAGCGGACATGCGCGCCGAGCTTGTGGGCATGGTCGGCGAGGCCCGGGCTTTTCAGCCAGACATGCACTGGCGGCGGCACCGAGCCGCGCGGTCCCGCCTTGCACTCTTTCCACACGCGGCGCTGCGCGTCGTCGAATTTCGTTTCGTCTTGCTCCTGGTAGCGCGGCATATCGGCTCTCCGGGGTTGGCAGGGTGTGGCCCCGATCATACTGTGCGGCGCGAGACGGCCAAGGGGGAGAGCGATGGAGCGGCGCAGGCTTGGGCAATTGGAGGTGTCGGCGGTCGGGCTCGGCTGCGCGACGATGACGCCGTTTTACGGTGAGCCCGAGCCGGAATCCGGCATCGCGACGATCCGGCGCGCGCACGAGCTCGGCATCGATTTTCTCGATACCGCGGACGGCTATAGTCGCGGACGCAACGAAGAGCTGATCGCGCAGGCGGTAGCCGGCCGTCGCGGCGACTATGTGATCGCCAGCAAGTTCGGCAATCTGGGCCTCCTCGGCGACCCGCGCTTCGCCGACGGGCGCCCCGAATACGTGCGCGAAGCGTGCGAGAAGAGCCTCAAACGCCTCCAGACCGATTGGATCGACCTCTACTACATCCATCGGATCGACCCGACCGTACCGATCGAGGATACGGTCGGCGCGATGAGCGACCTCGTGCGCCAGGGCAAGGTGCGCCATCTCGGCATCTGCGAAGCCGGGGCGGCGACGATCCGGCGGGCGCACGCGACGCATCCAATGAGCGCGGTGCAGATCGAATATTCGCTGTGGACGCGCGATGTCGAAGCCGAGATCCTGCCGCTGTGCGAGGAGCTCGGGATCGGCTTTGTCGCCTATAGCCCCTTGGGGCGCGGTTTCCTCACCGGCACCGTGACCAGCCTCGACGCGCTGCGCGAGGGCGACGCGCGCCGCAACATGCCGCGCTTTCAGGGCGACAACCTCCAGCATAATCTGGCCCTCGTCGAGGAACTGAAGGCGCATGCCGCCGCCGAACGCTGCACCCCGGCGCAGCTCGCCCTGGCTTGGCTCCTGTCGCGGCGCCCCTTTGTCGTGCCGATCGCCGGCACCAGCCACACGCGCTGGCTCGAGGAAAACGCCGCCGCCGCGAGCCTTGCCATCTCTGCCGATACGCAGGACGCGCTCGATCACGTGTTCGCCCCCGATGCCGCGGTCGGCACCCGCTATCCGGCCGGCCATCTGGCGCGGCTGATGATCTGAGACGGTCGAACGGACCGGAGGAGCAGGCATGGAATTCGGCATGTTTCACGAGTTTCCGTCGATGCCGGGGCGCGGCGAGACGGAGATGTTCGACGAGGCGATGGCGCAGGTCGACGCCGCCGAACGCTGGGGCCTCGATGTGATGTGGCTGGCCGAGATCCACTTCGCGCCGGAGCGCACCTATCTGTCGTCGCCGCTCGCCATCGCCAGCGCGATCGCGGCGCGCACCAAGCGCATGAAGATCGGGATCGCGGTTCAGGTCTTGCCGCTGTGCCATCCGCTGCGCCTGGCCGAAGAAGCCGCGACGGTCGACCAGGTGAGCCAAGGGCGCCTCATCTTCGGGGTCGGGCGCTCGGGCGTCGTCGGCACTTACGACGCCTATCAGGTCCCCTATGACGAAAGCCGCGAGCGCTTTGCCGAAATCTTCGAGATCGTCAAGCGGGCGTGGAGCGAACCGCGCTTCTCCTATGAGGGCCGGTTTCACAGCTTCCACGATGTTGCCTGCGTGCCGCACCCCTACCAGGGCAAAATGCCGCCGATCCGTATCGCCGCCAGCACCCCCGACACCTTCCCGGCGATCGGCGGCCAGGGCTATCCGGTGTTCGCCAGCGTGCGCCATGCGACCTGGTCCGACATCGCCCCCCAGATCGCCAGTTATCAGGAGGGGTGGAAGGCGGCCGGCCATCCCGGCCGGGGCAAGGCCTATGTCTCGGCGCCGATCTACATCGCCGAGACCGAGGAGCGCGCCCACGCCGAAGCCGAGGCGAGCGTCACCCATTTCTACCGGTTGCAATACGAGCTGATCGCCGATTCGGCGCGCCGCTCCGGCCGGCAGGCCTTCATCGACCGCGCCGAACATCTGCGCACGCTGACCTATGCCGATGTGCTGCGCGGCAACGTGCTGGTCGGGACGCCCGACAGCGTCGCCGAGAGATTGCGCCGGCTGCAGGACGAGGTCGGCTTCGACGGCATCCTCGCCGAACTCAATTGCGGGGGCCTCATTCCGCATGACCGGGTGCTGAATGCGCTGCGCCTCTTGTGCCAGGAGGTGATGCCGCGCTTTGGCTAACCGCATCGCGGGCGCGGCGAAACGGCGCGTGATGCACCCCTCGTCATTCGTTGGTTGGCTGGCGCAGCACCGGCTCGAAACGGGGCTGACCCTGCGCATGAGCGCGGCCGGCCTCATCACCTTCGCAATCGCCCATTTATTCGACCTGCCGCAGGTCTATTGGGCCGTGCTGACCGCGGTCATCGTGACGCAGGCGAGTGTCGGTGGCTCGCTCAAAGCGATGCTCGACCGCTTCATCGGCACGATCGGCGGCGCCGGCTGGGGCGTTGTGGTGACCTTGGCGATCCCGCATCCGGGCGTCCTATCGACCGGGTTCGCGCTCGCCGTCGCGCTGGTGCCGCTGGCGGCGGTGGTGGCGTTGCGACCGAGCTACCGGATCGCGCCGGTGACCGCGGCGATCGTCCTCCTCGCCTATCCCAGCCAGACCGTGGTCGTCGCGGCGGCGCTCGAGCGGGTGTTCGAGATCGCGCTCGGGAGCCTCGTCGCGTTTGGCGTAGCGCTCTTGGTGTCGCCGGCCCGCGCCGGCGAACTC
>JBARKH010000163.1:0-9253 GCA_049801295.1 Allostellaceae bacterium | reverse complement strand
TCGTCAACCCTACGGTCAGCGTCGTCTGCAGCGTCGTCACCGAGGCGACCGCGCCCACGCGCAGGATGTCGGCGAACAAGGCCCCGCGCAGCCGCGTCCGGGCGAATCGGACAACGCTGCGGCGGGCGGCAATGTATGCGGCAAGCACCACCGTCGTGAGCGCCGTCGTCGCCACCACGGCGATCCCGGCGCCGGCGAGGCCGAGCGCCGGAAACGCCCCGACCCCGAAAATCAGGCAGGGCGACAGCGGTACCAGCAGCACCACGCCCACGCACACGGCGAGCGAGGGAACGAGCATGTTGCCGGTGCCGCGGATGACGCTCGCCAGTGCGTTCATCAGCCAAACGAGCGGGGTCCCGGCGAAGACGACGTTGGAATAGAGGAGCGCGGCTTTGAGGGAGGCGCCATCGCCGCCGAGCGCGCGGTAATACGATGGTCCGAAGGCAAGCATCAGGGCCGCAAAGGTGCTGCCGATCACGACATTGATGACGATCGCGTGGAGCACCAGGGCGTCGGCATCCTCGCGCCGGCCGCCCCCAAGCGCGCGGGCGATGGCCGACGAAATGCCGCCGCCCATCGCGCCGGCTGAAAGCATCTGCATCATCATGAAACCGGGAAACACGAGCGCCATCCCGGCGAGCGCATCGATCCCGAGGCGCGACACCCACCAGGTCTCGATGAGACCGGTCGAGGCTTGCGCCAGCATTACGAGGATGTTGGGCCAGGCGAGGCGCAGCAAGGTCCGCGCGATCGGCGCGTCAAGGAGGAGCCGGGTTCGCGGATCGAGCGGTCGGCTTGGCGCGGGAGCGAGACGAACGAGAGGAAGTGGCGCGATCGCGGCATCTAGTGGCATGCTATTCTCCCGGCCACGAGGGCGGCTGGTAATCGAGTGTATATGCGCCTATATAAGCGCGCATATACGCCTTTGTCCAGAACCCGCGCCGCCTTATTTCGGAGTGCCGCCATGAGCGCCAGCCAAAGCGCCAGCCCCGGCCCGAGCTTTCAGGATTGCAACTGCCTGGCGATCCGCCAGGCGGCCCGCCATGTGTCGCAATTCTATGACCAGCTGTTCGCGCCGGTGGGCTTGCGCGCGACCCAGTTCGCGATCCTCAGCCGCTTGCGGCGCGACGGCCCGATGACGATCAACACGCTGGCCGCCGCTCTGGTGATGGACCGCACCACACTTGGCCGCAACATCCTGCCACTGCAGCGCGACGGACTGATAGCCATCGTCGCCTCCTCGGCCGACCGGCGCCGCCGCGAGCTGTGCCTGAGCGAGGCGGGAGCGGCAAAGTTGCGCGAGGCGGACGAGCGCTGGAGGGTGGCGCAGACGCGCTTCGACGATGTCTTCGGCAGCGCGCGCGCGGCCACGCTGCGCGGCCTCCTGCGCGAGGTCGTCGCCAGCGAGTTTGCCGGGGCGGAATTGCAAGGCTGAACCCCTCTCCCGCGCCGCGGGAGAGGGGTAGTCGCGGCGCCATCCGCTCAATCGCGGCTAAGGCGTGCCGATCGGGGCCGTCCGGGCTATCATCGCGGCCGCGGTCCGACTTGGCGAGCTGCGCGCCGAGCGGCCGGACGAGGGTTGCGGCGATGCTGATCGGGGTTCCGAAAGAGGTGAAGACCCACGAATACCGCGTCGGTCTCGTGCCCGGCAGCGTGCGCGAACTGGTCCATCACGGGCACAAGGTGGTGGTCGAGAGCGGCGCCGGCGCCGGCATCGGTTTTGACGACCCGGCTTACGAGAAAGCCGGCGCCGAGATCCTGGTTCGGGCGGCCGATGTCTTTGCCGCGGCCGAGCTGATCGTCAAGGTCAAGGAACCGCAGCCCGGGGAGATCGGCGCGCTGCGTGAGGACCAGATCCTCTTCACCTATCTCCACCTCGCCGCCGACCGCGCGCTGACCGAAGGGCTTCTTCGTTCGGGCGCGGTTGCGATCGCCTATGAGACCGTGACCGACAAAACTGGCGGGCTGCCGCTCTTGGCGCCGATGAGCGAGGTTGCCGGGCGGATGAGTGTGCAGGTCGGCGCCCACTGCCTGGAAAAGGAACAGGGCGGCATGGGAATCCTTTTGGGCGGCGTCCCCGGGGTGGCGGCGGCCAAGGTGGTGATCCTCGGCGGCGGGGTTTCCGGCACCAACGCGGCGCGCGTGGCGATGGGAATGGAGGCCTATGTCACCGTGATCGACCGCTCGCTGCCGCGGCTGTACGAACTCGACCTGCAATTCGGCTCGCAGCTCCACACGCTCTTCTCCACGGTCGAGACGATCGAGCGCGAAGTCATCGCCGCCGATCTTCTGATCGGCGCGGTCCTAGTGCCGGGCGCGGCGGCACCGAAGCTCGTGAGCCGCGAATTGGTGCGCCAAATGAAGCCCGGCTCGGTCATCGTCGACATCTCGATCGATCAGGGCGGCTGCATCGAAACCAGCCGTCCGACCACCCATGCCGCGCCGACCTTCATCGACGAGGGGGTGGTGCATTACTGCGTCACCAACATGCCGGGCGCCGTTGCCCGTACCTCCGCGGTGGCGCTCAACAACGCGACCCTGCCGTTCGTCCTGGGAATCGCCGATCGCGGCTGGCGGCGGGCCCTCTCCGACGATCCGCATCTGCGCAATGGGCTCAACGCCGCAAGGGGCCTCCTGACGCATCCCGCGGTCGCGCACGATCTCGGGCTGCCGCTGACCGCCCCTGAGCGCGCCCTCAACGACTAGGGTGGCAGATTGATCACGCAGGGCCGGCGAAAGATACGATTGTAGGTGAATCTTGGGTTGCGGCGGGCTTGAGCGGTTCCACGCCGGTCCCTATCTGAACCGACATGGCGCGTGACGGGATCAGGGAACCATTCCAGACAACTGCTGTTGCGGCGCCCGATCCGGCGCCCGATTCGGTGTTTGGCCCCGCATTCGCGCCGGAAGCGCCGTTCGGACGTATCGACAGCGCCGCGATCGCCGCCGTCACCAACCTCTATCGCGAGGTGCTGCCGCCCGGGGGCTCGATCCTCGATGTGATGTCGGGCTGGCTTTCGCACCTGCCGCCAGAGGCGCCCTATCGGCGGGTCGTCGGGATCGGCAACGAGGGCCGCGCGCTCGCGGAAAACCCGTTTCTCGACGAGTGGCGGCTGCAGAACCTCAACAACAACCCGATCCTGCCCTTCGCCACCGGCGAATTCGACGGCGCGACGATGTGCGCCGCGATCCAGCATCTGGCCCGCCCAGGCGAAGTCATCCGCGAGATCGCCCGCGTGTTGCGCCCAGGAGCGCCGCTGATCATCGCCTTTTCGAACCGCTGCGTCGCAACCAAGCCGATCGCCTGCTGGTGCCTCCTGGACGAGACCGGCCATCTCTGCCTAGTCGCCCAGCATTTTGCGGGCTCCGGCAACTGGGCCGATATCCGCTGCCTCGACCGCACCCCGCCGGGCGGCGGCCAGCCGCTTTACGCCGTCATCGGCCGCAGCCTCGGCGCCGGCCCCGTCGGCACCAGCGACTGAGTGGCCCGCGGCACACTCTCCCCTGTCATACCGGCAAAAGCCGGTATCCACGATCCCATCGCACGAGCAGTTGAAAAATGGATCCCGGCCGGCGCCGGATGACAAGAGTGGGCTTACCGCCGCATCACCATCAGCTTTTTGATCTCGGCGATGGCCTTGGCCGGATTGAGGTTTTTCGGGCAGGTCTTGGTGCAGTTCATGATCGTGTGGCAGCGGTAGAGGCGGAACGGGTCTTCGAGCGCGTCGAGCCGGTCGCCGGTCTTCTCGTCGCGGCTGTCGGCGATCCAGCGATAGGCCTGAAGGAGCACCGCCGGCCCCAGATAGCGCTCGCCGTTCCACCAATAGGACGGGCATGCCGTCGAGCAGCAGAAGCACAAGACGCACTCCCAGAGCCCGTCGAGCTGGGCGCGCTCGTCGGGTGACTGCAGCCGCTCGCGGTCGGGCGGCGCCGTGCTCTCGGTCTGCAGCCAAGGCTGGATCGATTGGTACTGCGCGTAGACGTGAGTGAGGTCGGGGACGAGATCCTTGATCACCGGCTTGTGGGGTAAGGGATAGATCCGCACATCCCCTTTGATCTCGTCGATCGCCTTGATGCAGGCGAGCGTATTGGTGCCGTCGATGTTCATCGCGCAGGAGCCGCACACGCCCTCACGGCATGAGCGGCGGAAGGTCAGCGTAGTGTCGACCTCGTTCTTGATCTTGATGAGCGCGTCGAGGACCATCGGTCCGCAATCACCCAGGTCGATCGGGTAGGTGTCGACGACCGGGGTGTGCCCGTCATCGGGGTTCCAGCGATAGATGTGAAACCGGCGCAGGCGCTTCGGGTCGGGCGGCGCCGCGTGGGTCTTGCCGGTGCCGATCTTGGAATTGGCGGGCAGAGCGAATTCGGCCATCTCAATAATTCCGCGCCTTGGGCGGGAACACCTCGACTTCGTTCGACAGCGTGAACAGGTGAACCGGGCGGTCGCCGAGCCGAACCTTGCCGTTCTTATCGAGCCAGGCCAGCGTGTGCTTGAGCCAGTTCTTGTCGTCGCGCTCCGGGAAATCCTCGCGGGCATGGGCGCCGCGGCTCTCGGTGCGGTTCTCGGCCGAATGCAGCGCCACGGTCGCCTGCTCCAAGAGGTTCTTCAGTTCGAGCGCCTCGACCAGATCGCTGTTCCAGATCATCGAGCGGTCGGATATGCCGAGATCGGCATAGCTCTTCGCCACCTGGTCGATCTTCGCGACTCCCTCGCCCAACACCTTGGCGGTGCGGAACACCGCGCAGTGGTTCTGCATCGTGCGCTGCATTTCGACGCGGATCTCGGCGGTCTTGCGCGGCCCCTCGGCCTGCCGCACCGCGTCGAGCCGGGCGATCGCCTGCTCCCCGGCGTTTCCCGGCAGCGGGGCATGCGCCTGGCCCGGGCGAACCAGCTCGGTGGCGCGATGTGCCGCGGCGCGGCCGAAGACGACGATGTCGAGGAGCGAGTTGCAGCCGAGCCGGTTGGCGCCGTGCACCGACACGCTCGCCCCCTCGCCGATCGCCATCAGCCCCGGCACCACGGCATCGGGGCTCCGCTTGGTCGGGCGCAGCACCTCGCCGCGGTAGTTGGTCGGGATCCCGCCCATATTGTAGTGCACGGTCGGCGATACCGGGATGGGCTCGCGCGTCACATCGACCCCGGAAAAGATCTTCGCGGTCTCCGAAATCCCGGGCAGGCGCAGATGCAGCATCGCCGGGTCGAGGTGTTCGAGATGAAGGAAAATGTGGTCCTTGTCGGGGCCGCAGCCGCGCCCCTCGAGGATTTCGATTGTCATCGCCCGGCTGGTCACATCGCGTGAGGCGAGATCCTTGGCATGCGGGGCATAGCGCTCCATGAAGCGCTCGCCCTCGCTGTTCGTCAGATAGCCGCCTTCGCCGCGCGCCCCCTCGGTGATGAGGCAGCCGGCGCGATAGATCCCGGTCGGGTGGAACTGGATGAACTCCATGTCCTGCAGCGGCAACCCGGCGCGCAACACCATCGCGTTGCCGTCGCCGGTACAGGTATGGGCCGAGGTGCAGGTGAAATAGGTCCGCCCGTATCCGCCAGTGGCGAGCATAACGATCTGGGCGCGAAACCGGTGGATCGTGCCGTCTTCGAGGTTCCACGCCATGACGCCGCGGCAGATGCCCTCCTCGTCCATGATCAAATCAAGGGCGAAATACTCGACAAAGAACTCGGCGTTGTGGCGCAAGGATTGCTGGTAGAGCGTGTGGATGATGGCGTGGCCGGTGCGGTCGGCGGCGGCGCAGGCACGGTTGGCCGGTGCGCCCTCGCCATATTCCATCATGTGGCCGCCGAACGGGCGCTGATAGATCTGCCCCGATTCGGTGCGCGAGAACGGCACCCCGAAATGTTCGAGTTCGATCACCGCCGGGATCGCCTGGCGGCACATGTATTCGATCGCGTCCTGGTCGCCGAGCCAATCCGACCCCTTGACGGTGTCGTACATGTGCCAGCGCCAGTCGTCGGCGCCCATGTTGGAGAGCGCGGCGCTGATGCCGCCTTGCGCCGACACGGTGTGGCTGCGGGTCGGGAACACCTTACTGATGCACGCGGTCTTCAGCCCTCCGATGGTGGCGCCCAAGGTCGCGCGCAGGCCGGCGCCGCCGGCGCCGACGATGACAACATCGTATTCGTGATCGGTGATCGGATAGGCGACAGGCATGGGCGGTATGTCCCTTGGGGCTCCGCAGGGTTTCGCGCCCGTTAGGCGCCGAGCGAGAGTTTAATGACGGCGAAGACGCCGAGCACGGCGAGGCCGATTGCGGCGAGTCGCATGACGATCAAAAGCCCGAAGCGCAGGGTTTCGTTCTCGACATAATCCTCGATGACGACCTGCAGCCCGAGCGCGCCGTGATAGAAGGTCGCGATCAATAGCAAGATGAGGAGAACCGCCGGCAGCGGGTGGCGGACCCACGCGACGAAGAGGGCGCGGTCGGCGCCGGCCAATTCGATGACGGCGATCACGAACCACAGCGTCAGCGGCACCAGCGCGAGCGCGGTCACCCGCTGCGCCCACCAATGCGCGACCCCTTCCTTGGCGGAGCCGAGCCCGATCGCGCGGCTCAACGGCGAGCGCATCCGCGGCGTTGCCATCTCATCGGCTCCAAGTGGCGATGCCGGCGATCCAGGCGATCACGGTCAAGACGGTTGTCGCCGCGACCACCGTCCAGCCGCCGGCATAGACGCTTTTGAGGTCGAGGCCGCGCCCGGTATCCCACCACAGATGCCGCAGCCCGTTGCACAGATGGTAGAACAGCGCGACGCTCCAGCCGAATAAGAGGAAGCGGCCGACCCACGAGGCGAGAAACCACTGGACGCGCCCGTAAGCCTGCGGCCCGTCCGCCGCCGCGGCCAGCCACCACACCAGGAGGATCGTGCCCAGGGCGAGCGCCACGCCGCTCGCCCGGTGCAGGATCGACAGCACCGAAGTCAGCTGCCAGCGATAGATCTGAAGATGCGGCGATAGCGGCCGCGGGTCGGAGGTCATGCGTTAGGTTCCGGCAAAAGTGCGGCTCCCAGCAGCGTTTGACTTAGACCCCGTGCCGGAGGGTGTCAACGCAACCGGGGCGGCGGATTTTCCTGACAGCTATGAACAGATAGCGCGCCGGCCGGTTTATCCCTCGAACCTCCGATCAAACCCGGCCCAGCACGCATCGTAGTCTGCCTGCAAGGCCGGGGTGTCGAGCGCGAAGCGGGTCGGGCGGACGACGAGGCGCGTTTCGAACATGAAGGCGAGCGAATCGGCGATTCGGTGCGGCGTCAGATCGGCGGCGACGGCCTTGTCAAAGGTGGCGCGATCGGGGCCGTGCGCCGACATCGAATTGTGCAGCGACATGCCGCCCGGCATGAAACCCTCGGCCTTGGCGTCGTAGGCGCCGTGCACCAGCCCCATGAACTCGCTCATCACGTTGCGGTGGAAAAACGGCGGGCGGAACGTGTGTTCGGCGACCATCCAACGCGGCGGGAAGATCACGAAGTCGCAATTCGCGGTGCCCGGGGTGTCACTCGGCGCGGTCAGGACGGTGAAGATCGACGGATCGGGGTGGTCGAAGCTGACCGTGCCGATCGTGTTGAAGCGGGCGAGGTCGTATTTATAGGGCGCGTAATTGCCGTGCCACGCCACGACATCGAGCGGCGAATGGTCGATCACGCTCGCCCACAGATGCCCCTCGAACTTGACGACCAGCTCATAGGGCCCGCTGTGATCCTCGAATGCGGCGGTGGGGCTCAGGAAATCGCGCGGGTTGGCGAGCCCGTTGGCGCCGATCGGACCGAGTTCGGGCAGGCGAAGGAGGCCGCCGTAATTCTCGCAGACATAGCCCCCCGCTAGTCCATCGGGCAATTCGGCACGGAATTTGACGCCGCGCGGGACGAGCGCGATCTCACCCGGGCTCACCTCGAGCGGCCCGAACTCGGTGTAGAGCATGAGGCGTCCCTCTTGCGGCACGATCAACAGCTCACCATCGGCGTCATAAAACACCCGGTCGGTCATCGATCGGCTGGCGCGGTAGAGATGGACGGCGATCCCGCTGCGCTGGCGCGCGTCGCCATTGGTCCCGATCGTGATGAGGCCCTCGACGAAGTCGGCCGGCTCGGCCGGGAACGGCAGCTTGTTCCAGCGCAGTCGGTTGGGCGAGGTCGCGGCTTCGTCGCAGGGCGCGGTGCGGATCAGGCGATCATCGATGCGGCGGAACGCGCCGTGCATCGCCGAGGGCCGGATCCGATAGAGCCAGGAGCGGCGGTTGTCGCGGCGCGGCGCGGTAAACGCCGTCCCCGACAGCTGCTCGGTATAAAGCCCGCGCGGCGGCGTCTGCGGCGCGTTCTGGCCCTGCGGCAAGACGCCCGGCAGCGCCTCGCTCGCCAGCTCGTTGCCAAAGCCACTCTGATAGCGCAGCGCCGGCTTTGCGGCGCCGGCCTCGGTGAGCGCCCCGCCAATCTCGATGACGTCGTCCGGGCTCATCATCGCCTCCTCGGCTTCCCTCACTCCGATATGGGGATGATCACCTTTTCTTCGATGATGAAGGTCTTGATCCCGCCGATGAAGAGGGCGCCGTCGTCATGCAGGCGTTTGGCCTCGGGCGAGGCGTTGGCGCGGTCCATCGCGGCGCGGTCGTCGAACCAGAGCTCGGCGATCCCATCGACCGCCACCTCGGTTGTCGCGATGTCAGGCCGGGTGCGCTCGCCCTCAATGTGGTTCTGCACATAACGTTTGACGCCGGGCACGGCATGAGCCAACGGCGCGTGGATCTCGAGCCAATGGCGCACGAACTCCTCGTGCGACAGCCCCGGCTTGCGGGTCAATAAGGACAGGCTCTTGATCATGGTCGTTCCCTTCTGGATGCAAGGGACGAATACCATAGGCAAGCGCGCAAAAAGAGGCCCGCCGAAGCGGGCCTCTCGCTGGCTGGCCATCGCGCCCGATCAGAAGACAATCTCGACGCGGCGGTTTTGCGGCTCGCGCACGCCGTCCGCGGTGGGTACGCGCTGGTCGTTCTTGCCGCGCCCGCTGACGGTCATCTCGTTGCGCGGAACACCCAGCCGGGCGAGCGCGGCAGCGACCGCGTTGGCGCGGCGTTCCGAGAGGCGCTGGTTGTAGCCGACCGATCCCGACGAGTCGGTATAGCCGGTCACCTGGAGCTGCACCGGCGCGCCCGATTTGAAGGCGTCGGCCGCCTGTTGGACGGTGCGCTCGCCCTCGGCGGT
Source organism: Allostellaceae bacterium (assembly GCA_049801295.1). Lineage (GTDB taxonomy): Bacteria > Pseudomonadota > Alphaproteobacteria > ATCC43930 > CGMCC-115725 > DATARH01. The sequence goes on along the minus strand of JBARKH010000163.1, from coordinate 42 downwards.
GATCGTCGCGCGATCCCAATCGAAGAAGACGAGGAAGACGCG
>JBARKH010000162.1:0-4281 GCA_049801295.1 Allostellaceae bacterium | reverse complement strand
CCTGCGGGCAGCGCGGGGCGAAGGCGCAGCCCGGCGGCAGCGCCGAGAGGTCGGGCGGCTGTCCGTCGATTGCAGCGAGGCGCTGGTCGGGGTCGCCCATCCGCGGGATCGAGTTCAACAGCGCCTTTGTATAGGGGTGGGCCGGCGCGTTGAAGACCCGCGACACCGGTCCCGATTCGACCACCCGCCCGGCATACATGACCGCGAGCTGGTCGCACATCTTGGCGACGATGCCGAGGTTGTGGGTGATGAAGATGAGGGCGAGGCCGTGCGCCTGCTGCAAATCGTGCAACAGCTTCAAATACTGGGCCTGGATCGTCAGGTCGAGGCTGGTGGTCGGCTCGTCGGCGATCAAGAGGCGCGGCTCGCAGGAAATCCCGATCGCGCCGACGATGCGCTGGCGCATGCCGCCTGACATCTCGTGCGGGTATTGCCGCACCCGGGTTTCAGGGGACGGGATCCGCACCGCCTTCAAGAGGTCGCACGCCCGGCTCCAGGCGCTCGCCCGGCTCGCTCCCTCATGGACCCGGATCGGCTCGGCCACCTGGTCGCCGATCGTGAACAGCGGGTTCAAGGAGGCCATCGGATCCTGCAGGATCATCGCGATCCGCTTGCCGCGGATCTGCTGCATCTCGGCCTCGGATTTGGCGACCAGATCTTCGCCCTCGAACAGCATCCGGCCGCCAACGATCCGCGCCGCCGGCGGCAGGACGCGCAGGATGGTCAGCGCGAGCGTGCTCTTGCCCGAACCTGATTCCCCGACGATGCCAAGAGTCTCGCCGGCATTGAGGCGGAGCGACACCTCATCGACCGCGCGGACGATCCGCGTGCCTTGCGCCGAGACGTAATGGGTCGAGAGGTTGTCGAGTTCGAGCAGCGGCGCAGCGGTATTGATCCCTGGCATTAGAGCTGCCGCAGTTGTGGGTCGAATTTGACCCGGAGCCAGTCGCCAAGCAGGTTCGCCGAGAGAACCATCAAGACGATGCAGCCGCCCGGGAAAACGGTCAGCCACCAATAGCCGACCATCAGCCCCTGCTTGCCGTCCGACAGCATCAGGCCCCAGGCCGGCTGCGGCGGCGGCACGCCGACCCCGAGGAACGACAGCGTCGCCTCTGTGATGATGACGACGCCCAGCATCAAGGTGCCAATCACGATCGCGGAGTTGATGACATTGGGCAGGATGTGGCGCCGCATGATCGTCAATTTCGAAACGCCGGCGACGATGGCGAGGCGGACGAACTCGCGCTCCTTGAGGGAAAGCACCTCGCCCCTGATGACGCGCGCGTAGCGCGTCCAATAGACGAGGCCGAGGATGATGACGATGTTCCACACGCTGGGGCCGACGATCGAGGCAAGGAAGATCGCAAACATCAGTGCCGGCAGGGCGAGCCAGGTGTCGGTGATGCGCATGATGACCTGGTCGACCCAGCCGCCCAAATAGCCCGAAACGATGCCGAGCACGGTGCCGACGATGCCGGCGAAAAAGACCGCGGTGAAGCCCACCACCATCGAGACGCGCGCGCCAAAGATCAGCCGCGACAGCACATCGCGCCCGAGCTGGTCGGTGCCGAGGAGATATTCGGTGCTGCCGCCGGTCACCCAGAACGGTGGCTTGAACCGGGCGGTGAGGCTGCCGACCTCGGGGTTGTGCGGCGCCAGCTGATTGGCGAAGACCGCGACCAGGGCGATAACGCCGAGGATCACGAGCGGGAGCATCGGGACATCGCCGAGCCGCATCGCCCGGATCGCGGCGAAGCGCGGCCTGGGCGTCGGCAGGCGGATGACGTCTGCGGGGGTGCTCATGGCGTCAGCTCTCCAGCCGGATGCGCGGATCGATCACGGCGTACAAAATGTCGATGACCAGGTTCACAACGACAATCATCGCGCCGCCCAGGATGACGACGCCCTGGACGATCGGGAAATCGCGGAAGGTAATGCCTTCATAGAGGAGCCGTCCGATGCCCGGCCAGGCGAACACCACCTCCACCACCACGGCGACATTGACCATGATGACAAGGTTGATGCCGGCGAGGGTGAGCACCGGAATGAGGGCGTTCTTGAAGGCGTGCTTGGCAATGACGAGGGATTGCGGCAGGCCCTTGAGCCGCGCGAGCTTGATGTATTCCGAGCCCAGCACATCGAGCATCGAGGAGCGGGTGAGCCGCATGTGGGAGGCGGCGAAATACCAGCCGAGCGCAAAGGCTGGCATGATCAGATGGAGTGGCGTCCCGGAACCCGACGACGGCAGCCAGCCGAGATAGACGGAAAAAACCAGGATCAGCAGCAGGCCGACGAGGAACGAGGGCAGCGACAGCCCGAGCAGCGAAAACAGCTTGCCGAAGCCATCCCAGAACCCGCCGACCCTGACCGAAGCAAGGATCCCGCTCGGGATGCCGATCAAGAGCGACAGGGCCATCGCAACGGAGGCCAGCAGCAGCGAATTGGGCAGCCGCTGGAGATAGAGATCCATGACCGGCGTCTGGTAATAGAACGACTGGCCGAGATCGCCGTGCGCCAGGCTCCACATAAACAGCGCGTACTGCACCCAGAGCGGCTGATCGAGACCGAACTGATGGTGGATGGCGGCGATGTCCGCATCGCTCGCCCCCGGCTCGACCAAGAGGGTCGCCGGGTCGCCGGTCACCCTGACGAAGAAGAAGATGGTTACCGACAACAGGAACAGCGACAGCAGGCAATAGCCGACCCGCCTGATAATGTAGCGCCTCATGTTGCCCTCGAATCCAAGCCGTCCATTGCAGGGGCCATGGCTAAACCTTGATCGTGAGGTCTTCGAATGGCGCGGTGTAGGCGAACCCGGCGATCAGGCCGAACGAGGATTCGCCAACCCGCGGGCCGACCGCGTTGATAAACCCGAGTTGCCAGATCGGTGCATAGATCGACTTCTCGTAGACCATCTGCTGCATCTTGGTGAGGATCGCACTGCGCTTGGCGTGGTCCATTTCGTCGGCCTGCTCGGGGTAGAGCGCGTCGATATCGGGATAGCTGCCATAGACGTAGGCGCCGCCCTTTACAACAAAGGAGGCGAGCCGGGTCGCCGCGTTGCCGAACGCGGCGCTCGCCCCTTGGATGATGCCGCGCGCGTATTTCTTGCCCGAATAGCCGGCAAAGAAACCGGCGCGCTCGATCGGCTGCAGCTTGGTAGTGATCCCGATGGCGGCAAGGTTATTCAGCGACACCTCGGCCATGTTTGAGTACGAGCTGTCGCAGTAGAGAAGGCCGGCATCGAACCCACCGGGATGGCCGGCCGCGGTCAACAATTCCTTTGCCTTCACCGGATCGTAAACGGCGGCCGGCGGCTGCCAGTAATCGATGAATGTATAGGGGATGACGCTGTTGGTGGTCTTGCAATAGCCGAGGAACAGCGCCTTGTTCATGCCCTCGCGATCGATCGCCAGATTGACCGCCTGGCGCACCCGCACGTCATGCCACGGCGACTTCGGGTCCCACTGCTCGGGAAAATAGAGCCAGTTGGGCGCCTGCAACACAACGGGCTTCAGGCTGAGGCCCGGCGCCTGCCGTATTTCCTCGGCGAGTTCGCCGCGGATCGAGTAGGCAATGTCGATCTCGCCCCGCTTCAACGCGGCCAGGCGCGTCGCCTCGTCGGGGATCACCTTCATGACCAGCCGCTTGACGCTCGGCACTTTGCGCCAATAGCCCTCGAACGCTTCGAGCACCAATTCGACGCCCGGCGTGAATGACACGAATTTATAGGGGCCGGCACCGATCGGAGCCTTCTTGAAGCCGTCGTCGCCAACCTTCTCGACGTATTTCTTGGGCACGATCCAGCCCGCGCCGGTCGCGCTCGAATAGAAGCTCAAGAAGTCGGGCCACGGCTTTTTCAGCTTAAACCGGACATGCGAAGGGTCGGGCGTCTCGATCGCCGCCATCTGGTCCTTCATCAGCTCGTGCGCGGCGCCGCGATAGCGCTCGTAGGAGAACTTGACGTCCTCCGCGGTCACTGGCTCGCCGTTGTGGAACTTGGCTCCCTTGCGGATCACGAAATCGTAGGTTAGCCCGTCCTCAGAGGCGGCAAACGACTCGGCAAGACACGGCGTCTGCAGCTTGCCCGGCATCGGCTTCACCATCGCGTCATGCAGCGCGTAGAGGACCATGAACGGCGTGATGAGCCCCAGCGTCTCCGCCGGATCGAACCAGGTCGGCGCGAGCGAGACGTGGATGCCATAGGTCAGTTGCCCTGCCGGCGCGGCGGCCCGAGCGACGCCAGGAACGCCGGCGACGAGGCCAAGCGCGGTCGCGGCC